>JAFUFW010000014.1 GCA_017469685.1 Bacteroidaceae bacterium | reverse complement strand
TCCCACCTCTTCCCATCCCGAACAGAGAAGTTAAGCCCGCTTGCGCCGATGGTACTGCACACCCGTGGGAGAGTAGGTAGCCGCCACTTTTTCAAAGAAGCTCCCCGATGTCCGGAAGGATGTCGGGGAGCTCTTTTTTTTTGCAAATACCTCTGCTCTTACAGGGGACGTGGGCCTACATAACGGGGACGACAGAGTGTCGTTAACGTTAGGGTGGGGTGATATGAAAGATAATCATATATATAGAGATAAGAATGAAGGCTCGCACCATCATCGTGCGAGCCTTCGTCAGTTTGAGAGGTCGTTGCTTCTTCAGAAACTGATCGGTTCATAGGGTAGGCCGAAGACATCGGCGACTGCTTTGTAGGTAATGTGCCCGTCGACTATGTTGAGCCCTCTGCGTAGGCTTTCGTCTTCGCAGCAGGCTTGCCGCCATCCCTTGTCAGCGAGCTTGATGGCATAGCGTAGGGTGGCGTTGGTCAGTGCGATAGTTGATGTGTTGGGGACTGCGCCGGGGATGTTGGCGACGCAATAGTGCAGGATTCCGTCGACTTCGTAGACAGGTTCGCTGTGGGTGGTCGGGCGGGACGTCTCGAAGCATCCGCCTTGGTCAATGGCAACGTCTACGAGAACACTTCCAGGCTGCATAAGTGAGAGCATGTCGCGCTTTATGAGGTGTGGCGTCTTGTCGCCTGGCACGAGTACTGCTCCCACAACGATGTCGGTTGCGGGTAGTTCCTGGCGGATGTTGTGTTCAGTGGAAAAGAGCGTGTGCACGCCTGTTGGCAGTTCCATCTCCAGCTGGCGGAGACGCGGTAGCGAGACATCGGCAATTGTGACTACGGCTCCTAATCCTGCCGCCATGCGCGCTGCTGCTTCTCCGACAACGCCGCCGCCCAGCACGAGCACACGTGCCGGACTTACGCCAGGCACTCCACTGATGAGTTTGCCGCAGCCTCCCTTTGTTTTTTGTAGGTAGTATGCGCCGTTGAGCGTCGCCATGCGGCCAGCCACTTCGCTCATAGGCAGGAGGAGCGGTAGCGCGCCATTGGACAATTGAACGGTTTCATAGGCGAGGCAGACGGCACGGCTTTTAATCATTGCTTCGGTGAGTGGCCGGTCGCAGGCGAAGTGGAAATAGGTGAAAATCAGCTGTCCGGGACGGACAAGACTGAACTCAGGTTCTATAGGCTCCTTGACTTTAATAATCATGTCAGCCCACTCATAAACATCTTTGATTGAGGGTAGGATGTGCGCCCCTGCCAAGACATACTCTTCGTCGGCAAAACTGCTTCCGCAACCAGCTGTCTGTTGGACTGCAACCTCATGTCCATGACGCACTAATTCAGCAACTCCGGCAGGCGTCATTCCTACTCTGTTTTCATTGTTCTTGATTTCTTTAGGTACTCCGATTCTCATAGCAAATTAATGTTTTAGGTTAGGTGAAAGATGTGTTAAGATGGCGTAAAGGTATGCATTTTTTTTATTGAAAGTTTCTTCTGGAAGCTTTTTTTTTTCTGGTTCAACGTTTTTTTGCGTAATGAAAAAGGTATAAAAAGAGATTGTTTTTGAAAAATATATCAGATTTATTGGCGGGAAAAGGAATTAATGTTTATTTTTGCACTGAAAACGAATTGTTTCTTTAATCTTCACGACGGGTTAAAGATATGTAATATTATGGACAGACGACAATTTCTGAAAGACTTAGGTATTGCTGGAGCTGGTGCTTTGGCTTTGACAAGTCCTTGGCTTTCGGCTTTCGCCACGGTCGACGATAGCGCGCACGAGCGTTGCCGGCTGGGCATGATAGGCCCCGGTTCTCGTGGACGTTTTCTGCTTGGATTCCTTGCCCAGAACCCTAAGTGTGAGGTGGTGGCTCTTGCCGATATCTATCAACCCTCGCTCGAGGCGGCGCTGGATATCGTGCCTACAGCCAAGACTTACAAGGACTACCGCGAGTTGCTGGAGGACAAATCGATAGACGGAGTGGTGATTGCCACTCCGCTCAACACGCACTATCAGATTGCTATGGATGCCTTTGAGGCTGGCAAGCATGTTTACTGCGAGAAGGCTATCGCTTATACGATGGAGGAGACGCTTGCCCTCTACAAAAAGCATGTGGAGACGGGGCTTGTGTTCTTCACGGGCCAGCAACGGCTCTTCGACCCTCGCTATATCAAAGTGATGGATATGGTGCATGAGGGTATCTTCGGCGACATAAATGCCGTGCATGCTTACTGGAATCGCAACAACGACTGGCGGCGCGATGTGCCATCGCCTGAGCTGGAGCGTCTTATCAACTGGCGCCTGTATAAGGAGTCGTCGAAGGGCTTGATGACGGAGCTGGCGTGCCATCAGTTGCAAGTTGGCACGTGGGCACTGGGCAAGCTGCCAGTGCGGGTCATGGGCACTGGTGCCATCACGCATTGGAAGGACGGCCGTGAGGTGTTCGACAATGTGCATTGCATCTATGAGTTCGACGACGGCCGTCAGATGACCTATGCCTCCGTAATAAGCAATAAGTTCTATGGTCTTGAGGAGCAACTGCTTGGCAGCCTTGGCAACGTGGAGCCTGAGCGCGGCAAGTTCTACTTCGAAGACTACGCGCCAGCGCCCGCTCCTGCCTTTGTGCAGATGCTCATGGAGTGGGAGGACAAGATCTGGGGCGCCAACACCTTTGCGGGCAGCAGCTGGGATCCCGAGGTGGCCAGCAAGAATCCGGGCGAATACATTATGGGCGTGGCTCCCGACAGGACCATCCCTGGCAGCGACGGCACGCAACTGCTAACGGAAGCGTATGTGGAGGCTGTCTGCACCAAGCACCAGCCACCGCGCATAGCCGAAGAGGGCTACTATGCCACGCAACTCTGCCTGATAGGACATGAGGCTATAGTGCAGGGCAAGGCGCTCACCTTCCCCGAAAACATGAAAATAGATTATGAACCGTACGCGACCTCTGTCGCATAGGATTATTCAACTTTATAAATGCCTTACATACACATTCCTTCCCGCCGCATCCGCTTTGAGCTGCTGTCGCTGCTCGTGTGTTTCGTCATAGGCATGGGCTTGAACGTCTATGCAATCCTTCACTATGGTGCCCCTCTGAAAGAGCTGTGGACGTCGATATTGTATGTCCTTGAGGCTACGGCCGTGCTCTATGGCGTATGGATTGTCCTTCGCCTGCTTGTTTATGGCATTGCTCGTCTGTTCGGTTATAAGCCGAAACAGTATCATCGGCATCGTCGTCATCATCATTCCTCACACCGCTATAATTAATAAGTAAACAATAGAATATTATGACTACCCGTAGGAACTTTCTGAAAACTATGAGCGCGGGCATGGCAGGTCTGGCTCTGAGCAATGTGCCGGGCATAGCTTCTGCTGCTCCCACCCTCATGACTTCCCGTGAACGCACTGACGCAAAAAAAGACAAGGTGAAGGTGGCCTTCATCGGCATCGGCAACCGCGGCGAGCAGGACTTCGAAGACTTTTTGAAGACAGGCATGGTTGAAGTCACCGCCCTCTGCGACGTGGATCTCGACGGCAAGCAGTGCCAGAAGGTGCTCAGCCAGTACCCTAAAGTGAAGCGCTTCCGCGACTTCCGCGAGCTCTTCGAGAAAGCATCAGGCGACTTTGAGGCCGTAGTGGCCGCTGTGCCCGACCATATCCATTTCCCCATAGCCATGATGGCGCTCGCCCACGGCAAGCACATCTATCTGGAGAAACCTATGGTGCGTACCTTCCACGAGGCCGAACTGCTGATGCAGATGGCACGCCGCCATCCGGAGCTTGCCACCCAGGTGGGCAATCAGGGTCATTCAGAAGCCAATTACTTCCAGTTCAAAGCTTGGCAGGAAGCCGGTATTATCAAAGATGTCACAGCCGTGACGGCTCACATGAACAACAGTCGTCGCTGGCACAACTTCGATCCCGCCATCAAGCACCTGCCCGAGGCTGAGACACTGCCTCAGGGTATGGATTGGGACACTTGGCTCGGCGCTTCGCAGTGGCACGACTATTCGAGCAAGTACCATCAGGGAGAGTGGCGCTCGTGGTACGACTTCGGCATGGGAGCCCTTGGCGACTGGGGCGCTCATATCCTCGACACCGTGCATGAGTTCCTCGACCTCGGCCTGCCATACGAAGTGACGCTGCTCAATCAGAAGGCTCACAACGATTTCTTCTTCCCCTATTCCAGCACGATTCTCTTCCGCTTCGGCCCCCGCGGCAATATGCCTCCCGTGGACATCACCTGGTACGATGGCCTCGACAACCTGCCGCCTCTGCCCGCAGGCTACGGCGGTTCGGAGTACAACGCCAACATCCCGAGCACTAATCAGGGCGACACTCCTCGTGCGAAGATTAACCCCGGCAAGATCATCTACTCCCGCGATCTCATCTTCAAGGGCGGCAGCCACGGCAGCACGCTCTCCATCATTCCCGAAGAGAAGGCCCGCGAGATGCAGAGCCGCCTGCCCGAAGTGCCCAAGAGCCCGAGTAATCACCAGGAGAACTTCCTCCTCGCCTGCATGGGACGGGAGAAGACACGCTCGCCATTCGAGATAAACGGAGTGCTGTCGCAGGTGTTCTGCCTCGGCGTCATCGCCCAGCGCCTGAACACCCAGCTCTTCTTCGATCCTCGCACTAAGCAGTTCACAAACAACGCCTTTGCCAACGCCCTCCTCGCTGGTGGCCTGCCGCCGCGCAAGGGCTGGGAAGAGTATTATAAGATTTAATAGTGAATAATGAATAATAATAGTAATACGATGAAAAAGTTTCTTTCTGTTATGTTTGTTGCGATATTCTCGCAACTCCCTCTCCTTGCCCAGGAGTGGACACCCCTCTTCAACGGCAAGAATCTCAGCGGTTGGACGCAACGCGGGGGTACGGCCAAGTATAAAGTGGAGAACGGCACTATCGTAGGCTACTCCAAGATGAACACCGACAACTCGTTCCTCTGCACTCAGAAGGACTATGCCGACTTCATCCTCGAGTTCGAGTTCAAGGTCGACGACGCCCTCAACTCAGGCGTGCAGCTGCGCAGCCACAGCACAAAGTCCTATCAGAACGGGCGCGTACACGGCTATCAGTTTGAGATAGACCCTGCTCCGCGTGCATGGACGGGCGGCATCTACGATGAGGCACGTCGCGGCTGGCTTTATCCTATGATTAAGAACACGGGTGCGCAGAAGGCTTTCAAGAACAACCAGTGGAACAGCGCCCGCGTGGAAGCCATAGGCAACCGCATCCGCACATGGGTTAACGGCATAGCTTGCGCCGACCTTATTGACGAGGCAGATGCCAGCGGCTTCATAGCTCTTCAGGTCCATGCTATCGGCAAGGACCAGTCGAAGGAAGGCAAGACCATTGCCTGGCGCAATATCCGCATCTGCACTAAGGACGTGGCTGGATATGCAACTCCCGAAGATCAGAGCACTCCGCAGGTTAATGCCGTTGACAACACACTGTCTGCCCGCGAGCAGGCCGAAGGATGGAAGCTCCTCTGGGACGGCAAGACCACCGATGGATGGCGCGGAGCCAAGCTCGATGGCTTCCCCGAGAAAGGATGGGTAATCAAGGATGGTGAGCTCATAGTTCAGAAATCTGGCGGCGGCGAGAGCACCAACGGGGGCGACATCGTGACTACTCGCAAGTATCGCAACTTCATGCTTTCCGTGGACTTCCGCATAACCAACGGCGCCAACAGCGGCATAAAGTATTTCGTCGACCCGGACATGAACAAAGGCGAGGGCTCGGCCATCGGCTGCGAGTTCCAGATACTCGACGACGAGCGCCACCCGGATGCCCAGAAGGGGGTAAAAGGCAACCGCAAGCTTGCCTCGCTCTACGACCTCATTCCCGCCCCTGAGCAGAAACCATTCCACATCGGCGTATGGAACACCGCCCTCGTCATCGTGCGTGGCCGCCACGTGGAGCACTGGCTCAACGGCGTGAAGATGTTGGAATACAATCGCAACGATCAGGAGTGGAATGCTCTCGTGGCCTACAGCAAGTACCGCGACTGGCCCAACTTCGGCAATGCCTCCGAAGGCCATATTCTGCTGCAGGATCATGGCGACGAAGTACACTTCAAGAACATAAAGATACTAGAGTTGACCGGCCAGCAGCCTAACCGTGTTCAGCGGGGCGAACGTGAAGGGCAGCGTCGCCGTCAACGCTAAACCATTTAATCAGAGTGCCTCGCGGGGAACCGTGAGGTACTTTTTTGTTATGCCCCATCTCTTCCGATCTTCGCCGTCATCAAACCGCTACTACGCTTGGTTCGAGGCTATGCATACGCGTGTCGACCTGCTGCTGACAGGGCAGCAGAGCGAGGCTGAGTTTGAGCAGATCGAGGCCGCTGTGCGCGATGATTTGAGTGCTGTTGAGCAGATGGGCAATCGCTTCGCCCCCGACAGCGAGCTGTCAAAAGCCGTGAAAGAAGCCGTAGCCCGCCCTGTTGCTCTAAGCAATGACCTGCATGATTTGCTCAAGCGCTGCCTCGCTGCTAATGCAGAGACTGGCGGGCTGTTTGACATTACAGTGAACTCTCCGGGCTTCCGGCCTGGCCTTATCAAAGCTGTTGAACTCACCGCTGACGGCTGCCTTCGCCTGCATGAAAAGGACATTGTGCTTGACCTCTCGGGTGTGTTGAAAGGCTATGCGCTTGAGCGTCTCAGGCGCCTGCTGCAATCTCTTGGCGTCAGCGATGCCGTTGTCAACCTCGGCAATAGCTCCATACTCTCGCTCGGGAACAATCCTACGGATATTCCTTCCGGTCAATGCCTTACCACATCGGGCAATGCGACAGCCCAACGGCGCCACATACGTAATCCCTTGACGGGGACCTTCGTCATTGGCAGGCGCGAGGTCAGCGTGACGACGCCTGATGCAGTGGATGGAGAAATCCGCTCGATAGAGGCTTTCCTCAGTTGAGCTGTGCGGCCCGGCAGAAGCCTGTGCCGGGCCGCACAGCGTGCATAAGTTGCAAAGTGTTAAAATAACCCTTAAGGGTTTTGGCCGAAACCCTTAAGGGTTATTGGCAAAAGGCTTAAGGGTTCTGGCCGAAACCCTTGGGCCTTTTTTTGATGTATGCAGGTCTAAACAAAAAAAGCGAGTTCACTTAGAACTCGCTTTATTTCTGCAATGATTATAGATGTGACCTAATAATCAGTTGAGCTGACCGCCGCTGTGCTGCTCTTGGGGCACGGGCTCGTCATCGTCCTTGCAAGATGTTACCAAGCAAACGCCAACGAGGGCGACTACCATGGTGAGAGAGAAAAAGAACTTTTTCATTTTGTTTAAAATTAGATGGTTTAATAAAGCTTTATTTGTACCTGAATTATTTAAAGTTTCCGTTTAGGATTCTCTGGATGTATTCTTCAACGAAGCGTGGTTCCCAATAGTGGGCAGCTCTGTTTTGGTCGGGTAGGGTAGCGAAGCTTTGCCCCATGTTTTCCTCCCAATACTTGAAGAACGACTGCATGGAATACTCCATTGCGTAGTACTCTGGCAACCTAAGCCTTACGGCCTTAGTGCGCTTCTGCCGCTTGCCTCCGAATGGAATGGCGAAATGGAAGCCTGCGTTGTGCTCGCCTCCGGTGAGTATGCCGTAGAGGCCTATGGCGTATTCGCCGAAATGCCGCGTCACATCCAACCTGCCGCCGTAGTCACCGTAGAGGAATCGCCCGCCCTGGAGTTCTATCTGCAACTTTGTGTAGGCTTCGTAGTAGTCGGCATGAGCCATGGCATTGATGAGCCTTGAGTTGCGCACTACGCCAAAACCGTGGCTTGGGCTGTTGTTAGCTTTGTAGGTGACGCCGCCGTCGATGTAGAGATCCAGGTTGCGACCGGCATGTAGCCCGGCCTTGGCCTGTAGTCCCACCCTGTCGGGGTAGAAGAAACCCGCAGCGGCCTCGGCAAAACAAAGGCGGCTTGAGAGTAACTGCTGACGTAGGTCGGCCACTCCTATCTGCACGCACCGCTTGGTGTCGGTGGCTCCGAGGCGGTGGGCGATCGGAAAGATAGGCTGAAGCGTTATGCGCCCTCCCTTCCATGGAGTGACGGCAACAGCCGGGGCTAACCGCACTGCCCAATCGAACAGATGGTCGAGCTTGTTGTTGACCAGGCTAAGCATTGGGAACACAGTGATGTCCACCTTCCAGTCAGACTTAGCCTCACGCCGCTGCCTTTTGAGCTGTCGCTCAATAGCGGCCATGTCGTAGTCAGCTCTTACCGTCCACACCGAGTCTGCGAGGGCGGCGTGCACGGCCATCTGCGGCATCTGATACTCGGTCAGCAGCAGCTCAAAGTGGCTCAGCTCGGGCAGCTGCTCAGCAGCTGTCCTTAGGGCTGTGGCCGGCCCTCGGAAGGTTCCTCTGTAGGAATGATCCTCGATTTGGGCAAAGAGCGTGTCGCCGTGTATTGCCAGTCGGATATCTTCGAACCCTTCATCAGTCCACGCTTGCAGTATGCCTTGCGGCGCTCCGCCTTGGCTCCACATCAAGCTTGGCGAGAGAATACAGACCAGTGCCAGTACGATTATTCGCGCGTATGTACTCATCTGTTTCACCTCTTTTATCAGGTCCATGTATCTAAATCTGAGCAAAATTATAATATTTATATGAGATTAATAGTTTTTTTTCTGACTTTAACGTTTGTTAAGGGTGTTTTGTTCATTAATGTTAGTTGCAAGTCAGTAATCATACGTCTAAGAAAGGGCAAGCAGCTGCCTGACGAGAGGCAGCACGGAATGCTTCAGCACGCTGTCGTTGAGGTAGTGCTCGCCATCGAAGGTGGCGAAGTGAGCGGTGCCGTAGGCTTTCTTGAACTGCGGCTGGCAGTTGACGCGCCGGTCGTGGTCGCCGAAGAGGCCGTAGACGAGGTCGCGCTCGGCAGGGGTGATGCCTTCGAAGGTGTGCTTCTCAACTTCGCGGTACTGCGCTATCATCTCCTTGTCGACCTTGAAATCCTTGGCGCCGTCCTGCCGGGGATTGCGGAAGGGTTTGCGGCCCATGCCGCCGAAGGTGAGGAGGCGTGCCATGCAGAACGAAGGGTTGACGAGGATGCGCAGGTGACCACGCAATTGCTCGGCATACATGGCGCCCATGGAGGTCGCCACAATGAGGTCGGGCTGCAGGTCTGCGACTTGTTGGCGAAGGAAGCTTATAGCCTCGGCAGGCATGACGGGGATGTCTGGGGCCAGCACCTGCACGCCGTGCTCGTAGAGAGCATTGCGCATGCTGGTGGCTGTGCCGCTGGCACCGCTGCCTGCAAAGCCGTGGAGATAGAGGATGGTTTTCATTGCTGATTATTGCACTATGAACTTAAGCACTGCATCGTTGTCGTCGGTCTTGGCGCGTGCCACGTAGATGCCACGAGGCAGGCCGTTGACGCTGACAGGAGCTGCCGAATGCATACGGGCAGTCTTTACCAGCTGCCCCGAGAGCGAGTAGACGTCGAGGCGTGCCGCGTCGGCGCCTACGAGCGAGAGCGCCGTCCCGTCGTAAGCCAGTGCCATGTCGTAGACCTCATGACGACGGATATTGTCGATGATGGGCTTGATCTGAGGTTCTTCCCATGCGAGTGCCGCTGTCGTCAGGACGTTGCTTGCCCCGATGCTGGGGCGCTCCATGACGTAGAGCTGCGAACTGCCGTCGGGATAGAGACCTACGGTGTGGAACCCGTCGTGGCGGCAGTAGACGAGTGTGTCGGCCCATGCCTTGTCGGCCGCTGTGATTACGATGAGACAGCTGTCCTCGTTGTTGATTTTGAAGTCGGCATGCAGCTGGCTTACGCCTTCGTTCTTATCGGCCCAGATGACTTTGTAGCCGTGGGCGGGTATGATTGTGCTGATGCCATTGTTGCCTGACGTAATCTGCGACTTCTCTGGCTGGTCGAGATGGTCTGAGATGTACATCCCTTCGAGGTCAATGTCCTGGTCGGTGGTGTTGTAGAGTTCAATCCAGTCGCTCTTCTTGAAGAGGTCGCTGACATAGATGTCGTTGGCGGCGCTCACCTCGTTGATCTTCACAGGGTGCGCATCCCATGCTTTGGCATCGTCATTGTCGAGGCGCTCGAATGAGGCTATGAGTTTGACGCTTCCTGTGCCTTCGGGGATTTCGTAGTTTTGGTCGGTCGACACGATGTCCAGTACATCCGGCCTGCGGTCGTAGGAGAGTGAGGCGTCCCAGTAGACGTCAGTTGAGCTTGCGGAGTTGTTGTGGAGCTCCACGGCTATGGTGTTGCTGCCTCTGTGGAAGAGTGCCGCGTCGAGGACCATCTGGCCTGATTCAGGATTTGCATCCGCGTAAGTGTCGGCGAAGCTGTTGAACGTGGGGTTCGGAGTGTTGTTCATGAGAAAGCGTCCGGCCTCCTGACCATTAACGTAGATTACGAATCCGTCGTCGGCCACCCAGTCGAGTATTAAGTTCTCGCCGGCCTTCGGCTCTTCGGTAAGTGTGGCGGAGCGGCGGAAATAATAGGTGGGGTACTTGTTGCGGCTGTCACCTCCGTAGCTGATTGTCGTCGCATAGTTGGCTGCTTTCTGGGCGTTGCCTGTGTCGTAGCCGAGAGGAGCCCGCCCGCTGGTCCAGCTGCTGACGCTGAACGACGCATCTTTCCAGTTCTGCCCGTCGAGCGAGCCCTGGTCGTAGTATCTCCACGACGAACCTTTCGTGAAGACGGTGGCCGATGTGGTGGACTGCTCGGAAGCCCACCCCTTGAAGGTATATCCTGCAGGAGCAAGGGCAGTGACTGTGATAGGAGCGAAGAGGCGACCGTCGAACTTACCGGTTGGCACTTCAAGTCCGTTGATAAGGATCCTGGCTTGGGGCAGGTCGGAGCTGAGCTTGGCCGTCATCGGTTGAGCCAGGCCAAAGTAGTTGCGCATGTTGTTGACGGAGCTTGTCTGTCGCGAACTGTTGAGATTGCTTGTGAGATGGTTGCCTGTGCTGGTAGCGTTGCGCCCTTCGAGTTGCATGGCTGGATTGACGTTGGCAACGATCTTGTTGATGACCTCTGTAGCACGAGTGGGCTCAAACACGCTGCCTGCAATGATGCAGAACTGATCAATGAATTGCTTCTTGAACTCTTCGTTCTGCCACATGTTCAGCAGCAGCGTGGTGAATTCAATCTCTTTGTAAATGCGATTGCCGTACTGGGCAATAATTTCAGATCCATAAAGCTGGTCGAAGGTCCAGTAGCGTGTGCCCTCAAACCATGTGAAGGAATTGCTGGTGGCAAATGTTCCGTCGAGGTCGAAAAGCACGAAGCGGAAGCGGCTGTTGCTTGTGCCTTCCTCGCGGCTGCGGAAGGCTTTGATGTTGTTCTTAGGCCAGTCTGTTCCAGCAAGGTATAGCTCTATGGCGCAGTAGTTTATGTACTCCTCTATGTCAACGATTTCCTTTATGCGCTCGTAGCAACTGTAGTCGGCAGCATTCTTGGCGAGGGAGTACCATTCGTCGAAGACGTCGCGTGTACCAACTTGCTGCACGTAGCCGCTGTCGGGCGACATCTTCCACTGATCCATCTCTTCGTCGTCTGTTCCCATGCCGTAGTTGGCAAGCCCGTAGTTCTTGTTGTTAGGCTCTCGCAGGTTCTCGACGCCGATGTACTGTCCGTTGTGGAAGACGTGTACTGGCTGGTAGCTCTGCGTCTCGGCATAGACGCCAGAGGTGGAAATGACGCGCTGTATAGCAGCATCCTTGATGCGGCCTGCCCCGTTGTCGTTGACGTTGTTGCCTCCGTTGCGCACTTTCAGGGCTTTGTGGCGCAGGAATGGCTTCTCTTCGAAGAACTGGAAGTTCATCCTGTTATTGCCCTCGTAGATCTTGTTAGCCTTGATGTTGAATGAATGAGGGTACCATGCACGGCTCCAGCCGCCTGAAGCCTCGATGCCAACCTCCTGGTTGAAACCCTCGGAGGCGTCGGCAGTGAAGTATTCTATGTTGGCAGGGCGGTCCCATTCCATATTCCAGTTGCAAGGACTGCTTTGTCCGTTGCCCGGGCGGCCGTTGCCGTTGCCTTGTACGAAGATACCATAGTCGTCTCCATAGAGGTTCTCGTTGTCGGAGACGAGCGAAAGGATGGGCAGTGTGTAGTTCTGGTCGCGATAGATGTAGGAGCGCGTTACGACCTGGCTCGCGAGCTCGTCGGCTTTAAAAAGGCGCAGGCGCAGAATAGTGGTCTGGCTGATGCGGAACTGGCCGTCGGTGCTCGTGGAGCCATTCTTGAGTGTAGGCGTGCTGCCGTCGGTGGTGAAGCGGAGCGTGGCACCTGTGGGGATGGCGACGTGAGCCACGAAGGCATTGGTGAATAGACAACCGTCGACATCCACATCAGGCGCTGCCAGACGGGTGTCGGCAAATGTCGATGTGGCGTTGGAGCGGCCTGGGGTGGGATTGTCAGTGTAGCGCCAAGCGTTGCCGCCGTCGGTGGTGCGGGCGTAAGAGGTTCGCGTTATTGCCGGTGGGTATGAGAACTGCGTGATGAGTTTGCCATCAGGGTCTGACAGATATATCTCGCCGCCGTCGCAGTCGAGCTTCAGGTTTACCATTGTTGGGGCCCAGCGAGAGTAGTGGTCGAGCCACACCGTTAGGAAGCCGTGGGCAGGCAGAGCGCCAGCGAGCGGGTTGATGACGGCTTTCTTGAGGTTGTTGGCATCGTCGCTAAGGTAGTAACCTCCAAGCGATGCTGATTTATCCGTCGGGTTGAAGAATTCAATCCAGCCCCCGAAGTTGAACGATGGGTCGAGGAACATATCGACGTTCGATTGCTGAATCTCATTGATGATGGCTTGTCCGGCAGTTGCGAAATTACGTTCTACGGTCACTTGGCACGTAGCCCGGAGGTTGTTTGAGCCACCTGTTGTATAGCATGTTATAGTAGCATTGCCAACGCCAACAGCTGTGATTGTTCCCTCGCTGTCGACTCGGAGTATTGCCTCGTTGCTGCTTTCCCAGGCTACGCGCTTGAATGTCGTGTTGGCAGGGCGCAGGGTGTAGCTTAGCTGGCTGCTTTCGCCGTAGCCCAGGGTGAGCGTTGCAGGCGTCACCGTTAGGGCTGTGGCCTTCACCTCAGTGCCGCTCCAGTAGAGCTTCACGTTGTCGAAGGCGAGCCAGTTGGCATCTGTGTTTTCAGTGCGCACGCCTATTGTGAGGTCAGAAGTCCGGGTCGTCTTGGTCTCGACGCTGAAATGTTCCGGGAGGCCGTTGCCTGTGCTCATGCTCGTGGCGGCTTCGTTTGTGCCGTCAGTGATGAATAGCAGGACTCCGGACACGGGTGAGTTTCTGTAGCCTTGGTCGGTTGCAATGGCGTCGGCCTCGAGCTTGAAGGAGCCTGTAGGAAGGCTTCTCAGCTGCTGACTGATAGAGCCCTCGCCCAGTACGCCTCCTGTCCACCAGTCGTTGTTGGGGCGCCAAGCTTCGGCGAATTGTGAGATGTAGACACCATTGTTGTAGTAGTTGGCTCCTTGGTAGCCGTGGTTTTGAGCACCAGCCCAGAAATTGTCCTCCCAACCATCGATATTCCCGTCGAAATTGGGATTCGTGACGAATTCTTCTGTGATGTCGTACCATGTCTGAGCACTGGCTGTTGCCACGACGGTAAGCAGGAGCAATGTTATCAGAGCTGTTCGTTTCATTATTCTTCAGTTAGTAAGTTGACAAGCAAAAAAAAGCGGCGCAGACTGCAAAGTCTGCGCCGCAAAGGTAGTAAAAGATTAGGGATTAGGGTTTGGGAATCAGAGTTTTTTTGTCTTGAATGAGAAAGAAAGTGTTATTTTAACACTTCAAAAGCTAAAACACCCCTAATCCTTAATCTCTAATCCTTAATGTTAGGCTCTTCCAGTCCGTAGCCTTTCTTCTTGTCTACGGCCTTGAGGTAAATAGAGATAAGCAGCGAGGCGATGCCGAGAGCTGCCAGCATGACGAGTGCCCAGGTGTAGTTGAGCTCATGTGCTGCAGTGCCTTCGGCATTGGTCTTCGTCAGCACGATGCCAATGAGAGCGGGGAAGAGACCGAGGCCGATGTTCTGAATCCAGAAGATGGCGGCATAGGCCGAGCCGATGATCTTCTCGTCGACCAGCTTGGGCACCGAAGGCCAAAGGGCGGCAGGCACCAGGGAGAACGATGCGCCGAGGACGAGAATCGTAACGTAAGCTACGGCTGTTCCGCCGATAGCATTGCCCTTGAAGGCTGGCAGGATGAAGGCGAAGGTGAGGTGGCAGACGACCAGGAGTATTGATCCGAGCATCAGCATCGAAGCTGCCTTACCCTTATGGTCGACATAGCTGCCAAGGATGGGGGTGATGGCCCCGGCCAGCAGCGGGAATACGGCAAAGATAGTCTCGGCCGTGCCGCGCATATAACCCATGTAGCAGTATAGCACAAGGGCCACCACGGCCACGCTCATAAGGCCGAACTTCAAACCTTTCTTCTTCTGGAAATTGCTGGCGAAGGCGCACACCGCCACGATGAGCATGATGATGTACTGGGCGATGGTTACCGAATTGTCGGCCCAGAACGAGCCTTCCTCGGCGGGGTTGAGCGTGAGGTTGCACTGCAGCATGTTGACTGCATACTTCTGGAAGGGGAAGATGGCCGAGTAGTAGAGCACGCAGAGCAGGGCCACGAGCCAGAAGCCCAGGCTGGTGAAGATCTTGCTCAGGTCGCTGATCTTGAAGGGGTCGTCCTTCTCCTCGGCCTCGCCTGTCTGAGCGTCGAGACGCTTGTCCATGAAGAAGTAGACGACGAACATTATCAAGGCGATGCACATCAGCACCACGCCGAACTTCACTGAGTTCTCGACGTGCACGTCGCCGCCCAGCTTTGCAAAGAATGGTGAGAAAATCATACAGGTGGCTACACCCAGACGGGCCAGTGCCATCTCCGAGCCCATAGCCAGCGCCGTCTCGCGGCCTTTGAACCATTTCACGATGCCGCGGCTTACGGTGATGCCAGCCATCTCGCAGCCGCAACCGAAGAACATGAAGCCCAGTGCAGCCAGCTTGGCTGAGGCGGGCATGCCGGCGGCGAAGGGCAGGATGGCGCCGATGATGGGCAGCTCACCGTTCCAGTTCAAGTGGTCGGTGAACCACGTCTCCAGCCCCGTGCCCATGAACGCCTCGCTGACGGCATAGTACTTGATGCAGGCTCCGAAGAGCATGACGGCCCCCGAGAGCACCGCCGTGAAGCGCACGCCCATCTTGTCGAGGATGATGCCGGCGAAGATGAGGAAGAACACGTAGACGTTCAAGAACACCTCGGCACCCTGCATGCGGCCGAACGAGGCGCTGTCCCAACCGCGCGTCTCCTGCATCAGATCCTTGATGGGGGAGAGGATGTCCATGAAGATGTAGCTGCAGAACATGGCCAGCGCCAGCAGCAGCAACGCTGTCCAGCGCATACCGGCGCTGTCGCGAAGAGTCTTTTGAATTGCTTGTGTCATATAAAGATTATTAGTGATATGCTTGTTCAATGGCCTGTGAACCTCTTGGGCTATTGGCTTTTTCCATTGGTAGAATCTGTTTTCCCATTAGTAATCGCCTTTACTTCAACCAGCGTGCGAGCCAGTCGAAATAGGTGCGCTGCCAGAGGATGCCATTCTGGGGATGGAGCACCCAGTGGTTCTCTTCGGGGAAGAGGAGAAGTTCGGCCTCGATGCCGCGCATGCGGGCGGCGTTGAAGGCGCTCATGCCTTGGGTGGCGTTGATGCGATAGTCCTTCTCGCCGTGGATGCAGAGGATGGGCGTGTCCCACTTGTCGACGAAGCGGTGGGGCGAATTCTCGTAAGTCTTGCGGGCATTGGCGGTCATGTCGCGGTTCCAGTAGGCGTCATCGTACTCCCAGTTGCTGAACCAGTTCTCCTCGGTCTCGGTGTACATGGCTTCGAGGTTGAAGGCGCCGTCGTGGGAGATGAAGCACTTGAAGCGATGGTCGTGGTGGCCCGCAAGGTAGTAGACGCTGAAGCCGCCGAAGGAGGCACCTACGGCGCCGAGGCGGTCGCGGTCGACAAACGGGAGGTTGTCGCAGGCGTCGTCGATGGCGGAGAGGTAGTCGCGCATGCACTGGCCGGTCCAGTCGCCGGAGATTTCCTCAAGCCACTCCTGGCCGAAGCCTGGGAGGCCGCGGCGGTTGGGGGCGATGATGACGTAGCCCTGCGAGGCCATGATGTAGAAGTTCCAGCGGTACGACCAGAACTGTGATACGGGCGACTGTGGGCCGCCTTCGCAGAAGAGCAGTGTGGGGTACTTCTTAGATGGGTCGAAGTGAGGGGGCTTGATGACCCAGTAGAGCTGCTGCTGGCCGTCGGTGGTGGGGCACCATCGGGGCTCGGAGCTGCCGGGGGCGAGCTGCGAGAGGATGTGGTCGTTCTCGTGGGTGAGCTGAGTGGCAAGGGCAGAGCTGTCGCCTACGCCGACCAGATAGAGGTCGGCAGGGTGGAAGAAGTCGTGGCGCTCCATGAGGAGGCGGCCGTCGGGGATAAGCTGGAGGGCGCCCCAGTCGGCTTGGTCGTTGGTGAGCTGGACGACGTTGCCTTCGAGGTCGGTGCGATAGAGGTTGACGGTGGCGTGCCATACACCTATATAATATAATGTGTGGCTGTCGGCTCCCCATACGAAGTCGTCGACGTTGGAGTCGAAGGACTCGGTGACGTATCGTTTCTCGCTGGTTTGGAGGTCATGGATGCAGAGGCGCTGGCGGTCGGCTTCGTAGCCGTTGCGGGGCATAGAGAGCCATGCAACGTAGCGGCCGTCGGGCGAGAACTTGGGGTTCTGGTCGTAGCCGGGGTTGTTGGCCAGGTTGTCTTCGGCATTGACTTCCTGATATTTCATTGTCTTGGTCGGCTCTATCTGGGGCTCGACGTAGCCTTCGGGCTTGCAGAGGTTCTGTGCCGTGCGAGCTTCGACGTCGAAGAGGAAGATGTCGGAGTCGGTGCTGATGCTCATGGCGAGGCCTGTCTTGGTGCGGCAGGTATAGGCGATGGTCTTGCTGTCGGGCGACCATGCGAGCTGCTCGATACCTCCGAATGGCTCCATCGGGCTTTCGAAGGGCTGACCTTCGAGGATGTCGAACTCCTCGCCGCTGTTGAGGTCGAGAACGAAGGGATGGGGTATGCTTTCGACGTAGTGGTCCCAGTGGCGGTACATTAGGTCAGTGATGACGCGGCCGTCGGCTTGCGGCAGGTCGGCTGGGCGCTCCTTGATGATGTCGTGGAATGGCACTTGCTTGATGATGATGACTTTCTGCTGGTCGGGCGAGAAGAGGAACCCTTCAACGGCGCCGTCGGTGTGCGTTAGCTGCTTGCGGGCTTTGCCGGAGGCTGACATGCTCCATACCTCCCCCTTGCAGGCAAAGGCAAGCTTGTCATCTGAGAGCCATACGGGGGATGAGCCGAGGCCGAGGAGGGTTTCTTCGTTGTTGGTTGCAACAGAGTCGCTGCATATTGGACGGACATAGAGGACTGTGTTGCTACGGTTCTGCTCGACGCTGTAGTATGAGACCTGATAGGCGACCTTGGAGCCGTCGGGCGAGACGTCGTATGCGCCTATGCGTCCCATGGCCCACAAGGCTTCGGGGGTGAGGGTGTCAGAGGCGAGGGTGATGTCGCTGCGGGTGATGAGGTCTGTGTCGGTGCCCTGTGTGCAGGAGGTTAGTGGGGCCACAGTGGCCAGGATAGCAGAGGCCGAGAGGATTTTCAACGTTGTTTTCATAATGTTATTTCTTTTGCTGGCGCTGTTGCTCCTCGGCCATCCGCTGTAGGGCTTCGAGGCGTGCGGCCATGCCTGATTGTTTCTTGGGGTTGGTTGCGTTCTTGGCCTTGTAGGCTTCCATCTGTGCGAGGAGCTTGTCGTCGTTGGTCGTCTTGCGCAGAAACCACATGATGAGTATGCTGGTGAGGCCAGAGAGGAAGTAGTAGTAGTTGAGGCCGGAGGAGTAGGTGTTGAACATGAAGAAGAACATGAGGGGCATGAGGTACATCATCCACTTCATCATCTTCATCGATTGTTCCTGTTCGGGCGACATCACGGCGTTCTGCTGCTGCTTCATCGAGATCCAGGTGTTGGCAATCTGCATTATGCAGAAAAGGACGCAGAAGATGCTCAGGTGGTCGCCGATGAGCCAGAGGTCCTTGCCCCAATGGATGACGTCGTCGTAGGCCGAGAGGTCGTCGGCCCAGAGGAAGCTCTGGCCGCGCAGCTCGATGGCGTTGGGGACGAAGTTGAAGAGGGCTATCCAGATCGGCATCTGAATGAGCATGGGCAGGCATCCGCCCATGGGCGAGACGCCGTACTGCGAGTAAAGCTGCATCATTTCCTGCTGCTTCTTCATGGCATCCTCTTGCCTGGGATATTTGGCGTTGAGGGCATCCAATTTTGGCTTGAGCACTCGCATGCGTGCGCTGGCCAGATAGCTCTTCTTTGTGGCGGGATATACGAGTGCCTTTACGATGAGCGTCAACAGCAGCAGGACGAGCCCCATGTGAAGGCCGAAGCCCTTGAGCCAGTCGAAGAGGTAGATGATGAACCAGCGGTTGATCCATCTCACGATGGGCCATCCGAGGTAGACGAGGTCTTCGAGCTCGAGGTCCTTGGAGGCGTTGAGGCTAAGCTTGTTGTGCGCCTTCAAGGCATGGAAGTCGTTGGGGCCGAGGTAGAGCTGCAGCTGCGTGGGTTGAGCTCCTGTGGGGTCGAAGGCTGTTTGCATGGTTGCCTCGTAGTTCTTGAGGTAGCCTTGTCCTTTCTTGTAGACTTGCGAGTTGAGGTGTGTTCCTGTGAACTCTTGCTGGCTGATGAGCACGGCCGAGAAGAACTGGTTCTTGAATGCTACCCAGTCGAGTGCTTCCTCGACGTCCTTCTCCTTGTCGGCTGTCTCGCTGAGGTTCTTTGTCTTGCCGTCGGTGCGGTGGTAGCGTATGCATGCATATCGCTGCTCGAAGTCGAAGCCTTTCTCGAGCTGGCGTGCGCGGTCGGTCCACTTGATGTCGAGGGTGCGCATGGAGGGCGCGAAGAGATTGGCGATGCCGTTGGCACGGACAATCATGTCGACCATGTAGGCATCGGGACGTAGCGTGTACTCGATGTCGAGGGAGCCGGTGGCGAGGGGAAGGCGGAGGGTTAGTGCGTTGGTTGGTTGCTGTGACACGGCAACAGAATCCACGGGCTGGAAGTAGAGGTCGCTGGTGATGATGTTCTCCTGCTTCGCGGCGAGTGAGAGGACCATGGACGCGTCTTCTTTGGTGATGAGGCGCACGGGCTGCTTCTGCTGGTCGTTGTAGTTCTTTACTACGGCTTCCTCAATCATGCCGCCATGCGTGTTGACGGTGATGCGTACGAGGTCGTTTTCGAGGGTGATGAGCTGCTCGGTGCCCTGGCTGGCGGCGAAGAGGGCTGAGGTGGAGTCGAGGGCGATTTGTCCATCGGCTGACGCAGAGGGCGCAGTGGCCTTGGCTGTTTTTGCTTCCTGCTTGGCTGCGAGTTGTGCTGCGGCTATCGAGTCGCGTTCGTGTGCAGCCTTGAGTTGTTCCTCAGAGGGCCGGCTATACCACGAGAAGAGGATGAGCACGAGTGCCATGAGGATGAATCCTGTTACGGTGTTTTTATCCATTTGCTATTTCTTTGTTTATCTGTTCTATGTATGTGAGAAGTTCATCGCGCCCGAGGCGTGTCTCGGATGAGGTGATGAAGTGGGGCGGGAGTGGATCCCAGTCCTCGGCGAGGCGCTGCAGGTAGGCGTCGATGTTCTTGTTGAGAGCCTGCTTCGAGAGTTTGTCGGCTTTGGTGAAGACGATGCTGAAGGGGATGCTGCTCTCGCCGAGCCACTCGATGAATTCGAGGTCTACTTGCTGCGGCTCGTGGCGGCAGTCGATGAGCACGAAGAGGTTTGTGAGCTGGCGCCGCTGCAGAATGTAGCCCGAGATCATCTGCTCCAGCTTCTGGCGCTCGGTCTTGCTGCGCTTGGCGAAGCCGTAGCCGGGGAGGTCGACGAGGTACCAGCTGCCGCTGTTGATGTTGAAGTGGTTTATAAGCAGCGTCTTGCCGGGCGTGGCAGAAGTTTTAGCGAGTCTCTTGTTGCCTGTGAGCATGTTGATGAGGCTCGACTTGCCCACGTTGGAGCGCCCTATGAAGGCGTACTCGGGGCGGTCGTGCTCGGGGCACTGGCTTACGCGCGCGCTACTAATAAGGTACGTTGCAGAACGTATGTCCATGGTGGCGTTTAAGTGTTGTGGGTTTCTTTAGAAGTCGTAGTTGAGGCCGATCGAAAGGTATTCCTGGAACATCCAGTGGGTGCGGCGTGCGCTGTCGTCGGAGAGCTGGTCGGTGACTTTGCCGTCTGCATCCTTCTTGAAGTCGAGACCCCAGAATCTGGTGTCGTCGAAGCGTGGATAGAGGAAGAGGTTGGCGCTGAGGTACTTGTTGATTGTGAACTTGAAGGTGTGCTCGTTCTCGATGAGTGTCGACTTGAAGTTTGAGAACCAGTAGAGGCGCGACTGCCACGAGATGTCCTTCGTCATCTTGTAGTTGAATGTGAACTGCAAGTTAGGACCCCAGTCGTGCTTTGAGTTGTGGCCTTCGTGGATGCCGTAGCGTGTGACGCGGCTGTCTACGTGAACGTAAGTGATTACGTATGAGAGCGGTGCCAGCTTGAGGACGCCGTCGAAACGTTTCTTCTTGATATTGTAGTCCATACCGATTGACGAGCGGACGTAGAGCGGCGATAGGAAGTCGGAGATGACAGTCTTTGATGCGCCTTGGTAGCCGCGGTAGGGCTGCGACTGCAGCTGGAGCTGTGCGGCGTAGTTCCAGTGGCCGATGGCTTTGATGGCGAGGTTTGATGTGAAGCGGAGCAGGTTGTCTGTAGGGCGGAATTTGGGAACATTGTTCTCGGCCGTCTGGAAGCCGAGGCGTGCTTCAAACTTATTGCTCAACGACACTTTGCGCTGGTTGTTGTAGTTAGCTTCGACGTTGAGGATGCTGAGCATGGTGTAGCTGTTGAGGCCTCCTTTGTACCAGTTCTTTGAGACGTAGTTTTGCGTGAACTGTAGTCCTCCGTTGCCTTTGAAGGTCCAGAAATTAGGCTTCTTCACTTCCGGCTCTACGGCTTCAACCTCTACGTCAGGCGTTTCCTCTTCCACTTTCTGGGCGAGTTTTACTTCCTCGACGATGGGCGCAGTGATGTCAGTGCGCAGTCCGCCCGACTCGGTGAGCTGCTGCTGCGTGGCAGTGAAGAGTTGTGGCGCAGCTGTGTAGGCGCGTGCCAACTGGTTGTTGGAAGCCTCAACGAGCAGCAGCTGATAGTCGGCTTTTGAACCGAGTGATGGCAGCGAGGAGGGCATCGTAAGCGTTTGCTGCTGAGCCATCTGTTGGGTGAGGGCTGCGTTGTAGAGAGTGCCTTGGCTGAGGAGGCGGAATAGGTATGGCGAGAATACTACTCGGTGGGGCTGAGGGTTGGTGTAGGCATCAACGATGATTGCGAGCGAGTCGGTGTAGCTGGCGATGATGGAGTCGGCAAATGAGGTGCGTTGCTGTGAGTTGTTCACTGCCGTCTCAGCAGCGGCTGCCGTAGCCGTTGCGAGAGCGATGATTGCGAATAGTTTTCTCATAGTTTTGAATATATTTGGAGGCAAAAGTAATGAAAAAGCGGCTAAGGAAGCGTGTTTTGGGCTGAAAAATGAACGGAAACGGAATGTTTTATGTATTTTTGGAGGCGAAAAAGGTTAATTAACAAAAGCCGGGACTTTATTTTTGGCGGATTATGTATTTAATAGTTGATAGCGGTTCGACGAAGACGGCCTGGTGTGTAGCTCTTCCAGGTGGCTTGAGCTTCACGGTAGGCACGGCAGGGATAAATCCCGTCCGCGACGGGGAGGAGGCTGTGCAAGCCGTAGTCTCAGATGCCAGCTCGCAGATTAGTGATGAACTCATTGTGGGGCGGGCGTCGTCGTTTGCTGCTCAGAGGTGTTTTGAGCGGATATTCTTCTACGGTGCCGGTTGCATTCCGCCTTACTCTGACGTGGTCAGCCGGGCTTTGTCCCGCGCCTTTCCTGGCGCACAAGTGGCAGTGGAGAGCGACCTGCTGGGCGCTGCCCGTGCCCTGTGCGGCCACGATGAGGGCATCGCCTGTATTCTCGGCACGGGCTCTAACTCTTGCCTCTACGATGGCCGGAGGATTGTTGCCAACACATCTCCGCTCGGTTGGATCCTGGGCGACGAGGGTAGTGGGGCGGTGCTTGGCCGCACGCTCGTAGGCGACTTGCTGAAGGGGCAGCTTGACGGGGCCCTGAAGCGTGCTTTCTTTGAGCGTTTCGCTCTTACGCAGGGCGATGTCATCGAGCACGTCTATCGCCAGCCTCTGGCCAACCGCTGGCTGGCTTCGCTGGTGCCGTTCCTGGCCGAGCATCGTTCTGACGAAGGCATACATGCGCTCTTGGTCGGCAGTTTCCGCTCCTTCTTCCGCAGGAACGTGGTGGCTTATGGGCGGAAGGATCTGCCTGTGGGCTTAGTGGGAGGAGTCGCCTGGCAGTTTCAGCCCGAGCTGTGCGAGGCTGCTGAGGCAGAAGGCTTTATGCTGGGCAGAGTCCTGAAACAGCCCATTGAGCTCTTACGAGAGTTTCACGGCGAGTAGACTTACGATTTGAAAGCACTATTTAGCCCTTTTTATAGCTGAATAACCTATCCTTAAGGCCTGTCTTAGCCCCCTGAAAACATAAAAAAACAAAAGAAAAGGGCGGAAAAAACAAAAATATGCTGTAGAACATACGAATTTGTGATACAAGGTATTCGAATCATGACTATCTTTGTGGCCGTTATCCTGAAATAAACAATCTTTTTACCTTAAACGGACTAATACCTAAAGACTGAAGCAATAGGGTCGCTGTGAAGCGGCCCTTTTGTTGTTTTGGGCAGGATTAAGGCTTCTGTCAGGAAGCATATTTTTTTTCTTGAAAAAACCCTTAAGCCTTTTGCCAATAACCCTTGAGGGTTTTGCCCGAAACCCTTAAGGGTTATCCGCCGAACCCTTAAGGGTTCTGAGCGTAGCCTTTTAGCATCCTGCTCAAAGGCCTCGAGAGCTGTTCGGAAAAACGTCGGGACGAAGCTGTATTTTATCATTATTTTCTTTGTAAAACGGGCAAAAAGCATTACTTTTGTAGCGCAATTTAATTATTAATAAGCAAATACGATCAAGAATACGTCCCATGAAACAAGGTTTTGACAACGAGAAATACCTCCGCATTCAGTCGGAGCGCATCAAGGAACGCATAGCTCAGTTCGGCGACAAACTCTATATGGAGTTCGGCGGCAAGCTCTATGATGACTACCACGCATCGCGTGTGCTGCCCGGTTTCCAGCCCGACTCGAAACTGCGCATGCTGATGCAGCTGAAGGACGAGGCCGAGATTATAATCGTGATCTCTGCTGAGGACATCGAGCGAAACAAAGTGCGGGGTGATCTGGGCATTACGTACAACGAGGATGTGCTGCGCCTGCGCGACGTATTCACTGATCGAGGCCTCCTGGTAAGTTCCGTGGTCATCACCCATTTCAACGGTCAGGCATCAGCCATAGCCTTCCGCGAGCAGCTGGAGCGGCTCGGGCGCGTGCGCGTGTATTACCATTATTTAATAGAAGGCTACCCAACGAATGTTGAATTGATAGACTCTGATGACGGCTTCGGTAAGAACGATTTCGTGGAGACAACGCGCCCGCTGGTGGTCGTGACGGCTCCCGGACCCGGCAGCGGAAAGATGGCCGTGTGCCTCTCGCAGCTCTGGGGCGAGAACCGCCGTGGCGTGAAGGCCGGCTACGCCAAGTTCGAGACCTTCCCCATCTGGTCGATTCCCTTGAAGCACCCTGTCAACGTGGCTTATGAGGCTGCCACGGCCGACCTGAACGACGTCAACATGATCGACCACTTCCATCTCGAGGCTTATGGCAAGACAACGGTCAACTACAACCGCGACATTGAGATATTCCCAGTGCTGAACGCCATCTTCGAGTCGATCTACGGCGAGAGCCCTTACAAGTCGCCGACCGATATGGGCGTCAACATGGCCGGCTTTTGCATCTCGGACGACGAAGTGTGCTGCGAAGCTTCACGGCAGGAGATAATCCGCAGATACTACACTGCCTTAGGGCAGATGCTCGATGGCCGCAAGGGTGACGAGGAGGTGAACAAGATCTCACTGCTGATGAAGCAGCTGAAACTAACCACGGCCAACCGCCCAACCACCGTGGCGGCCTACGAACGGCGCCTGCAGAGCGGCACGCCTTCGGCTGCCATTGAGCTTGAGGACGGCACGATTATCACGGCCGATACCAGCGACCTGCTCGGGCCATGTGCGGCGCTTTTGCTCAATGCTACAAAGTATCTGGCAGGCATCGACCACTCGCTGAAGCTGATTCCGCAGGACATGATCGTGCCGATTCAGCGCATGAAGACTTCTATGTTGCACGGAAACAACCCTCGACTGCACACCGATGAGGTGCTCATAGCCCTCGCTGTGCTCTCTCAGCACGACGAGAATTGCCGCCGGGCGCTCGACACACTGCCCCAGCTGGATGGCTGCCAGGTGCACGCAACCGTGATGCTCGGCGAGGTGGACCGCAAGATTTTCAAAAAGTTAGGATGCGGCCTGACGTGTGATCCCGTGCGCAAGGTATAAGGGATGCAAAATAAAACGCGATAAACACATGAAGAAAGGTCTGGTGCTCGAAGGAGGGGCTCTGCGAGGGCTCTTCACTGTTGGCGTCATGGATGTGCTCATGGAGGCCGGGGTGGAGTTCGACGGAGTCGTGGGCGTCTCGGCCGGAGCCTGTTTCGGCTGTAACTACAAGAGCGGTCAGCGCGGGCGCGTGCTGCGCTACAACCTGCGCTATGCCCACGACCTTCGCTACTGTAGCCTTTGGTCGCTGTTGACCACGGGCGGCATCTTCGGTCCCCGCTTCGCCTATCGCACACTGCCCGAGCGTCTCGACCGCTTCGATGTTGAGGCCTTCGACCGTAGCCCAATGGAGTTCCACCTCGTGGCAACGGATGTGGATACGGGCGAAGCCGTCTATCGCCGCTTCGACCGTTTCAGCGAGGAAATGTACGACTGGATCCTGGCCTCTTCGTCAATGCCTATCGTCTCGCGCGTGGTCGACATCCATGGTCAGCGCCTGCTCGACGGAGGCATAGCCGATTCTATCCCCCTTCGCTATTTTCAGGAGCAGGGTTTCGAGCGCAATCTTGTAGTGCTGACCCAGCCTCTTGGATATGAAAAACAAGCACTGAGCCACCAACGCTTCATCCGTTTCGCCCTGAGGCGTTATCCCGCACTCGTAGATGCCTGGATGCGTCGGCATGAGATGTACAATGCAGAACTGAATTATATCGCATCGCAGGAGTCGGCGGGCAATGCACTGTTGCTATATCCCTCCGAGACTTTGCCCATTGGACATATCTCACACAGCCGCCGCCGAATGCAGCAGACCTACGACCTTGGACGAGCCTGTGCTGAAGCGAGGCTGGAGGAGATAAAAAAGTTCTCAGCTCCGCTTCTGTGAGCATTAGTGTTTCCCGAGAATAATGTTCACCAGCGCCGTGACGTCGGCAATGGTGATGCCGCCATCTTCGTTGACATCGGCTGCCGCATGGTTGTAAAGGTGCGGCTCGTCGTCGTCCTTGCCCAGGATTATGTTGACTAAGGCCGTCACGTCAGCAATAGTGATGACGCCGTCGCGGTTGATGTCGCCGATGATGACGTCCCACAGGGCGTAGAGCGTAAGGTCGGAGAGGAGGGTGACGTAGGCGCCGTCGGCGTAGTAGTTGCCGTCGGCATCCTGCCAGCCGTAGAACGTGTAGCCGTCGAGCGTGAAGGTGTTGGCGTCGAGAGCTGTCCGCACGTATTCCTCCACGTTCTGGGTCTTCACCTGGCTATCGTCGTTGCCGATGAAGGTGACGGTGTGGAAGACGGGCTCTGGTGTGGCAGAGGCTTCACGCTTGTAGAGCTGGATGTGCGTTTGTCCGGATTTGTAAGAGCGAAGACCTGCATTTGCGTTGCCATTGTTATAGTTATACATCACAGAGTAATTCCCGTAAGAAATAATCACGTTGCCACCACTTAATGAAATAGAATAAGTGGTTGGGCTCGTGCCTTCAGAGAACTTCTTTTCACCAGTCCAGTTCATGTAATTATTATCTGGGAACTGAATTGTATATCCGCTACCATTAGGAGTGATAGTCACCACATATCCGGTAGTAGTAGAATTAGCCTTGATGGTATTGTTGTCAATCGTAACGCTGCTGCAATAACCCCAGTTGCTTTCCACGTTGCCATTGAAGGCGACATCGTAGTCCTCGCATACAATCAGATACTCCCCGCTCCAATCGCTTGGCGCAGTGGTCACTTTCACGAAGTCGCCTGTGCCTCCTCCGCTGCTACTGTCTTCAATGACGAAGGTGGCTGAGGCAGTGACGTTGAAGGAAGGCATCACGAACTTGCCGTCGGAGACCTCCACAGTGGTGCTCATGTCGCCTGTCTTGTAGACGTAGAAACTATTGAGCTTGTAGCCTGTGGCAGGCGTGGCGGTAAGCGTAATGGTTGTGCCGGAGAGCGCAGATGTGGCGCTGGCGCTGATGCTGCCGTTAGCGATGCTGGCAAGCGTGATGGCATACTGCGTGGTATTCTTTTTGAAGGTGGCGCTGACGGTAACCGGATAAGCGGGCATGGTGAAGGTGCCGTTGTTTGAGACAGTGACTTTCGTCGACGTGTCCCCAGTCTTCCAAGCGCTGTAGCCCGAAACCTCGTAGCCTGAATTAGGCGTGGCGGTGATGGACACGGTGGAGCCTTCGAGGGCAGAGTAGGGGGCAGAGACGGTGCCTCCGTTGAGGTTGGTGGCGCTGGTGATGTTGTACGATGTGCCTTCCGTCCAGTCTTCATCCCAAATCATCTGGGCATACTCCGGATGGTCGATGAATGGATTGCGGTTGTGCTGGTAGCTGGCGTAGATGACGTTGTTGCGGTCGATTTCCTTCTGGCTGACGGGATCTTCCTTATGCCAGCGCAGGAGCATCTTTAAAGCCCAGTCCTTAATTTCGCATTTGGTAGTCATATCGCTTGAGCTCCAGCTGCTGTCTTCAGTGTAGTAGCGTGTGCTCATATAGAAGAAACCGCGTGCAATGTCCCCCTTATACTCGTCAATAGGTTCGAACACAGTGCCGCTGTAGCCGCTGGTTTTGCAGGTGCCGAGCTTCGATCCGTTCTTCGAAGTGTAGGTGGCTTTGCTCACTTCTCCATATGGATGGTTTGAGCGCATCCCGTTCACTTTGCCGTCGGTAGGCAGGACGTGGAAAAGGTCGCTTTTAGGTGTGCCGCTTCCGAACCAGCTTTGCGGCCATGTGTGCTCGCGGTTCCAGCAGTCGCCTTCGACGCTGTAGTTGCCGCAGACCTGTCCTGCCGTCCAGCGGTAGTCTGAATAGATGTCCCAGAGTTTGCCGCTGGCGTCGATGTCGGTATAGAAATAAGCAGCTTTGAGCCCGTCGTAGCTGATGACGGTGTGCCCTTTTATGATCTCGTGCAGGGCTGCTCTCAAGGCCTTGCCCGTCTTGCCCTCGGCGCTGTCGTAGTAGCCCGAAGGTATCTGTGCCCAAGTAAGGCTAACAGTCACCGCGAGGGTGGATGCCAGTAATAGTCGTTTCATACGCGTGCGTATATATTTATAATGTGTATCAAAGAGGTTGTCGTCCTAAGTGACCTATTTTGTCATGTTGACGTCAAGCGTGCCACCTGCAACTATATC
>JAFUFW010000013.1 GCA_017469685.1 Bacteroidaceae bacterium | reverse complement strand
TAAGTCAACGACAAATACCTCTGGCATTTGATATATCTTTTTCATAGTCGTAACTACTATTTTAATTATTCTTTAACTACGGATTCTACGGATTTTACGGATTATCTTACCTGGATTCACGATTCCACTGTAATGCAGACCTTATAATCCGTACAATCCTGTGGTTTCTTTTTACTTCACTGCTACCTTCTTACCGTTTACGATGTAGAGGCCACGAGTGGGCTGGTTGACACGACGGCCGCTGAGGTCATAGACCTTGTCGCTGAGGTTAACGTTAAGGTCAACGTTCTTCACTCCGTCAGTATCACCAAAGTTAAGGTAGAAGCCCTTGATGCCTGCGGCCTCGCCTGCGATGTAAGCGCGGTTGGACTTCAGCGTCGTTCCGTCCCAGTGGAAGAATCCAGCCTTGGTGCCAT
Source organism: Bacteroidaceae bacterium (assembly GCA_017469685.1). Taxonomy (GTDB): domain Bacteria; phylum Bacteroidota; class Bacteroidia; order Bacteroidales; family Bacteroidaceae; genus Physcousia. Next base: position 19,881 of record JAFUFW010000013.1, on the reverse strand, counting down.
CGGTGCCGAGGACATAGTTGGTGGCACCGTTGAAGGAGGCAATTTCAAGGTAAGAACCAGTGAGAGCTGTCTCTGAGGAGATGTTTGCTGAGTAGTTGGTGCCAATCGTTGCTGTGGCAGAAGCACTTGTGCCAACGAGGACAACGGGAGTGCCTGCTGCAACAGTACCTTCAACAGGTGTCATCGTCAGTTCAGAACCTTCGCCATTAGCTATCGTGTAGGCGGTTGCACCATCCAACGTGATGTCGAAGGGCACGCAGAGGGTTGCGTAGTAGCTACCATCAATGGGACCATTAAGGGCGATGTCGAAACTCGAAGCCTCCTCGAACGTCCACTGAGCAGCAGCTGCAGAAGCGGTACCACCGCAAACCTGTTCGTTCTCACCTACGGTGTAATAAGAACCTGGAAGGTAAGCAGAGTAATCAGTTCCGTCTATAATCTGGCCATTGCCAAGGCAGTGAGCGAAAGCAATTTGTCCAGGAGTGGTAATGTCGCTCCAATAAACATACTTGCCACCACCTGCGGCATCTAACAGGGCCTTACTGTTTGCGTAATAACACCAGCCGAACTCCTTGCCCTGAGTTGCGAAATACATGTGTCCGTCGCGTACTACGGCCTTGACAATCGAACCTGCAACAGGAGAAGTGGCGTTAGCATAGATGCCACTTGCAGATTGCACATTGATGTATTTCCCGTTGCTTACGCTCTTAATGACGTAGTACTTGCCATCCTCCGGGTAGACGATGCCAGCCTCCTTGAGGGCCACGATGCCTTCGTACTCTTCCTGGTTAAATGTGCCTGCATTAAGCTGCTGCTGATAAGTCTGAACGATGTTCGTGGCAGCATCCGTACTTAAGCCGAAGGGCTTGCCGATGGTCGGTGAGAGATGGCCTTCTGCATCCATGAGGAAGGGCACCACCTCAGCCTCAACGCGGTCATAGTAGTTGGACGGATGGAAGAATGCTTCGAGTGCGGCAAGAGCTTCAGTGGGGTCGAAGTCATTAGCCTCTTCAATGACATATTGGTTTCCAGGATCTTGGGTGACCCAATTGTTGATTACAATACCTGTACCATATCCAGTTGCTACGTTCACGCCATTATTGCCCATCTTCATAAAGTAATAAGGAACATCAGTTAGTTCAAGAGTAATAGGGCTCACTTCCCCAATATCATCCGTAAGGGTAGGCTGTGTATTATGGCTGACGAACTTACTATCAGCTACACTATAAAGATAGTACCTCTCTTCATAGTTTATAATGGCGAAATTGCTGGCACTGAAAGTAGTACCATTTGTAGATACCATCTGTATACCATTTGTACCGAGTGTGCCACGTGCAGTAGTCAGTGTATAAGCCTTGTAGTTGCTCAGGTTGCTGATCGGATATACGATACCAGCCTTCAGTGTGCGGATAACCTTAATGGTGCAATCGTCCGTACCAATGGTACCTTCAGTAGAATAGTTATAGTAAATATTGCTTGTGAGGGCAGTGGGCACGGATATTTCACTGTTCTTATCCTGAATAACTACTTCGCTTGCTATCAAAGTCGTGCCGTCACTCTCGTATAATTCGTATGTGACATTGACAGTCGTGCTGCGAAGCTCCGTGTCCAAAGCATTGATTCTGGCAATCTGCTCGGCAGTAAGCTCTGCGGCCTCGACATGGGCGAGCGTCATAGCCTCAGCTGTCGCAGACGTTGCTGCATATAGATTAGCTTCAGCCAGACAGAACCAACTGTTGGTGCCACTATTAGTGCTCGGTACATAGAAGCGGAAGTGGCTGTAGCTTGCATCAAAAGTAAGGCCTTTGGACAGATAGGGCTTGCTGGCAGCCTTCGGCATATCAGATTCATTGATTGTGGCCACATTATCAACCCATGTCTCACCGTCGGTGCTTGCGCTGACAGTAATGTTGGTGGGGCAACCCGTTCCTGTAGAACGTGTATAGTAGTACAGATGAAGTGAGTTGGTGGCTTCTGGCAGCGTGGCCTCGATATAGTGTGTGCCGCTGAAGGCGCCATGCCAGTCGGAGTGGAAGTAGTTGGTGAGGTCGCCGTCGGTCAGTCTGTCAAGCCACCCTTCTGAGGCATCAGCAGCAAGAGAAACCCACTGATTCGAGCTGCTCAGCAAACCTGTGGAGGTGTTAGTAATCAGTTCTGTCCAAGCGTCAGCCTTCTCTTTGGCGGCCTTCTGCTCGGCTGTGGGGGCCTTGCTTATTACAAGCGGAGCCAAGTCATGTGTAGCATCGTTGTAGAACTTCACGTCATTGGTCTCTGCGAACGTGTTGGTCCAACCATTCAGGCAGAATACTTCATTAGAAGTCTTTATGCGCCAGTCGCTGCCGTCGTAAGCGACAACCCACTTGAAATTGTCGGTGTCCTCAAGCGTCTCAGACAGCGAAGGAGTGCCGCCATTGGCGGGGGAGTCGGGGCGTGTGAGGTACTTACCTACTTCGACACTGTAAATGTTGTAAAGACCTGTGCCCGCAACATCAAAGCGGAACGTGCCGGCATTCGACTGACTGGTCTTCAGTGTTGGAGAGAAGTACCAACTATTCTTCTTGAATTGGATGGTGTAGAGGCCTCCATCTGTGATGGAGGTCTCATTAGCTTTTACCCCCCCCACTCCTACGAGGAGTGTACAGATGAGTAGTAAGAATTTCTTCATAAAATAGAAAAGAGTTAGTTGTTAGTGAATCATGTCTACACATTATTAAATAATGCGCACGCGCGTGCACGTGCGCAAATATATATAATCATAGCAAAGGTATGTAGAAAAGCGGGAAGGGAAGTATAGATGTAGGTTAAAGATTGTTAAACATGAATATACAAACTAATAATGAGTGGCATTTCGCCACTCATTATTATCTGTAAGGGTCAAAAAGGGACTTTAGCTCCTTAAAGATTTGCCAGGTTTTCGCGTATGGCTGCAATCTTCTGGTCGGCATCGGCCAGCTTCTTGCGTTCCATCTCGACCACGGCGGCAGGAGCATTCTGGACGAAGCGTTCGTTCTGGAGCTTCTTCTCGACAGACGTGCGGAATCCTTCGATGCGCTGCAGCTCGCCTTCGAGTTTCTTGCGCTCGGCCTCCACGTCGATGAGGTCGCCGAGGGGTACGGCATATTCGTTGGTGCCGATGAGGAAGCTGGCGCTGCCTTTGCTCTTCTCCGTAACGACGTTGACGGCCGAGAGGTTGGCCATCTTTAGAATGGCCCCCCGCAGCCCCCCGGTGGGGGGCGTTGACTCATCCCCCACCGGGGGATTATAGGGGGCTCCCACTATCTCGAGCGTGAGTTTCTCCTTGGGCGCGATGTTCTTCTGCGAGCGTACGGCACGGACGTTGGTGACGATCTCCTTGACGGTCTCGAAGTCGGCGCAAAGCTTGCGGTCGGCATCCGTCGGAGCGGTGATGTGGAGCTCTGAGCGCATGATGCTCTCGCCGGGCTTGCGGTCATAGAGCGCCTGCCAGAGTTCCTCGGTGATGAAAGGCATGAAGGGGTGCAGCATCTTCAGCAGCACCTCGAAGAACTGTAGGGTGGCATCGTAGGTGGCGCGATCGACGGGCTGTGGCTTGCCGTCGACGTAAGCAGGCTTGACCATCTCCAGATACCAGCTGGAGAACTCGTCCCAGAAGAGTTTATAGACGGTCATCAGTGCTTCGGAGAGGCGGTACTTGGAGAAGTCATCGGCCAGCTCCTCGGCGGCCAGCCGCAGCTTGGCGGCGAACCAGGTGGTGGCCAGCTGGGCAGCGGCGGGCTGCTCGCCGTCGGCCACTTCCCACCCCTTGACGAGGCGGAAGGCATTCCATATCTTGTTGTTGAAGTTGCGGCCCTGCTCGCAGAGGCTCTCATCGAAGAGGATGTCGTTGCCGGCAGGGGCGCTGAGCATCATGCCCATGCGCACGCCGTCGGCGCCGAAGCGCTCTATGAGGTCGAGCGGGTCGGGGCTGTTGCCGAGACTCTTCGACATCTTGCGGCCGAGCTTGTCGCGCACGATACCTGTAAAATAGACGTGCTTGAACGGCATCTTGCCCTCGTACTCGTAGCCGGCCATGATCATGCGGGCTACCCAGAAGAAGATGATATCGGGACCCGTCACGAGGTCGGCAGTGGGGTAGTAGTAGCTGATCTCTTCGTTGCCGGGGTTGCGGATGCCGTCGAAGAGGCTTATGGGCCATAGCCAGCTGGAGAACCAGGTGTCCAGCGCGTCCTCGTCCTGACGGAGGTCAGTGAGCTGAAGGTCGGCCTTGCCACTCTTCTCGCGTGCGAGTTGCAGAGCTTCCTGCTCATTCTCGGCGACCACGTAGCCGCCCTCGGGCAGATACCATGCGGGTATGCGGTGGCCCCACCACAGCTGGCGGCTGATGCACCAGTCCTTGATGTTCTCGAGCCAGTGGCGGTAGGTGTTCTTATACTTGGCGGGATAGAACTGTATGTCGTCGTTCATCACGGGTGCGAGTGCGATTTCGGCGAGGTGCTCCATCTTGAGGAACCACTGCATCGAGAGCTTGGGCTCGATGGGCACGCCTGTGCGCTCCGAGCAACCGATCTTGTTGTCGTAGTCCTCAATCTTCTCCATGAGTCCGGCAGCCACCATGTCCTCGGCTATCTGGCGGCGGCATGCGAAGCGCTCCGTGCCGACGTACTTCTCTAAGCCGATGACAAAATCATCGGGCACACGCACCTCGGCCAGGGAAGCCTGCTGTGCTGTGGCGATGCGGTCGCTGAGGGTGGCATCGTCGTTGAAGATGTCTATGGCTTCGAGGTTGTACTTCTCGCCAAGCATATAGTCGTTGACATCGTGGGCGGGCGTCACTTTGAGGCATCCTGTACCGAACTCAATGTCTACGTACTCGTCCTCGATGACGGGGATGACGCGCCCCACCACGGGAACGATAACCTTGCGGCCCTTGAGCCATTGGTTCTTCGGGTCGTTCGGGTTGATGCACATGGCCACGTCGCCCATGATGGTCTCGGGGCGCGTGGTGGCCACGACGGCGTAGTAGCCGCGCTCGTCCTTGTGGATGACGTTGCCCTCGCCGTCGGCGATGGGGGCATCATCCGCCAGATAATACTTCATGTAGTAGAGCTTGGTGTGCTCCTCCTTGTAGATCACCTCCTCGTCGGAGAGGGCTGTGAGGGCCTTGGGATCCCAGTTGACCATGCGCACGCCCCGGTAGATGAGGCCTTTGCGATAGAGGTCAACGAAGACTTTGATGACGCTCTCCGAGCGAGGCTCGTCCATGGTGAAGGCAGTGCGGTCCCAGTCGCAGGAGCATCCGAGCTTGCGCAGCTGCTTTAGTATGATGCCTCCGTGCTCCTCGGTCCATGCCCATGCGTGCTTGAGGAACTCGTCGCGTGAGAGGTCTGTCTTCTTGATGCCCTGCTCCGCCAGCTGGTTCACGACCTTAGCCTCGGTGGCAATGGAGGCATGGTCAGTGCCGGGCACCCAGCAGGCGTTCTTGCCCTCCATGCGAGCGTGGCGGACGAGGATGTCCTGAATGGTCTCGTTGAGGACGTGTCCCATGTGAAGCACGCCTGTGACATTGGGTGGCGGAATGACGACGGTGTAGGGCTCGCGTCCGTCGGGCTTGGAGCTGAACAGTTGGTTGTCCAACCAATACTGGTACCATTTTCCCTCCACTTCGGAGGGGGAATACTTACTACTTATTTCCATACTACTTTTTTTACCACAGATTTCACAGATTTATCAGATTTGGGTAGGCAGTAATCCGTGTAATCTGTGGTTTTTATATTTATTCCATTTTCTTTGCTTCGTTCCATATTGCATCCATCTCAGCGAGTGTCATCTCGGTAAGAGGTTTGCCTATGCGGATGCTGTGTTCTTCGAGATAAGTAAAGCGCCGGATGAACTTGCGGTTGGTCATCTCGAGGGCATTGTCGGGGTTGAGCTTGTAGAGTCGGGCGGCGTTGATGACCGAGAAGATGAAGTCGCCCAGTTCGCCCGTGGCCTTGCGCTTGTTCTCCTCGCTCTTCTCCTGGCTGAGCGCATCGAGTTCTGCCTCGAGCTCACCCAGTTCCTCGTGCACTTTGTCCCAGACCTGCTCACGCTTGTCCCAGTCGAAGCCTACGCCGCGGGCTTTGTCCTGGATGCGGTAGGCCTTGATGAGAGATGGCAGCGCCTCGGGTACGCCGCTGAGCACACGCTTGTTGCCGTCCTTCTCCTTCACCTTCAGCTGTTCCCAGTTCTTGAGGACTTGGTCCACGGAAATAGTAGCCCCCCGTGGCCCCCCGCCGGGTGGCGTTTGTTGGCTACCAGCTTTATCATCCCCCACCGGGGGATTACAGGGGGCTCCATATACATGCGGATGCCTGAATATGAGCTTGTCGCAGAGCTTGTTGCAGACGTCGGCAATGTCGAAGTCGCCTGTCTCGGAGCCTATCTTGGCGTAGAAGACGATGTGGAGCAGCACGTCGCCCAGTTCCTTGCAAATCTCGGCTTTGTCATTCTTGATGAGGGCGTCGGCCAGCTCGTATGTCTCCTCAATGGTGTTTGGGCGCAGGCTCTCGTTGGTCTGCTTGCGGTCCCATGGGCACTTCTCGCGTAGGTCGTCCATGACGTCGAGCAGACGTCCGAAGGCCTGTAGTTTTTCTTCTCGTGTGTGCATACTCATATAAATTTGGGCGCAAAGATACACATTATTTGCGATTTAAGTCCTTTTTTGAGCAAAAAAAAGCCCTGCCGTATGGCAGAGCTTAAAATGATGGGCTGTTGTTGTGCCTTATTGAGCCTTCTTCATGGTGAAGTTGACGTACGAACCGCTCATGGTAGCGCAGTAGCCGCTTTCATCATAGGGCTCATAACATTGGTACATAACAGCGGTTTGAGCGAAGTCTGTAGGAACGAAGTCGAGGAGGTAGACATCGAGCAGATCGTTGCCGTTACCATCGTCGATATTGCGCACGCCGATGTAGGCAACATTGTTTTCGCTCTGGCTTGAAGCCGAGAAGTTACGGTTGACGCCAGTGAGCTTCAGCACCTGAAGCTGGGTTGGTGTTATTCCTTGGAGAGTGTAAGAACCTGCATTCTCATAGGTGGCTTCGCCGATGAAGAAGTTCTTGAGACCGCTCTTGAAATCTGGGACAAGAGTAGCGTCGAAGGTCATCTGGTCTTCAGCGTTGAACTCGGGGAAGTTGACATAGTCGTCTTCGATGCCCCACATGGAAGCCATGTATTCGCGGTCCGTAACGAGTTCGTTCATGACCCATGTGCCAACAAGGTTCTTTGCAAAGGAGCCTACGAGCACGACCTTGACGGTAGGATATTGGCCTGCAACGAAGTTGTCGCCAGAGAATACGGGCTTGAGGACAATAGTGTTAGCCTCAGCCTTGGGATTGGCAGTCTTGGCTTTGATGGTGAATTCCACTTCATGCTTGCCCTTTAGGATGGTGATTTCTTTTAAGGGGAGTTCGAAGTCCTCGCCTTCCTTGGCCGTAGAAGAGGGATCCACGGTGAGGGTGATGTGGATGTCTTCCTCTGCGTTGATTGTAGAAGCGTCCTTGGCATTGAGGATGCCGAAGGTGATGGCGGTTTCGTCTACAACACCGTAAGACTTCTTCTCGAAGGAGTAGAGGTAGTTGATCTTTTCTACAGGTGTCTCGGACTCGGGTTTCTTTTCGTCTTTATCGTCGCCACAGGCTACGAATGAGAACGTGAGAGCCAATGCCATGATTGGCAAGAGGTACTTTTTCATTTTTTTTGTTTTTAAGGGTTAATATTAAGTGTTAGTGTGCATTCTTCTCGTATTCGTCTTCTTGGTCTGAGATGACCTGACGATCCTCGTCGGTGAGGGTGGTAGGGTCAGGCATACGATACTTGGTCTCGTAGCCTTCGTTGATAGTAGGCAACTCGTTTACTTTCTCGCAGCTTTGCATCGAAGCCATGGCGGCGAGGATGGTGCCAAACGTTATTGATGAAAGAAATAGTTTACGCATAATATTTTAAGTCTTTTTGTGTGCTTACTTGGTGGCCTCGTCGTAGCCGGGATTCTGTATGAGGCCAGGCTGGAGTCTCACGTCCTGTATGGGCAGGGGGAAGGTATACATGTATTTGCGCGTCCAATACTTGAGACCTTTATTCATTATCCACCATTCAGGTCGGCCATTACGCTTGAGCTCGTACCAGCGGTCGCCGTTCTCGAATAAGAATTCCTTGCGACGTTCCACGAGGATAGCATAGAGGAGCGGTGTTAGCGGATGCCCGTAACAGTCCTCGCGGATATATTCATCGTCGCGCACGGCTGGACAGGTCTGAGGCGTGAGATCGGTACAGGGTTGGATACGCAGGCGTCTGAAGGCGTTCAGTTCGCGCAATGCCGTTTCCTCGTCGCCAAGGTGGTAAGCGCATTCCATGGCTATGAAAGCCAGCTCGGCCGAGCGGAGTGAGGCGAAGAACAGCTTCAGACTCAAGCGTCGCGCATTGAACCACATGGTGAAGCGCACGTCGTTGTCCCTTTCTGGGAAGAGATGGACGAAGCGGGTGCTGAGAGGGCGGTAGCTCCACATCGTATAGAGTGGTGCCACTGGGTTTGATGAGTTGTAGAAGAGATTGTTCTTGATGAGGGTATTGCCATTGAGATTAAACTGGGTCGTCATCATGTCGACATAGTCCTGCCCTTGCAACAGAGGATAGCGGTCCAAGAGTTCCAAGGCGATAGCACGGGCTTCGCTCCAACGGCCGCACCAATGGTAGAGTCGTGCAAGAAAGCCTTTGCAGACATCATTATTGAAGCGGAACATCGGATTCTTGATGTCGCAGGCTATGGCTGCATTGAAATCAGCCTCGATTTGTTCTATAGTGGCTTGCAGGGTGCTGCGCACGGGCTTGGCTTCCATGTCAAAGGTCGTCACAAGGGGTACGCCGAGGGTGGCATCGTCAGCCAGCGGAGGAGCACAGAAGTCACGGAGGAGCTGGTAATAGCACCAACCTCGAAAGGCATAGGCTGTGCCGACGACATCCCTTTCCTGCTGCGTAGAGCCGTTATGGGGCAGTGCGTCGAGGGTCATGTTACAGATTCCGATAATCTGATAATAATCCTTGTAATTGTTCTGTTCATTGGAAAGGATTTCGCCAATGTAGCTCCTGAGGCTTGAGCCGCCCGGCAGTTCGGTGAGATTCACTTCGCCGTTGTCTGCCACTTCTTCAAGTTCAGCCGAGCGCTGGCAACTGCTGAGGCTTGTAAATAGCTCCGAGCCATAATCAAAACTGTTGCAGAGCTGGTGTATAAGGGCTGAGAAATCTTCTGCCGTCTTTGGTATTTCCTTGCCATAAGGCTTGATGTCGAGGAAATCGTTGCAGCTTACTGCTACGAGGGAGACTAAGATGATAGTGATATATTTTTTCATATTACAATCCGATATTAAGTCCGACAGAGAATGAACGGCTCATGGGATAGACGGCTCCAGGCGTCTCGGGGTTCATGCCTTTGTAGGATGTGATGATCCACAAGTTGTTGGCCGTAAAGCTGAGACCCAGCGAGCCGATGCCCGTACGTCGCAGCATCTGCTCAGGGAAACTATACATGAGGGTCATGGAGCCAATCTTCCAATATGAACCGTCTTCATAGTAAATGCCGCTGAACGAACGTGTGCCGGCCGGCTGGTCTACGTCGAGCCGCAGATCCGTGGCGAAGGCATCTACCAGACGCGGGTAGCCATCCGTGACGGGATTGTCAGGTGTCCAGCGATAGGCGGCGTCCTTGACGGTGTTGAGGTGAGCTGTGTAGACATCATAGATGGGACGATTCGAAACAATCTTGTTCACTGAATTGCCCAAGCCAGTATTGTCGTAGTTGCTGACAGGGTTGATATGATTGAGAAGCTTGGCACCTAAAGAGAAGGAAGTTGAGATGCTCAGCGACAATTGCTTCCAGGTAACATGTGTCGACATGCCACCCGTCCAAGGATAATTGCTCGTGCCGATGTAATAGGTATAGTTGTCATCGTTGCGCAGATCAGCGTTGGTCTTTACTACGGCATCCGGGCGCAGCTTGAAATTGTAGATTCCTGTAGTGGGATTAATACCTTCGGGTTTGCCTGTGAAGATATGCCCCAGAGGATAGCCTACATAGTAGTCGCCACCCAAGCTGCCCGACGGAGATTCATATTTCGTCAGCACATTCTGGTTATAAGCGATGTTGGCATTCACACTCCAGTTCCAAGTCTTGGTGTGTATGGGAATGGCACTCAGCATCAGCTCTACGCCCTGGTTGATTTGCTCGCTGGTGTTATAGCTCTGCGTCGTGAAGCCTGTAGTTGAGACAACACGTACAGATGTCACAAGGTCATAGCCTCTGCGGCGATAGAACGAGAGGTTGGCATTCAGACGATTCTTCAAGAAGCCCAGATCAATACTACCGTTCCAGTCCTGGGTGTGTTCCCATCGCAGGTTGGGGTTGGGTGGGCTTTTTACCATTCCCATTCGATAAGCTTGCGTCTCGCTGTTGCGGAATGATGAGAGGTAGTCCATTATAAGCACAGGGTACACGCTCTTGTTCACCCCTCCCGTAAGACCCGTAGACAGACGTATAGTGGCATGGCTTATGATGTGGCGCAGGGGTTGCATGAAGCGCTCTTCATCGATGTTCCATGCCAAGCCTGTGGACCAGATGAGGTTGAACTGCTCATTCGAACCGAAGTTGTTGCTTCCATCCGAACGCACCGTGGCATTAGCCACATAGCGGTTCTTCAGCACATAGTCGACAGCTCCGTAGAATGAGGCAAAGGCATCTTCCGTGCGCGCACGGCCCGACAAGCTGTTGATTACGTTGTTATACGTCTGCATATCGGCCTGGTAGTTGGGCACAGGATGATAAAACAACGGAGTGGCATAGTTGCCTGTCTTGGGGTCGTAGCCATACATCTTGCTCTGCAGTGTCTGGGCGAAATTGCTTCGGAGCTCTGTTCCGAACACGGCGCTGACGTGATGAATGAGGTTGAACGTCTGGCTGTAATTAGCTTGCGCCCTGACGAGCCAGCTACGATTGAAGTTGTTGCTTTGTGTAAGACTACCATAAATACGCTTCGACACTCGCGTGTCATACTCAAACGGACGGTCATCCCACGCTGCATAGGTGTTCTGCCCGATCTCATCCTCCGAGTTGTCATTGCTATATGTATATGATGCAAGGCCGTAGAGTTTGAAATGCTCGTTAATGCGCCATGTGATGTCGCCACGAATCGTCGTGGACGAACTAGTGCTGAGCGCGCTCGTCTCGTTGAGTTCGCGCATGACGCTCACCCCATTGTCAGGCAATACGGTCCACGTGTTCCCGTAGACGGTAGATTGTGAGAAGAAGGTGTTGTCTGCAGCATACGATCCATCGTCGTTATACGGACGCTCGTATGGGTTTGCGAAATAGGAGTATTTGAAGATGTCGAAGTTCAGCGACGAGGCTGTAGCCTTCATATAATTATAGGAGGCATCGAAATTCAGCGTCACCTTCTCCGACGGGTTCGCCGAGATTCTGGCACTGAAATTATAACCGTCAGAAGACGTACGCTTGACGATTCCTTTATTCGTGTTAATGCCACCACTGACGTAATACGTAAGTTTGTCGGAGCCTCCAGAGGCACTGACATAATGGGAGGTGCTCACGGTATTGTGCATCAGTTCCTTGAACCAGTTGGTGTCGGTCTGTTTCAGTTGCTCGATATAGGCATCTTGCTCGGCCACGCTCATGCCTGCGAACTGACCATAGCCGCTGCGAATCTGCCCTATGATGCCCACACGTGGATACCAACCTCCCGAAGCGTAGCCTGCTGCTGAGAATTCATCCCAGATACTCTGTTCATAGGCCAACTTCTCACTGGTGTTCATAAGGTTATGGTCTCGTGAGGGAGCCGTCTGAACGGATACATTACCTGAATAACTAAGGTTGATCCGCCCGGCCTTGCCTTTTTTGGTTGTGATAACGATGACACCGGCCTGCGCCTCGGAACCGTAGATTGCTGAGGCTGCGGCATCCTTCAGGACGGTGATACTCTCGATGTCCTGCGGGGGTATGCCCGCCACACCGTTGGCGTAGAGTGTCGAGAAATCGCCCGAACGCACATAGCTGCTGCCCATCGTGGGGATGTTCTTCTGAATGGGCACGCCATCAACGACCCACAGAGGCTCGTTATTACCCGTGATAGAACTAATTCCGCGAATGCGCACCTTGGCACTCTGGCCCGGACGACCGCTCACAGCCTGCACATTCACGCCTGCCAGTTTGCCTTGCATGAGCATGTCTACGTTTGCCAGGGGCTTGTCCTTCAAGTCTTTCTCGGTGAGGATGCCTACAGAGCCTGTGGCCTTTCGGATGTCGGTCTGTGTGTATCCGTTCACCACTACCTGTTCCATCGTTTTCGTATCTTCTTCGAGTGTTACGAAGATTTCTCGCTTGCCCACCTTTGCTGAACTTGGCTTAAAACCGATGTACGAAAGGTCCAGTATATCGCCCTGACGGCAATCGAGCACGAAATGTCCGTCGAGGTCGGTCTGCACTCCGTTCTGTGTTCCTCGCACACGCACCGAGACTCCCACCAGAGGTTCACCATCGGCGGAATGCACTATGCCGCGGATTCTCTGAGTAGCTCCTGTACCTTGTGCTGAGATAAGCAATGGGCAGAGTATACAGATTAGGATTAGTAAATATCTACGCATTGGATGTTTATTGAGAGTTGAGAATTGAGTGTTAAGAAATTTTAATTACCGAGTTCCTGCATCAGTTCCACCGGAGTGGGCTTGCCTAACAGATGTTCGCGGAAGTAGGCCCGCACAGTCGTCTGGTAGTATTGGTCTCCGACGCCATGGTCTACGCCCGGAAGCATGAGCATGTCGAAGAGCTTGCCCGCCCGGATGAGGGCTTGGGCCATGCGCAAGGTGCTGGCTGGGTGGACGTTGTTGTCCACGTCGCCGTGGATGAGCAGCAAATGTCCTTTCAAGTTTCCTGCCAGCTCCATATTGGTGGGGATATGTGCTTCCCAATGTGTATGTCCGAGTGAGTCCGTCCTCTGGTGTATCCCGTGGAAGGTCTCGCCCCACCACTTCAGATAGATGTTGTTGTCGTGGTTGCCACTTGCGGCTACAGCCACCTTGTAGAACTCGGGACGAGAGAGCAAGGCCGTAGTGCTCAGAAAAGCGCCTCCTGAATGTCCGTAGATGCCCACGCGTGTGGTATCGGCCTGCGGTATGCGGGCTGCCACCTGACGTATGGCGGCATAGTCGTCATCGAGAGCATAGTCGCGGAGATTGCCATAGCCGTGGGTGTAGAACTGACGGCCGCGCCAGGGGTTACAGCCACGATAGCTGAAAGAGATGACTACGAAGCCTTCGTCGGCAAGTGCCTGGTTGCCATCATCATCAAGCGAGAAGTCGAGGGGCAGCAAATCGGTATGCGGGCCGGGATAAGGATTGGAGATGATGGGCAGCTTGTCGGTGGGGCGCATGTTATAAGGCGTATATACTACGCCGTACAACGGCGTTTGACCATCGGCTGCCGTAATCTGCATCTGCTGAGGAGTACGCCACCCTTTGGCGGTGAGGGCGCTGACATCGGCTGTAGCCAGTTCGCAGACGAGGTTGCCTTTGAGATCGCGCAGGTTGTATTGCCCTGCGAAATCGACACGGCTGAAATGGTCTACGAGGTAGCGCCCCATAGGTGAGAGCTTTATGCTGTGGTTGCCGTTGCCTGGTGTGAGCAGGGTGAGACCCCTGCCATTGAAGCCAACACGATAGTAGTAGGCATAGCATGGGTTGGATGCCTCTGGCTCGTGGCCATAGCCTTTAAATATTAATGTACGGGCGAGGGTGTCTATGTGCTCTATCTCTGCTGCAACCATATCCGCAGGTGTTATGGTGTGCTTGAGCTTGCCGTTGCCGTCGTAGTGGAACCACTGTCCGCGGTCGCCCCGCTCTGCCCACCAGAGGATGTCTTCGCCGTTGTTGAGCACGTGATAGTTGAAAAGCTGCTCGTTGAGGTGAGGCTTACATTCTTCGTGGATGATGACACGGACGCTGTTGTCCGAAGCGTCAATGCGGAGTAGATCAACTTCGTCTTGAGCTCGGCTCTTACGAAGAAGGTAGGCATAATGGCCGCTTGTAGTGATGCCGCGGAAACGCGGTGTTTCAATAATCTGATCGGGGTAGGCTTCGAAGTCGAGCTGCTCGACTGAGCCTTTGTCAGCATTGACGATGTAGGCTGCGAAATGCGACACGGCAGTGTCACCGGGCATAGAGTACTTAATGGTCACGGCGCGGGGACGCGGCTGGGCCAGATTGTCGACATACGTCAACGTAGGTACGTCGCGCTTGTCCTCACGCAGTACGATGAACCGGTGGGTATTGCCTATCCATTTACCTTCGGCTGAGGAGTAGCCCTTGGTGCCTCGCATGGTATTGCCGCCTACAGCATAGGAGTTGAAGTGCTCGCCGTCGGAGGTAAGGCGCAGGGGCGCAGGAGTCAAGGTCTGTGGGTCTGAGGTTGATGGTTCTTTGTGCGCAAGGTAGAGGTCGTCGTCGTAGGCATAGATATAGAAGAGGCTGTCGGCCGAGAAGCGTTTCCAGTAGGGCTCGCTGCTCTGTCTGAAGCTGCTCGGCTTCTCGGGGGCGTGCATGACGCTGTCTACAGGCTGAATGCGGCGTGTGCGTGTGTTGCCGAGGAGGTATATGGGCTCGATGGTGCCGTCGGCCTTGCGTTGTTTTTTCTTAAAGAAGAATTGGCTGTCGTCCTCGTCGAGCCAGGTGACGTCGACATAGTTGTTGAGGATGTGGCGCGACAGTGTGTCGGTGCTGAAGGGCTTTGTCTTGGCAGCTAAGTCGAGGGCTTTCTGGATGTTGATAAGGCCTGCGGCTGTAGCGTGGAGGGGTTGCGACACAGTCGCAACATCCGGAACGGAGGAAGGGAGGGATGAGGTGGCTGTGGGTGCAGGAGAAGCAGATTGCATGATGATAGTTCTCACCTGAGGTGCCGAGAGATGGGGGTAGAGGCTACGGATGGCAGCTGCAAGGCCGGCCACCTGAGGGGCTGCAAGACTGGTGCCTTGATTGGTGCTCCATTCGTCGCCGGGGGCTGTGGACTTAACGTTTTCGCCAGGTGCCAGCACGTCGACGGTCAGAGGACCATAGTTGCTCAGGCGCATGATGTTGCCGTCGGTTCCAGCCGCACCTACTACGATGATATTGTCTCGATGGTGTCCGTCAAGAGCAATGGGTGAGGGATAATAGACGATGCTGTCGGAATTGGCTGAGTTGTTGCCGCTGGCTTTTACGAGGAGGATGTCGCGCTGGGCTGCCACGTCGAGCAGGCTGTCGACGACATGACGGTAAGGGCTGAACGTCTTACCGAAGCTCATGTTGATGACCATCGCACCGTTGTCTATCGCATACTTTAATGCTGACGCAACATCACGGTCATACTCATCACCGTCGGGTATGGCACGGATGGGAATAATCTGGATGTCTGCTTTACACTTCTGTGCCACCTGCGCCACCAGACCCATGACCATCGTGCCATGGTAGCTGTCGTCGGCACTGATGTTGATGTTACTATTGCCGTAGCCCGAAAGGTGCTGCACGTCGTCTGGGGTGTTGCCTATGCGGCGGTGGGCATCGTCGTCGGCATTGATCTGTTGCATCCTGGCTGCTGCCGTGGCTGCTTCACCACGGAACTTGTCGACGATGGTGGCCCAGGAGGTAGAGTCCTCGTAAGGCATCGTGCGCAGTACCACGGTCTGCAGGGCTGGCATAATGTCTGTGGTGTCTTCTACCTCAACCTTCTTGAAATCGGCCAACGTGGTGGCCTTGTCTCCGTAAAACGCCTTCATGATGGAGTCTGCGACATCGAAATGTTGGCCAATAGCCTCGGCGTTGCGTGCATAGAGGATATAGCTCTCAATGTGTATGCGCCGTTGCAGCGAGTCCATCAGCTCTTTTTCCTGTTCCGAGAGGGAGCTTTCCGAAGCAAGGTAGCGCAGGCGCAGGCGTTTCCAAGCCCGGTAGTCTTCGGTGCCGGTGCGTGTTATGTTCTCGCCTTCGGTATTGCCGAGAAAGTTCCATCCTGGTGTTTGGCTGATATAGGGTTTGAGGAAGGTGTGCGTGGTATCGAAGCCTCCGTCTATTACGGCTACGGTTGTCTTCTGCTGTGCTGAGAGGGGGCAGGGGAGGAGGAGCTGCGATATAGTCGCAACAAACAGGGCAAAGTAAGTGGAAAGATGTGAGATGAATCTCATAGATGGCATGAATTATTATTTCAGAATAATCAAAACTGGTGCAAAGTTAGTAAGAAAGATTAGAGATTAAGGCTTGATGGATAAAGTTTTTGTTGTTTTTCATCACTTTTACCTCTTCATCAATTCCCTAAACTGCAAAAAAGCCCTTCGCGGCAGTTGCGAAGGGCTTGAAAGGGTAAAAGACGGTCGCCGTTCAGCTGTACCATATTGTAGCGTTGCTTGATGCTTCGTAGTAGCGATCGTGGTCGTCGTTCAGGTAGTTGTCGAGCTCGTACTCCTCCTGAAAGTGCATTTTCTTTTTAGGTTTCATAGTCGAGTCCTCCATTTGTTAAGTGAAACATCTTTGTTGAAATAGCTTTTCGCTATGGCAAAGATAATGTCTGGCGCAGGCTTTTGGAAGCAACGACCTCGATATTTAACAAATTTTGTGGCTTTTTGCGCTTTTTCGAGTGTACCAAATACAACCCTTAGGACTTTTTACAACAGCATTCAGTGGCAACAAGATGCCTGTCGTTCACAGTCGGGGCAGACAGCCTTCTGCGTTGGCTCGTGCCTATGCTCGCACGTCTCGGCCAGCGGGCAGCCTTGGCAGTGAGGGCTGCCAGACGGCGGCGTCGTGAAGCGGCGCCATAGGCGGCGGGCTGTGTAGGCGGCGCAGGCGACGAGAATTATGGCGACGAGGAGGGATTGCAAAATGAGTGAAAAATGAAAAGTGAAAAGGGAAAAATGAAAAATGAAAAGTGAAAAGTGGAAAGTGGAAAATGGAAGCCCCCTCCTAACCTCCCCCAAGGGGGAGGAACTACGATACAGTTTGTTTTAAAGGGATTGTTTCTCCTCCCCCTTGGGGGAGGTCGGGATGGGGCTTTGGATTATGAATTGAGAATTATGAATCTTGAATTTACAAGAGGTTCCATATCTGCACAACTGCTGCCGAGACGAGCCATGCGAGCGCTGTGGTGTAGACGGCAGTGAAGATGGCCCATCGCCACGAGCCAGTCTCATTCTTGATGGCCACGATGGTTGCGAGGCATGGGAAATAGAGGAGGATGAATAGGAGGTAGGCAAAGGCCGTAGTGGTGGTGATGCCGTCGGCCGCCATGGCTGTGTGCAGACGAGTGTACTTGTTAGAGTCACCACTGAAGCTGTCGTCGTCGGCAAACGAGTCGTCGCCCGAGTAGAGCACGCCCATCGTTGAGGCCACGATTTCCTTCGCGCCCACGCCTGCGATGAGGCTCACGTCGAGTTTCCAGTTGAAGCCCTGCGGCGCGAAGACTGGCTCTATGGCTTTGCCGGCGCGGCCGAGGTAGGACTGCGACATGTCTTCAGCCGTTGCCACGGCTGAGGTCTGGGTGGGGCCAAAGTAGCTCAGCGCCCACACTATGATTGACGCCACGAGGATGATGCCGCCCATCTTCTTGAGGTACTCCTTGCCTTTCTCCCAGGTGTGGCGCCCTATGGCTTTGGCTGTTGGCCAGCGGTAGGGCGGCAGCTCCATTACGAAAGGCGTGTCCTCTCCCTTGATGACGCAACTCGAGAATATGCGCGAGACGATGACGGCGACGAGGATGCCTATGGCGTAGAGCGAGACGAGCACAGTGCTGCGCCACTGAGCGGCGAAGAATGTGCCCACGATCATTATATATATAGGTAGGCGTGCTGAGCACGACATGAAGGGCAGGATGAGCATCGTGATCAGCCGCGAGCGGCGGCTCTCGATGGTGCGCGTGGCCATGACGGCCGGCACGTTGCATCCAAAGCCCATGACGAGCGGTATGAATGACTTGCCGTGGAGGCCCATGTGGTGCATGAGTTTGTCCATGATGAAGGCGGCGCGAGCCATATAGCCCGAGTCCTCCATGAAGGAGATGAAGCCGTAGAGGATGAGAATCTGCGGCAGGAACACGATGACTGAGCCCACGCCTCCGATGACACCGTCGATGAGCATCGAGCGCAGCGGGCCATCGCTCATTGACGAGCCTATCCACTCGCCCAGCCACGCCACGCCAGCTTCAATCCAGTCCATCGGGTACTGTCCGAGCGCGAACGTCGTCTGGAACATGACGTAGAGAATGAGGAAGAAGATGGGGAAGCCCAGGTAGCGGTCCGACAGTAGGTTGTCGATGCGGTGTGTGGTCCGGTAGGTGTCCTCCTTGGTGCCGGTGGCGAAACCTGCTTCGGCGAGTGCTCCGCGAATGAATCCGTACTTGGCATCCATGATAGCCGTTTCGGCATCGATGCCCGTCTCCTCTTGCACGCGCACGGCAGCGTGGTCGCGGGCGGCCATAAGGTTGTGCTCGTCCTCGGGGCGGTGCTCGCTGAGGATGTGGCGTGTGATGTAGTCAGTGACCTCCGAGTCGTGCTCCAGCAGCTTCAGGGCCAGATAGCGAGTGGAATAGCGCGTGGCTATGTGCTCGTCGGCTTTAAGGTACTTTTGTATGTGCGCTATGCCGTCCTCAATCTCGTGGCCATAGTTGATGTGCAGGTGGCGCGCCACAGGGTTCTCGCCTTCGTAGACCTCGACCACAGTGCGCAGCAGCTCTTCCACTCCGGCTCCGCTCTTGAACGACGTCGTCACCATGGGCACTCCCAGCAGTGTCTGCAGAGTGTTCAGGTCGGCCTTGTCGCCTCGCCGCTCAAACTCGTCGTACATATTCAGCGCGCAGACCATGCGCACGTTCAGGTCCACGAGCTGCGTCGTCAGGTAGAGGTTGCGCTCGAGGTTTGATGCATCGATGACGTTGATGACCACGTCGGGCTGCTCGTCGGTCAGATGGCTGCGCACGTAGAGCTCCTCGGGCGAGTAGCACGAGAGGGAATATGTGCCTGGCAGGTCGGTGAGGTTGAGGCGATAGTCGCCGTAGCGGGCAACGGCTACGGTGGCGTCCACTGTGACGCCGGAGTAGTTGCCCACTCGTGCGTGCGCTCCGCTGGCGTAGTTGAAGAGCGACGTCTTGCCGCAGTTGGGGTTGCCCACAAGCGCCACGTTGATCTCCTTGTGCTTGCGTTCGGCTGCATGGTGCAGAAGGCTCTCGCCCTGGTGCTCCAGCGTCAGAGGTTCGCTGGCGGCATCGGGCGGCAAGGTCTCGCGCTCGGCCTCGGCCTCAGTGACCACCTCTATGAGTGCGGCCTCGTCGTGGCGTAAGCTTACCTCATAGCCCATCAGCTTATATTTCACAGGATCCTGCAAGGGCGCGTTGAGCAGCACCTCCACTCGCTGGCCCTTGATGAAGCCCATCTCCACGATGCGCTTCCGGAAGCCTCCGTGGCCGCTCACTTTCACTATCTCGGCGCTCTGGCCTGTCTGAAGTTCTGACAGTTTCATGCTTTAGTAGGTTGTTGATTGTTGCGGGCACAAAAGTACACTTTTGTGTTCATACGGCCAACGGACGGGCTGCCCATCTGAAAAAAATACCTACCCTGATGAGTGAAATCATCAAAAGTAGGTACAGCTGTTTGCGGCCTCGTAGACCCGCACACACAAGGGGTGGAAAATAAAGCCTCAAGGGTTATTGCCAAAACCCTTAAGGGTTATGCCCTGAACCCTTAAGGGTTTTGGCCCGAACCCTTGGGCTAATTTTTTTTGAGGCTGCAGAGCCTTCAGTTTCTGGCCAGCAGCGCCTCGGCCACTGCGAGGTCGAATGGCGTTGTGATC
>JAFUFW010000003.1 GCA_017469685.1 Bacteroidaceae bacterium | reverse complement strand
CGTTCAAGGCCAACAGATGACGCCCGATCTGCGCGCCAAGGCCGACAGCATCTATCAGATCTATATGAAGGCTTACAAGGACGCCTCCGAAGAACTTAAGGCGCAGCTTGCCGTTCACAACGAAGATGCCGAAACAGCCCCATTGCTCGTCAAGTACCAACGGCAGCTCGGGCTGGAGTTCCTGGCCGAATATATGTCTACTTACAAGCATGCCGATGCCGACACCCTGGCTCCGCTGCGCGAGACTCTGGCCATTGAGGAGCAGAAGAAGCCTGGCTCCAAGCTGATAGACTTCGAACTGCCCGACGAGGCCGGAACGATGCACGCCCTGAGCGACTACGTCGGCATGGGCAAGGTGGTGCTTGTAGACTTCTGGGCCAGCTGGTGCGGACCTTGCCGCGCAGAGATGCCCAACGTCAAGGCCGCCTATGAGCGTTTCCACGAGAAAGGCTTCGACATCCTCGGCCTGAGCTTCGACGACTCCCGCGAAGCATGGCTCAAGGGCATTGCCGACCTTGGCATGACATGGCCTCAGCTGAGCGACGTCAAGGGCTGGAAGAGCCTGGCCGCACGCAAGTACGGCGTACACGCCATCCCCTTCACCATTCTTTTCGACAAGGAGGGGAAGATCATTGCCACAAACCTCCGCGGGAAGGCGTTAGGCGAGAAGTTAGCCGAAATCCTGGGCGAATAATGCAGCCCTTCAACATACATGTTTTAGGTTGCGGCTCAGCCTTGCCTACGCGCAGGCACCTGCCATCATGCCAAGTCGTGGATCTCCGCGGCAAGCTTTTGATGCTTGACTGTGGCGAGGGCGCACAGCTCTCATGGCGACGCACAGGCTTGAACTGGCAAAACCTTCAGCACATACTTATCACACACACCCACGGCGACCACGTATTCGGTCTGCCCGGACTCATATCTACTATGGGGCTTCTCGGACGAAAGGCCCCATTATTTGTTTACGCCCCCGAGGCGCTGCATCCCTTCCTGGAGTGTATTCTGAGAGATTTCTGCAGAGATCTCGACTACGAGGTCCACTTCAAGGCCGTCGACACGCAGGCCCACTTCTTGCTCTTCGAGGACCGTTCGATGGAAGTGTGGACACTTCCGTTGAGTCACCGCGTGCCTTGCTGCGGCTACCTCATCAAAGAGAAGGCAGGCCTGCCGCACATCCGCCGCGAGATGATTGACTTCTACAACATCCCACTTTGGGCTATCAACAAGATTAAGGCCGGGGCCGACTGGGAGCTCGACGATGGCACCATAGTGCCACACGAGCACCTCACGAGCCCAGCCGACCGCATCCGCAGCTACGCATACTGCTCTGACACCATGCCTACGTCAATGCTTGCCGAGTGGCTCGCAGGCGTCGACTTACTCTACCACGAAGCCACCTACGCAGACACCGAGTCCATGCTGGCCGAGAAGTACGGCCATTCTACGGCACGGCAAGCTGCCCTGACAGCTCAGCGGGCTGGCGTGAAGAAGCTGTTGTTGGGCCATTTCTCGTCGCGCTACGATGATGAGAGCGTGCTGCTCAGAGAGGCTTGCGAGGTGTTTCCCGACACCGTTGTGGCCTACGAAGGTATGCGCATCAGTCCATAGCAGAGGATGGCCGAAACTCAAAAAAGCAAAAAATATTGTATTTTTCTGCGAAAATATTTGTTGGAATTGATAAATAGTTATATATTTGCCAACGATTAAACGCAATAACGCAGAATATGAAGAAATACTACCTCTTGCTTCTATTTGCTACTGCCCTGGCTACCAATGCAATAGCCGCAGACGAGATATTCGGTTTCGATGACATCTCAGAAGTGGAGACTACGGGCATAAGTATCAGCGTCAATGGCACTCAGGTGCACGTTACGGGCGCTTCAGGCATGACGCTCGAAGTCTACAACGTTGCTGGCGTGCGCGTTGCTACGGTGAAGATTGACAGCGACGACAAGACCTTGAACCTGAACCTGACGAAAGGTTGCTACATCCTGAAAGTGGGCAAGGTAGTCCGCAAGGTTTCAATCCGATAAACAGCACAATTACCTATTAACTAACTAATAAATCCATTCCTCACATCTTGCAATAAGAAGGAATCAGAAAGGGTCGGGCGTCTGAGTTCGGCCCTTTTTCACTAAAAAACAAACGAGCACACTCCCCTACTCTCTATGAAAGCCGCACAACAGACCATCCAGCAAATTCAGCGCGCACTGCGCAAGGTCGCCGAGAAGTTCCCCTCGGCCGCCGATCCGGTACTGACCGACATCCACCTTCAGGTGAAACCTGAGAGCGGTGAGCTGCTGGCATACAACGATGACATGAACGAGCTCACGCGTATCGTGGTCGACCAATGGCTTGAGCCTACCGACGAAGACCTCTATGAGGTGGCAGCCGTGGCGATTAAGCAGAGCATCGTAGGCATGAAGGAAACAATTGAGTCGATGAGCATTCTGCATCCGTTCTCGTTCGTCATGATGGGCGAGGACGGCGAGACGTTGCAGGATGTGTACCTCGTAGACGACGACGCTATGATCCTCGACACGGAACTGCTAAAAGGCCTGAACGAGGAGCTCGACCAGTTCCTCAGAGAACTGATGCGCTTGTAATTGAAGACCGAAGACATCGCTATAAAACAAAACGGCTGACCAAGATTGAGACTTTGGTCAGCCGTTTCGTTATATAGAAGTGCAATGGTTTAATCCGCAACAGGTGCTAACTGAGTATTTCCCTCATCGTCTCGCGGCGGTCAATGATGATGAATGCGACGGCGAAGAAGAGGAGATAGAGTGCAATGTCGAGGAAGAAGATGATGGTGATGGGCATGTTCATATCATCGAGCGCGATGTTGCCAAGCATGAAAAAGAGGACAAGGGCTATGATTACGGCGAGCGCCTGGTGCATGGTGAGGCCGCAACGCATGAGCACGTGGTGAATGTGCCGCTGGTCGGCATGGAACATGGGGTAGCCCGATGCTACGCGAGTGACAGCCACTCGGACGAGGTCGAACACGGGGACTATGAACATTGAATAGACGATAAGAATGGGATTGACGTGTGTGTAGACGTCGTCCTTTGTGACCATAAGATACTTGATGGCAAGGTAGGCGAGAACATAGCCGAGTATGAGGCTTCCCGCATCGCCCATGAAGATTTTTGAACGCCCCACCTTGCCGAAGATGTTAAATCCCATGAAGGAAATAACGACGCCCAACATGGCTGCAGACATAACATCGAAAATCATATAGCGCACATCAGCGAAGAGGTAAACGAAAAAGGCCAGGCAAATGGCGGAGATGCCAGATGCCAGGCCGTCGATACCATCGATGAGATTAAGCGAGTTGACAATTGTCATAATAACAAGAACCGTGAGCGGATAAGCAACCCATATGGGGATTTCATAAAGGCCGAAGAAACCATGAAGGTTATCAAGTGCGAGGTTGCAAACAGGCAATGCAGAAGAACCTATTGACAACACAACGAACTTGAAATTGGCTGGCAGGTTCACGAGGTCGTCCATAACACCTACCAGATAGATGATGGTGGCGCCGATGATAATCAGAACGGCTGAATAGTGGAAACCTATGGGGATGTTGGCATTGGTGTAGTAGAGCAACATCGTAACCGAAAAGCTGAGAGCGAGTGCCGGCAAGAACGAGACGCCGCCCAAACGCGGCACGGCCTGATGGTGGACCTTTCGCTTGTTAGGCTGGTCGTAGTACCCGAATTTGCGGCAGAAGGCGATAATCACGGGAATAGTAACAGCCGTGGCAATAGCGCCAATGATGAAAGCAAGAAAGATATATATATAGTACGACACCATGTCGGTTAGGTTTATAGTATGAGGTTACTCGTTAGAGTAACGGATGAAACGGCGATTTATTATGTAAGGAGAGAAATATTTTCTTTTTATCGGCATAAAAAGTTATTTATGACCACAGGAAGAAGCTGTTTTACGTAAATAACGCTAACTTTGCAGAAAGGAAATACTAAACGAATGGCAAAAAGGCTAAAAGTATCAATCATAACGGTAACATATAACAGCGCACGCACAATCCGGGACACGATTGCGTCGGTGCTTTGTCAGACGTACCCGGACATAGAATACATCGTTGTTGACGGCGCTTCAGCCGACAACACCGTTGACATACTCAGGCAGGATGAAGACAAGTTCGGGGGGCGCATGCGCTGGCTGTCAGAGAAGGACCGGGGCATCTACGACGCGATGAACAAGGGAATACGTATGGCTACGGGCGACGTGGTAGGCATCCTAAACAGCGACGACTTCTTCACTGCGGACAATGTGATAGAGCAGATGGTGAAAGCCTTCGACGACAACACTGTTGACGCGACCTACGGCGACATCCATTTCATCCGCGACGGGCACCCAGAGAAATGCATCCGCTACTATTCCTCGCACCGCTTCAGTCCGCGATGGCTTCGCTTTGGCTTCATGCCCGCCCATCCATCATTCTATGCTCGGCGCGAAGTATTTGAGCGTGCAGGCCTCTACAAGACCGACTACAAGATTGGCGCTGACTACGAGATGATGGTCCGCCTCTTCTGCGTACATAAAATAAAAGCGGCATATCAACCGCTCGACTTCGTGACGATGCGCACAGGAGGCACCAGCACAGCCGGCCTACGCAGCAAACTGCAGCTCATCAAGGACGACGTTCGCGCCTGCCGCGAGAACGGCATCTACACCAACGCGGCTATGATATGTGTCAAGTTTCTGTATAAGATTTTTGAACTAAGGATTTGAATGGAAGATAATATGAAACGTGTATTTACTGTTGGAGTCTACGATGTCCTCCATATAGGCCATGTGAAACTGTTTGAGCGTGCACGCAACCTCGGTGACCATTTGACGGTGGCCGTTCAAGATGGTGACTACGTCCTTAAGTATAAGCCAGATGCAAAAATGGTTTATTCAACCGACGAGCGAGTATACATGGTGCACTCGGTACGCTTTGTAGATGAGGTTGTACTATACAAGGACGTGGACAGTATAGTGAAAGAGGTGGATTTTGACATCTTTGCCGTAGGCCCCGACCAGCAGCACCCGGGCTTTCAGGCGGCTATGCGCTGGTGCCGCGAAAACGGACGTGAGGTTATTGTATTACCGCGCACCGAAGGAATCTCGTCAACAAAGCTGCGCGAGGGCATAAATTAAATCTGGAAAGTTTGGACTAAGTAAGTTGCTCCGTTTCGCAGATGTGATTGAGCCATTTTTCTCGTTCTCGCTCAGTCTTTCTTCTGAGTGCACATCGAGTCAGGAATTTGGGCAACAATAACTTCAAGTATTCTATAGCGGTTCGTTTGTGCAGCTCCCACTTAGACATTTTAAAGTTGAACTGCTTTACAGGTGTCTGCCAGTTGGTTCCGTAGTAATATACGAGGAAAGCCAGATAGTCAGCGGGAACATAGAACTGTCGCCCGAGGAAATCTATCTCGGCAAGGTCGTCTATGTATTCTTTCTTGCAAATATTGCGGCTGCAATATTTTAGTCGAGGGTCAGGCTGATAGGTCTCATACCAATATATATCAATGTACTCTCCCTTGCGGATGATTGACAGAATGCCACGTTCGTCCTCACGTGCAACCTCAAAACCCAGTTCTCGCAGTTTGAACAGGAGTGGAAGAAAAAGAGTCCTGTCCTCTTTGCGCATGACGAGGTCAATGTCCTCGTCATGGGTTATGAAGTCGTGCTCACGAATGGCACCAAGCAAAGTGCCATAGAAAAGGATAAACTTCAACCCAGCTTCATCACATACATCTTTAAGCAAGAATAGGTTTTCCTTGGCAATCACCTTGTCAATGGGCTTAATGCCTGCAAAAATAGGTCTGAAGGTGTAAGTATATGTTCCTGCGGAGGTTTGTATCTTCTGTTTCATGTTGTCAGCGAATTATAGTCTTCAGAAATTTCTTCACGGAAAATGGAATGTATTTAATGAGATTGGTGTACAAGGTATTTTTCCGATTGTAAGATCTATGTTCAAAAGGCTCAAATGGAACTACATACTTAGGATGGTGTAAAGGAAACTCTATTTCAGAATGTGTTTCATAATATTTCGGCACGAATAAATCAGTCGTATGTGTTGCTGCCTCACCAAAACCGATGTTCGTTTGAAGACTGCACGAGGGATATATACCTAACATATTGTGAGCTGCTAAGGTAAAATACCATTGCCAGTCCCAGGCGGATACGACATTATTGTCGATAGCCTTCAAGCGGTATCTCCAATAACTAATGTCTTTCGACCTATAACCCATGTTTGCTATAATTGACTCTGCATAATCCGAATTACGCCAGTTCATATCAAGGTCCATGAGTTTCCAAGCCCTTCGCCAAGAGGCCCACCCATTTGTTGATTTATACCGGCTGAAGCCATAAGAATCTGGAACAGGGATCTCTGCTTGGTAATTTGCAGCATCAATCAAGCCAATACGTGTATCATCTTTATAGCGCTCAAGCAACTCCTCCGCGAACTGATAAAACGAATGCTGAAGCACGCAATCGTCCTCAATGATTATGCCTCGCTCTTCGTTCTTGAAAAGCCAGTCAATTGCAGTGTACATGCCTGGGCCACACCCGAGATTGACTGATTGGAACAATGTTTGCACCTGACAGTCCCAATCAATTCTATCAAGTATAGCCCTGCGAGTTTCTTGGACGAGAATATCCTCGCCATCAACTTCTGGACGAGGACCGTCGCCAGCAATATATAGCTTAGATGGCTGAACACGTCTGATACTCTCAAACGTTCGTATGGCGATTTCCTTTCGATTAAAGATAACGATGAGAATGGGAATATTGTACATAATGATGAACGTAAAGTATATTATCTATAAAACGGCATCATGAAGAGCATTAAGGAACCCGTGGCCATATTTCTCATCCGGTTCTACATAGTTACCTTCAGCCCATTCATTCCACGACCTCAGGAAGAGTATGCGGTGCTGTTCGGGCTTGTTCTTTATCACGTGCAATGCGTGTTCTATATGGTGCCGGAAGTTTTCAGGCGTTGAATTGATGTAAACTCCTTCCTGATCTCCAGTTCGAGGAGTGCGATCCCAACATGGCATTATGGAAGGATAGACATTATCCCAAGCATCCTCTGGCGCGAAGAAATGAGGTGTCACCTTGGCATAATCATACTTCAAAGCAGGAAGGAAGGTAAGATGTTGATGTAGCTTAAATAGGACTGCGCGCTTGTATTTGCCCATCACAAGCATCTCTGCTCTGGACTTACCGAAAGAGTTGACGGCATCAAATCCCATATCGAGGAACGACTTGTAAACTTTAGCACTGCTCTTCAGGTCGGGAATCACACGGCCATGCCCCACTCCACCTTCGGCAAGCCTCACTCTTGTATTAGTAGAGTTACACATTGCTACGAAGTGGAAATCACCAAGTCCGTGCTGGCCAGCCAATCTACGCCAACAATCCATAAAATCCTCAACATGAACAAAGCGGTAGGGATCATATATGACAAATAGCAATTTACCATCTACACGAATATATCGTTTGTCCTTAAAAGCCGGAAGCATCGTCATAAAATGCAATCGGTTGTCCTCTTCGCCCAGATAGAGTTGCTCGGCAATCATGCCATCTTTCATTCCCTTTTTCCAAGTGGCTGTTTTCCAATCGTGGTTAGCCCATGCAAGACAGAACGGGAAATCAGGCTGTCCGCTTGCCACGACCTCATCAAAGGGACGGTTGAGCAGACGACGCCCATTACCAAACCAGTAGTGCCAATAGCAGAAACCTTCCACACCAGCTTCGCGTGCAAAAGAAGCCTGAAGTTCACGAGTCTCAGGTAAACGCAGGTCGTAAAAACCGAGGTCTGCGGGAATACGAGGTTGATAATGGCCACGGAAAAGAGGACGTGCTTTTGCAACATTCATCCATTCGGTAAAACCCGGCCCCCAAAATTCATCATTCTCTGGGATTGGATGAAACTGTGGAAGATAGTTTGCTATTATTCTTGCTTTCATTGGCCTAAAACTTCTTCAGCGTTCTTTGAAGATAATAATGATTCATTATTGCGACTTCACCTGATTACGTGAGCTTATTACTTTGCTGCAAAGATAGGGCTTAAAACAATTCAATCAAAGAAAAGATATGATTATTTTTGCAATACTATACTCAATCATCAATTAAGAAACTTATTACCGCACTGTTCTACGCGAGGATATAACCTGAGCTGGAATGCCTGCAACGACTGTTTGAGCAGGCACATCGCGGGTTACAACAGCGTTTGCGCCAACAATAGCGCCATCACCAATGGTCACGCCAGGCATAATGCAGACATTGTTTCCTAACCACACATCGTTGCCAATAACAACAGGGCCTTTTGAGCAAAGGGCGCGTTGGCGTGGCGGAATAGATTGCGAATCGGCTGTATTGTCACCATGAGAATTATCTGTGATAAGGACATTAGTGCCTGTAAGTAAGTTATTGCCTATTGTAATGCCGTTTATTGCTGTGATGTGGCATCCTTTTCGGAAAAGACACTTGTCGCCAATTTTAATGATTGGGGATTTGTTGTTATTATTTTCAGACCACGCAGTGAGTTGTAAGTCCGATTCAAAAACATTATCGTTGCCAATGACAATGTACTTCTCGCCCTCGAGATGTAAAGGTCTTCCTATAAATACCGAAGAACCAAAGCAATAAAAACGAGACCGGAAATATCCTGTGTATATATGATTGCACAAAAAACCATAGACACGGTTCAAAGAGCGTGGGGTCAAAAAGCCTATTATCCGGCCTATGAGCTCTAAAAAAGATTCTATTAGTTGTTTCATACTTTATTCTAAGTTTGGGACTCCATTAAGCCTGAAGCCAACTGCGCACGTCGCTCCTGAATACGTTTATTCTCTCTCCTAAGCCATATCAGATAGGCGACCATAGGCAAAACACGCGCCTTGCGTTTAGTTAGGATTAATTCTAATACATGAGTGAATGAAACCTGGCTTCGTAAAATAAAACCACCAAGACGACTGTAACTCCTTACCACATCAACCAACAATCTAGCTCGTGCGTCATCGATACCTTCAGCAAAAATCATATTATATAAATAAAGTACACCGCGGAAAAGATCCCGATCGTAGCGATGGCCATATTTTGATTGTACTAACTTGTAAACTTTCTCAATGGTGTAGAGGTGGCTGCGAAAATGCGGCTCTGTAACAATGCGTTTTGAAATAGAACCAGCATTGTCCTCAACACGCCAACCATAGTTAGGACTTACATGTGCATAATCATAATGCATGTCTGCCAATAGGCACTCAGTGTTGAAGAGAGAATCTTGAAGAGACAAAAGCTGGGTATCCCATTTAATCGAATGCTCTCGCAGTGCTTCCGTGCGGTAAATATTATTCCAAACCACGAAAGGCAAGGTTCTGCGGAGAAAGGCACACAAATCATCTCCAAAAACTGTGTATCCGAATTGATGGCCAACTGGATTGAAACCGTCATTACTATTATATCCACCAGATGGGAATACCATAAAATCCAGTTCTGGACGTTCAGAAATGTGACGCAAGCGTGTAGCAAAACACTCTGGGGTTACATAGTCATCAGAATCTACGAAAATAATGTATTCTCCACGAGCATTTTCAAGACCTATATTTCTGCAGGTCTGGGCACCCTTTGGAGATTTTGCTCGATGGAGAAGGATTACACGTGAATCATGCTCCACGTATTGCTTCAACAGAGCTAAAGTTTGGGCTTCTGAGCCGTCGTCTATAGCTATAAGTTCAAAATCCCTGAACGTGTTGGCAAGGATGCTATCAACCATCACCACAAGTTCTTTGGGGCGATTGAACACAGGCATTACGACTGTTAGCCTGGGGCTGCACTTATTAACACTCTCGCTCATCGTCAGTGGAAATTTCTGGAGTTGTATATTCAGGATAATAATATAAAAGCACAAGCATATAAAGAACCAGCACAAAAGGGTAAACTTCCATAAGCATCATGAAACATAATGTCGCCAAACCCATACATAGAATGCAGGCCATACGGTCAAAGCATCCCAGAATACGCCGAACAGATATTATGACTATCCCTATGAGTACAGACATCAACAATACTCCGCCGTTGATTAGTTGGCCTAAAATGAAATTATGAGGGCCACGGGCAAAAGAAGTCATGTTGTTAATATACCAATCGTTGTCCACGCATCCAAAGCCAACCAAAGGCGATTGGAAGAACTGACGCAAGGCCAAGTCCCACATCATAGTACGATTGGTAAAAGTTATGTCCTTGCCCAATACGTCAACTATGAAATACCTTGCTAACTCACTATTGTGTAACCCTTCGCCACGGAAACACACAAAGATCTGAAACAAAAGATAGAAGATGAAAAAGGACACCAGACCTATTCGTTGAAGCCGGAACGAGGGCACTATACAAAACAAGGTAAACACTGCCAAGCCCGTGACAGCAGTCATAGAGCCTACAAAAAGCAAAGTGGCAATGGCTACTACTATCAGAGCTATAGAATTGATTAGCCACTTTCGGTTAAACTTAATACAAAGTACACTTGTGACTATACCACACAGAAAACGGCCACCCATCTGATTGTAGTTGCCACCGAGAATAAAACTATCAAAAGAATCTTGAGCTACAAACATCCAATTAGGGAAAAAAAACATAAGTGCCAAGTTTGCATATATGACCCCTGAGAAGAAAACATTGGCCGCTATAACCAACATACGCAGACGATGTTGATAATAGTGGAATAGCATCAGTAAGAGTGTGCCGTCTACCATAAGATATGACAGCATTTTGAATGAAGTTGCGTGTATTAATGTTGAGGCTGAGATTATTAGGAAATAGACAGCCCACAGTAGGCCGAAAGGCGACATCTCAGCTTCTCTTAAATATAAGCAACCAACAGCAAGCCAGTTGAGTATGCACAATCCCCAGACAAGTAATGAAACTGGACGCAGAAATGCAAAAACATTAAAGCTCACCACAACCTGCATGAGCACCAACACCATGATGCATGCAGGAAGCAATGTTATTTGTTTAAAGTCTAATTGCATAAACCACCTATGATCTATTTATTAAACGTCGGAACTGCAATCGCTCTTCGGCAGAACTACCAAAAGCCCAGACAGCCAACCCGCCAAAAAGAACTGACATGAATAACGTTACAAGGAAACGAAACGGGAAATTAAAGCTATTAACGACCCCGTAGCACACTGCACAAATCACCACGGAGGGTAATATCACACGAGCAAAGACATCGGTAAAGTACCTCCTCACGGACAGACCTGCCATATATTTAAGGAAGGGGATCCTAAGAACGGCGCAAAACAGCTCTATTGCAACATAGCTCCATATAGCCAGTAACAGGGCGCAACCGATCTTTACTAAAATTACTATACAGGGCAGAGTGAGCACCTTTATTGTGTTTATAGTAAGCGAAAACGTTCGAATACGTCCAATGGCTTGATTGGCTAAATTAAGACCAATTGTAAGTTGATCACAAAGAGTAGCTATGAGGATGACTCGACAAAATAGGACGGTTTCTTCTGGATAGTTGTCAGATCCAAGCCAAAAGTCAAGTACTGGACGCATCTCGGCTATTAATGGCATCACCACCATAGCGAGCAACAAAAAAGAATACTTGCTCGTTGTACTGGCCAAAGAAAGCATACGCTCTCGATAGCCCCCACCTTCAGCCTTTATGAGCTGAGGGCTGAGTGCATTGCATAATGACTGCGACACAAAAGCAGCGGAGCTCGAGACTTGTATAGCTAAACCGTAAGCGGCGTTGATAATAGTATTCTTAAAGATCTTATTAAGCACAACACCCAAACCCTGATTCCGGGCAATGACACACCCCATGCTGTAGGTGGTCCAACCGGCGAAGCCAACAATCTTGCGTAGAAGTGCAGCAGAAATATCGCGTCGTGATGGTACTATACAAACCTCTTCATAATTAACCCTGCCATAAATCGATAGGGCTAATAAATGAAAGAGTCTTAAGGCAGACATTAAGAAGGTGTAAGCGAGCAGACGGTCAGGAAAGAGTTTTAGGAAAAAAAACACAAACAACACTTTCAGAACACCGTCCATCACGTCAACGACGGATATATAAACAATATTCTCCCTGGCAATAAAAAGAGCCCGATAAGGAGCTACCATGAAAGAGATGAATAAGGTAAGCAGAGCTACAAGATAGACACTCCGAGCTGTATCAATTCGAGTGGGTTCGATTTCAAGAAAGCCTGTAATCCAGGGGGTGAGCGTCGCTAATATCAAGACCAAAGCCAGCCCCATAATGAAATGCAGCAGTAAGCTGTTGGCAAACACACTGCGAATCTCAGCGGCCTCGCCTCGACCATGTGCAAATGAAAGGTGACGTTGCGTGGTGACCACCATTGCATTTGTAAGAAAGCTCAACATTGCCACCACCCCACCGACGAGCTGAAAAATACCATAGTCGCTCTTTCCCAATGCATCTAGGACGAGGCGCGTGGAATAGAGCGAGAGCAGGATATTTATTATTGTACGCGTGTACTGGGCTGCTGTATTTATTATTACTCTTTGTGCCGCTTGCATGTTTTAAGTTAAAATGACGACAAAATACTATCCCTCATCACATATATCATTGTGCCGAATGACGCAAAAATAAGCATACCCAATACAAACAACATCCTCTTTGGCCCTGATGCACGGATGGGCATAGAAGCACTTTTAAGGATGGTAAAAGCAGGTGTACGCTCTTGAACCTTGGCTAAGGCAGACTGCTGCTGAGTGCGCATAGCTGTGTAAGTGTTATAGTTTAACTGCATCTCATTCTCCAGCTCATCGCGATGCGAGATGTAACTCTGGAGTATTGAGTTTCGGTTAGCATCGCAAAAGGCACTATACTTTTGGAGTGACTTCTCATAGTTGGCTTTAGCCTCAGCCGTGAGTCGAGTATAATAGTCCGCATCCACTCTTGCTTTCTTTGTACGATACTCGGTTATAAACTCTTGAAGCCTATAGCGTACAGAGTCTGCCATAGTTGCGCAAATACGGCGATCCTGATCTGTTACCATTATTGTTATAACCCAAAACTGCTTGTCTACGCTGCACGTGATATTTCGCTTTACGATGGAGGCTATATGGTTCTGAGCCTCTGTAAGATTAAAGGGGTCTACATTGCCATTATTGTTCGAGCCTTTAACCGGTTCTTTAGGAATTATACTTTTAATCTTACGTACGAGCCAGGTAAATGGAATCTTATAAAGAGTCTTTTTCTGATACTTTGAGAGATACTCATAGTATGTTGTATGTATATCACCCTCTGCGTTTGTAACCTCGATATCAAACAAGCTAGTAACAAACTCCGGGGATTCAAAAAGTTGGGGATAAAGTAAGGGTTGGATAGCATCTCCATTAGCTCCCATTTCGCCCAAATCTACACCAAACGATGACGCCAATGAGCCTAAGGCCCCACCAGAAGACGCCACATCGGACTCCGGTGCTAAGGATACGGAACTTGTGTATGTGCGGGGGACACAGAGAATCAATGCAGAAGCTACGACAAACGTCACAAGCCACACTTTGAAAAACAGCCACCGACAATTCCACAACTTCCTTGCCACCTCGCGCAGGTCTATTACGTTTTTATTTTTTTTCTCTTCCATAACTATTTTTTCAAAAGGTTAATCAGGGCTACGACCATTGTCGTGAGCGATGCAGCAGAAGTGCCAAGGACAGTTATCTCAGCTGTCGACATGCCCTCCTTCTTCTTCTTTGTCGGGACTACGATTTCTGTTCCCGGCTCAATATGTTTCGCCGACGCACGCCGGCCGAGCTTATCCACAGAACCATTCATGTAAATGGCGTAGGTCTTACCTTTGCCGGCGCGGTTTCCAAAGCCGCCAGCCTGGTTGATATAGTAACCCAGACCTGCGCCCTTTTTGTATCCAACTGAGATTGGGTACATAACCTCACCCGAGATCTTCACCGTGTTGGAGAGCTGCGGGATGATGACCTGATCATTGGCGCGGAGCACTACATCGTCAATAGAGCCTGGATTGTCGAGAGCCCCTTCGAGGTTGATAGCCACGTTGTAGTTGTTGCCAAGGTTCATCTTCATCTCAAGCAGCGAGTCGGCGCGTGCCATGTCGAAGTCCTTTTCTGAGTCAAGGGCTTGTTCGTAGAGAGCTATCTGAGAGGCACGAAGGGCTGAAGCCCGTTGCTCCCGTTCTTCCTGAGTCATCTGACGAACGAGGCGGGCACCCTTCGCATAGCCAACACTCGAGAGGCCGCCCGCAATCTTCACCAGGTCAGAGAGGCGGAACTCACGAGAAGTCATCGCATACTCACCCTCGAAGTTAACCGCACCGCTGATGCGCACATTCTGCTGCTCCGCATAGGTCGGGCTCTTACGAACCTGCACCTCATCGAAAGGCTGAAGGACGAAAGCCGTGTCTTCAACGATAAACCCATTGGCCAGGTTGAAAGTGAAAATCTCTGCCAAATCCATTGATGTCTGCTCTGCATCAGGAACATAGTTACGGCGGAAGACATCAATCTTCGCGGTAGATGAGGCACGTGTGAGTCCTCCCGCTTGCAAGATCAGATCCTTCACCGTAGTGTTCTCTGCATATTGGTATGTGCCCGGGAAGTTCACCTCACCATTTATACGAAGCGTCTGCTCGCCTGCCATATCTATCTTCGAAGGAATAAACAACAAGTCGTTGCGGCGAAGAGCCATGTCAGAAGTATTGCCGTCAATGATACCCCTTATGTCTACAGCCAAGTTCTCCAGTGTGAGGTCGTCCTTCTCGCGGTGCATCACAGCACGCTCCCTAAAAGCATCCTCACGCAGACCGCCGGCAGCCTTAATGAGGTCGCGCACCGTCTGGATATTACCATCGACCTGGAACATACCCGGATGCATGACTGCACCGCGCACCTCAACCATGTTACGGAAGCGAGGGATTACACTGTCTACGAAGAGCGAGTCGCCATCAGCCACAGAGAAGCCATTCATGTCAAACTCCTCAATATTGTGGATTGAATATTCCTCGCCCTTCTTGCGGATGAGGCGAACACTCTTGGTGAACGCATCCCCAGTGAAACCGCCGGCATATTCCAGCAGGCGCTGCACGCTCTCAGTAGATTTCATCTCATAGAACATAGGACGTTTCACCTTGCCCCGCACCTCCACAAGGCAGTCGTAAGGACCAACAATGATAACGTCGTTGTCCTGCAGACGTACATTACCACGGGAATTGCCATGGATCAGATAGTCGTAAACATCAATGGTTGAGATGACGCGACCGCTGCGATAAACCTTGATGTCGCGCAAAGTGCCCACGTCGCTGATACCACCCGCGGCGTACAACGCATTAAAAGCCGAAGCCAAGCTGCTCAGCGTATAGCTGCCAGGCATGACCACCTCACCCATCACCTGAACCATTATCGAGCGAGTCTCACCGACGCTGAGGCTGACGCTACAATCGCTGTAGTACTGCCCGAGCCGGCTGCGCAGGCGCCCAGAAGCCTCATTCACAGAGAGGCCTGCCAACTTGACAGGGCCAACACCCTCGATCGTCACAGTGCCGTCGGGCGAGATCGTCTCCGTGAACGTCTCCTGCGAAGCACCCCATACATCTATTATCACCACATCACCAGCCCCAAGGACATAGTTAACAGGCGTCGCCATATTCATGTTCGGCTCAAAGGAAAGATTCTTCTGGTTGAAGATATTACGTCCGAACACCTGTTGGTCTTTTGGGATAAGGCTGCTGTAGTAGTCGAGTGAGTCGAGGTCGAAATAATCGCTCTCGTCCTCAATCTCCGCCATACGCTGGTCACGGTTCATGTAGCGCCAGTCATCCATTTCGCGCTGCGAGCGAATCATGAAGCCATTCTGCTTCTGCCATTCATCACGGTCTATCTCACGCTGAGAGCGCAGCCGGTTATTCTTAGTCGTGGTTGACTTGCCCGTGAGGTCGACAGCTCCGAGCTGCTTCTGCTCCGCCTCCACCTTCTTGCGAACGCGGCGCAGCTGCTCCGTCGTGACGCCGCGCCCGAGCACATTGCGAATTATCACTTGCTGGTCAGTGCCCTTCTCCTTCTCCTTAAGAATATACTGCACCAGTTGGTTGTCCGACATCGACTGTGCCATCACATTCGGAATCAATGCAAAGCACAGGCAGGCCGCGAGTAAGATAATCTTTTTCATATATCGCTATTTCAATTATCAATATCCAATTTTCAATTTCAAAACCTCTTCCCCGCAACGAGGAACTTAGCCGTAGTGAACAATATCTTCAGGTCAGTCCACAGCGAACGCCTCTGATAATATTCCAGATCCATCTGCAGCCGAATCAGCATCTTCTCCATCGTATCAGTATATCCGTTGTAGAGGGTAGCCATCGACGTCGTGCCGGGACGCATCAGGAAAATATATCGATAGTCAGCATTCTGCTCCATAATCTTGTCGATAAAGAACTTGCGCTCCGGACGAGGACCTACGAAACTCATCTCACCCCTCAGCACATTGAACAGCTGAGGCAACTCATCCAGATGACGCTCTCGCAAGAAGCGGCCTATGCGAGTCTGCCCCCCATCATCCTGCCGCGTCAGCCTCGGCTCCCCGTCCTCCTCAGTGTCAACAGCCATAGTCCTGAACTTAAGTATTCTGAAAGCACGGCCACCATAGCCGATTCGCTCCTGGCGGAAAAGCACCGGACCGTCGCCCTGACCGTGCAAAAGAATATATATAACAAAAAAAAGAGGCGACAGCACAACAATCCCAAGACAAGCCACTACGACGTCAAAAACGCGCTTTGTGGCTCGTTCCGCGGAATTCATGCCGTCTGTTATAGGTACTTCCAGAGAGGCTTCTTCAATCATTATAGCGTATCCGTTCGCACGGCAGAAAGTTCAAACTATAATTAATAAACTAAAAAAAAAGCCTTTTATTGTGCGCGAGAGTGAAAAAATGCGAAAAAAGAGAAAAAGTTTCACTTTTTACTTCCTCAGTTCTCAGTTTTCGCTTACCTTTGCAATGCCTAACAGGTAGTTATGGCATCATCAGATTTTGGGGCTGACATGGATTTGACAGCAGGATGAGGTCCCAGAGTAAGCACGCGGAGGGTCGCTGATCGCCCTCCTTAATCAATGGTCTCCAACAATTATCTGGCGAAAACACTTACGCTCTCGCTGCTTGATTGAAGTATAGTAGATCAGCTTTTCTCGGCACAAGGTGCTGAGACGGGACATCACTCAGAGACTAAAACGCCCCGAAGCGCTCTGGAAAAGTGGTGCAGCAAAATCGGGGATAGCCCAAGGCGGCCTCGCGCCAAAGGTGAAAACTCTTAGAGGATAAGGCTGCAGCCCGTGGTCCAGGTCGGACTGCCGCTCGAAAACACAGGCTGGAATAAGCGTGTAGAAAGCTCCGGTATCCCCTGTTTGGACGAGGGTTCAATTCCCTCCAGCTCCACCAAAAACATATTACCGGAATAAACGGCCTCCCCCGGACATTCCGGTAATTTCATTTCCACCCCATCACCACAAAGGAAAAGCCAATGGCCATCGCCAGGCCATACCACCCTGCCCCATCATCATGATTCAGACCGTGACAGACAAGACACCCCACAGAGATGCCATGATGAAAGCAATCAATCAGTATGTTAACGACCAGATTACCCGCAAGCACAACCGCGACCACCTTCTCGGAAACATCAGCAAGAAAGTGATAAACACAACATTAGAGGGGAGCAACAACGTCGCGAGAGCGCAGCCACGAATCAAGAAGAACAGGCGATCACGAAAAAAGGCTTAAGGATTCTTTTGACCCGCTTACGCTCAAAGAAGCTACCAAACATTGAGCGTCGTCAAAAAACCCTTAAGCCTTTTGCCAATAACCCTTAAGGGTTTCGGCGATAACCCTTAAGGGTTTTCGGCTGAACCCTTGAGGGTTTTATTATGTGGTGCTGTGATGCTACTTTTCCATGGCCGTTCGAGACCCCTACTCCACTGCCTTCACGCTCCCTGTATGCTGATATAGCGTGACGCGAGTATCAAGTTTTTTGTTGAAAAGAGCGTCAGAGAGCACTTCAGTAGTTCCGAGCTGACAAACGGGAACCTCGGCAGCAATGAGCTGTTCGCCTTCAAACTCTATAATTACCTGTACGCGTGCGGGCTGATTCACCCACAGGCCTTGTTCTATCTTGGCTTTTTTCTTTGCAGTGTCGGCATTGTCTGCTGTAGCAGGAAGGTTTCCGAGCGGCTTGATTGTTATCCAAAGTGGCTGCCCGCTGAGGTCGTCGGCATCAACGAGCCCGAGCCGGCGCGAGAAGCGGCATAGCAGTTGGCGGCGGCCGAGTTGCTCGGTGCTACCTGATGGCTCGAAGTCGATGGCCTGCACCTCGGTGCTGGTGAGTGTCTGCCCCTTGAAGAGAGCCTCGAGTGCAGCTGCCTGTGCGTCGAGGTTGTCAAGCATCAGCTTGAGCTGTGCCCCGTCCTTAGGGGTGTTGTCGGCTTCTCCGCGAATGAGCGCACCACGACTGTCCCGCAGATCATATATTTCCTCGGCTGTCAGCTGGGCCATCTTAGCCGTGCTGCCGGCGGCGAGGATTTCGTGGGTCATGAAGTCTCGCCCATTGACGGGCTTGGGCGCTGCCACGCGACGAGCGGGCGCCGGCTCAGGCTCTGCTTCAGCGTCAGTATTTACAGCGAGCAGCAAACCATTATCTGTAAGGCGCACAAGCGGAGCAGAAGTCTTAGAACGAAGCTTGACGTTGAACGCCTTGGTAGAATCAGGCGAGCCCAGAGCTTGAATGTTCACCTCCTTGATAGTCCACTCTGTAGATGGTGCTGTCGGCACGGACGGCAGCCTCAGGTAGCGGTCGGCATAGGCGGCAAACTCGCCCGGCAGAGTCTCAGCCTTGTCTGCCACGACTACTACGCGCAGGATGGTCTTTGGCAGGAAGTAGTTGACACCGTCGAGTGTCACTCCGGGGCGGAAAGGAGTAACTTCGGTCTGAGCCACGGATTCAGAAGCCACAGCCAGAAGGATTATAAGAGAGAGCCCCCCTATAACACCCCTGCAGAAGAGGATATCCATAATTCCCCGGCAAGGGATATTCTGATTTGAAAACTTGAACATTGGGATCTTGAACATTATGCGTTTACTGTTGTTCGTTTTGACGTTCTATTTCCTCAAAGATGGCCTCAATCATGCCCTCCTTGGTGAGAAGTTCACCCCAATCGAAGGTGTGACGGATACCTTCGGCCTCGAACCATCGCGACAGGGGTTCGGTCTGGTTGTGGTATACAGCGAAGCGCTTGCGTATTGTCTCCTCATTGTCGTCGGCACGGCCTTCTATCTGAGCGCGGCGGAGCAGTCTGAACATCAGCACATCCTCTGGAACTATGAGTTCGATCATCATTCCAAGTTCATGGCCGCGCTCAGCGAGCATCTTCTTCAAGGCCTCTGCCTGAGCAATCGTGCGCGGGAAGCCGTCAAAAATCACTCCGCATCCCTGTGGCATGGAGTCGTACTTCGATGCGAGGATGTCAATCATCAACTCGTCGGGGATGAGTTGTCCGTTGTCGATATAACCTTGGGCAATCCTTCCCAATTCTGTGCCATTCTTTATCTCTGCTCGCAGGACGTCGCCAGTAGAGATATGCCCCATACCATAGCGCGTAGCAATCTCTGCGCTATAAGTGCCTTTGCCCGACCCTGGGGCTCCGAAAATAATAATGTTCTTCATCGTGATTTATTATATCATTTAATATGTTATTTCATCTGATTGTTCTCTCTGAATCATGCCTCGCACAATGTGTATATGTCCTTTGTGTTGCGCCCGAAGCCGTCATAGTCGAGGCCATAGCCAACGATAAAAACATTTGGGATGTCCATTGCACGATAGTGGATAGGTATCTCCACTTTCAAGGCTGCCGGTTTAACTAATAGCGAGCACACACGTATGCTGGCTGGATTATGACGGCGGAGCGTCTCAACCATGTGAGCCATAGTGAGTCCGGAGTCGATAATATCTTCCACGATGATGACGTCGCGCCCCGTAATATCCTGAGCAAGCCCCATCACCTCGCGAATCTCTCCTGTCGACTGTGTGCCCTGATAGCTGGCAAGCTTGATGAAGCTTATCTCACAGGGAAGGTCCACCTCGCGCAAGAGATCTGCGGCGAAGATGAACGAGCCGTTGAGCACCGGTAGGAACAGCGGCTCGCGACCGGCGTAGTCGCGGGTAATCTCGGCTGCCACACGTTGCACTTCACGGGCCAGCGCAGCGGCAGGTATCGACACTTCGAAAGTCTTGTCCTTAACCTGAATCCTTTTCATTAGTTGCATTTTTAGCTTTTGACGTTGCAAAATTAGAGATTTTATTTTGATTTCAGCAATCATTGACGTATTTTTGCAGCGAATTTTTAGATTTTTATCACAAATGAAGATACTCACGGGAGGACAGTTCCGGGAACTCGACCTCTTCACAATCCAGAACGAGCCCATCGCTTCCATCGACCTCATGGAGCGGGCCAGCCGCTCCGTGGCCGACGAGATCTTGAGGCGATGGCCACAGGCCGAACAGCGGATATTCGTATTCGCCGGGCCTGGAGGCAATGGCGGCGACGGCCTCGCCGTGGCCCGCATGCTGGCTGAAGCCGGGCGAATCACTACCGCCTATCTCTTCAATGTGCGCGGCTCTCTCAGCCCCGACTGCGAGCAGAATCGTGAGCGCCTTCGCCAGACACCCGACGCCACGCTTATCGAGGTGACCTCTGAGCTCGTTTTTCCAGAGCTGCAGACCGACGACATCATCATCGATGCGCTCTTCGGAACAGGATTGAGCAAGCCACTCAGCGGTGGCTTCGCACTCGTGGCAAAGCGAATCAACCAGAGCAGAGCCACAATTGTGAGCATCGACGTACCATCCGGGCTCATGTGCGAGGACAACAGCTTCAACGACACGCAGAACATCGTGCGCGCCACACTGACCCTCTCCTTAGGGCAACCCAAGCTGGCTTTTTTCCTCGCTGAGAACCAGCGCTTCGTCGGTGAGGTGAAAATGCTCGACATCGGACTCAGCACTGACGGGTTGAAGACCCTTAAGACCTACCTCTGGCTGACTGAAAAGAACGAGATAAGCTCCCTCATCAGACGCCGCCCCATGTTTGCACACAAGGGCACTATGGGTCACGCACTACTCGTGAGTGGCAGTCGCGGTATGGCCGGAGCATCAATCCTTGCTGCCCGGGCTGCGCTCAGGGCAGGAGTGGGCAAACTTACAATCCACATACCACACTCATGTCTCGACATCTTGCAGACAGCCGTTCCTGAAGCTATTGTCGATATCGACATTGATGCCAACATCACTACAACAGCCATTGAGACGTACGTCTTCCAAGCCGTAGGCATCGGTCCCGGGATTGGGCTGCACAGCCACACGGCAGCTGCGCTGAAAAGCTTCATAATGCGCCACGAAGGGCCACTCGTCCTGGATGCCGATGCCCTGAACATACTCGCCGCAAACACCGACTGGATAGCAAGCATCCCAGCCGACAGCATACTAACCCCCCACCCTGCCGAATTCGACCGCCTGGCAGGGCACAGCAGAACTACATTTGAACGCATGAACCGCGCACGCGATTTTGCCGTCGACCACCATCTATTCGTCATCATCAAAGGGCACTTCACTCAGATATGCACTCCCACGGGCGATGTCCTTATCAACCCAACGGGCAATCCGGGTATGGCAACGGCAGGCTGCGGCGATGTGCTCACGGGCATCATCACTGCTCTGCTCGCTCAAGGCTATCTGCCCATCGAAGCCGCACAAATCGGAGTCTACCTTCACGGGCTGGCAGGCGACATCGCCGCTGATGAACTCTCGGAGGAAAGCGTCATAGCCAGCGACATCATCAACTTCCTGCCTAAGGCTTTCAAGAACATAAAAGATTAAAACAAAGCTCTAAAGTCTCAGGCGTAAATCCCTTAAGGATAATAAGTTTTAAAACAAGAACAACAATGGAAACCAACTTTATAGACTACGTAAAAATAGTATGCCGTTCAGGTAAGGGCGGGCGTGGTTCGATGCACATGCATCGCGCCAAATATGTTCCCAACGGAGGCCCCGACGGCGGCGATGGCGGCAGAGGCGGACACATATACCTACGCGGCAACCGCAACTACTGGACCTTACTCCACCTGCGTTACGAGCGCCATATCTTCGCAGGCCACGGTGGCAACGGAAGCAAAAATGGATCTCATGGAGCCGATGGCCAGGACAGATATATTGACGTGCCGTGCGGAACCGTTGTCTACGACGCCGAGACGGGCCGCTTTGTATGCGATGTTACAGAGGACGGACAAATAATCATGCTGCTCAAAGGCGGGCGAGGCGGTCTGGGCAACAAGCATTTCGCCACATCAACCAATCAGGCTCCACGCTTCGCACAACCAGGCGAACCGATGCAGGAACTAACGGTAATCATGGAACTTAAGATGCTCGCCGACGTGGGTCTTGTTGGCTTCCCTAACGCAGGTAAGAGCACCCTCGTAAATGCAATCAGTTCAGCTCACCCCAAGATTGCCGGCTACCCGTTCACGACGTTAGAGCCTTCCGTTGGCGTCGTCAGCTACCACGACAACCATTCGTTCGTAATAGCAGACATCCCCGGCATTATCGAGGGGGCCAGCGAAGGCAAAGGCCTCGGCCTACGCTTCCTGCGACATATAGAGCGCAACGCCTTGCTCCTCTTCATGATTCCCGGCGACACAGACAACATTCGTCGCGACTACGAAGTGCTCCTGAACGAACTTACGACCTATAACCCTGAGCTATTAGAAAAACAACGCATCCTTGCTATCACGAAGGCCGATTTGCTCGACGACGAACTCATTGAGCTGTTATCCGCCGACCTGCCAACAGACCTGCCACATATCTTCATCTCTGCCGTTACGGGCTTCAACATTCCGCAACTGAAGGACCTGCTTTGGCAACAGCTTGATACCGCAGACCGCAACCTCTCACACAGCTCGGCTATCGCTCACCGCGACAAGGACATCACATTCCTTCGCGACGAAATGGCCGACGAGGGCGAGGCTGATGACATTATCATACTCGATGAAGACCAACTCGAAGACATCGAAATGCTCGAGGACTATGAGCTCGAGGATTTAGAAGAGGATTAGAGACTACACAT
The DNA here is from genome assembly GCA_017469685.1 of Bacteroidaceae bacterium. Lineage (GTDB taxonomy): Bacteria > Bacteroidota > Bacteroidia > Bacteroidales > Bacteroidaceae > Physcousia. Next base: position 28,232 of record JAFUFW010000003.1, on the reverse strand, counting down.
TATTATATATTATAGTAGCCTGACAGGTCAAAAAACAGAAAAATACACCATAAGCAAAAAAAAAGTCTAATCTCTATTACATAATAGCTAATCTTTTATTACCTTTGCCACCGAAATAAGGCAATCGTAGGCCAGAGAGCCTTCGATGCAAGGGAATCCGGTGTAAGTCCGGAGCTGTACCTGCAGCTGTAATCCCCCACAGAAAATGCCTGCCCGTATGACGCCACTGGCGAGCATCGTTAATATGTCTATTCGTTGATGTGTTAATATGCAATTGCCGGGAAGGTAGGGCAGACAGGGGAAAGCCAGAAGACCTGCCTCATTTCGTTCAACTCAATGAAGTCGCCCAGGAACAGGCGTACGGATTTTAATGAAATACCTTCTGTCTGTAGGCACGGCACTCATGTGCCTTGTCGCCTCCATCCAAGCACAGGACTCCTTGCAGCCATCGCGTCTGGAGGAAGTCGTCGTTACCGGTACTGGCACTCAGCACCGGCTGAAGGACGTACCCGTGCAGACGGAGATCATCACCCGCCGTGAGTTAGAGACCTACGGCGGCCGCAGCATAGAAGAAATCCTAAGCGGCCTCACAGCCAGCTTCGCCTTCAACGAGGACGACATGGGCTCGCAGATGCAGATGAACGGCCTTGGCAACGCCTATATTCTTATTTTAATAGACGGCAAGCGACTTCACGGCGACAACGGAGGGCAGAACGACCTCGGGCTGATCGACCCATCGCGCATAGAGCGCATAGAGATAGTGAAGGGTGCAGCCTCGGCCCTCTACGGCTCCGATGCCATTGCGGGCGTCATCAACATTATCACCCGCAAGTACGACCGCGACGGCCTGCTCGTAGAGAACACCACCCGTGGCGGAAGCTATGGCGATGTGCGTCAGCACAACGCGGTTGGCATCGCCGTGGGCAAGGTCTCGTCGCTCACAAACTTCAACATTCAGCATTCCGACGGTTGGCAGAACACAGCCACAGAGGATCCACGGCAGACAGAGTTTCCCATCTATGACTCGCGCAACATGACCGTCAACCGCCACACAAACTGGCAGCTGGCCGAGCGCCTCACCTACACGCCGATACCCGCTCTTGAGCTCTACGCCGAGGGCACCGTCTACCGCAAACGCATCTACCGGCCATCAGGCAAATATGCTGCCGTAGATGTGAAGACCTACGACCTGGCCTATCGCAATTCATCAGCCTCGGTAGGCGGCAAGTGGACAGCCACGGAGCGAGCCGTTGTAACGCTTGATGTCGACTGGAACCGACATGCCTACGACTACGTCTTCACCGACACGACACTCGTTGACGGCTACGACCCTTTCGGAAACTTCACGCACTATTTCCCTTATTTCCCCGACCAGCGGAATCTCCAGAGCGACCAGCGGCGCACGATGGCGCACCTAAAGGGCATCTTCGAGTTGCCCGCCTCCAACCGCCTCAGTGCCGGCCTCGAGGTGCGGCACGACTGGCTACGGGCGCCCATGCGAGTGGATCATGGCGGCACCGTCACCGACAATACCGAGGCGTTATACCTACAGGATGAGTTCAGCCTCTGGCGAGCCCTCCAGCTCACGGGCGGCCTACGGCTTGACCGTAACCAGCAGTTTGGGGCTCACTTGACACCGAAGCTCTCCACCATGGTGCGGGCGGCGGAATGGCTGCGGCTGCGGGCGGCATGGTCGCAAGGCTTCAAGACGCCCACCCCCAAGGAGCAGCACTACCGCTACGTCCGCGAGATGAATGGCACGTACCTCTACCTCGGCAACGCCGACTTGCGCCCGCAAACCAGCAACTACGGCTCGCTGAGTGCCGAGCTGGCGCTGGGACGTCTGTCTCTGACAGTGGCGGGATATATAAACAAGGTTAAGGATATGATCAACCTCGTCACTATCCCCAACTACCGCGCTCCGGAGGAGTATCAGTCGCAGTATGAACTGCACAAGACCCGTCAGTACCAGAACATAGAGGATGCACGTACTCTCGGCGTCGACGTCAACGTGCGCTATGCCTTTAAGGACTTTGCCGTAGGCGGTTCTTACAGCTACCTCGACACCGAGGCCAACACCTACGACAGCAACCACGACCGTATGCATAAAGTCATCATCGATGGAATGTCACACCACAAAGGTAGCTGGTTTGCCACATGGAACCACACCTTCCACCGCCCTTATCGCCTCGGCCTTGGCCTTTACGGTCGCGCCTCGTCGAAGCGATACTACGAGCTCAACGGCAATGGTAAGGCCTACCACATCTGGCGTCTCGCATCTACCCACGATCTCCTGTGTCACGCGATTCAGTCGCGCGGACTATCCCTTCGCCTCGAGGGTGGCATCGACAACATTTTTAATTACGTAGACCGCACGCCCCACGGTCTCCACCTCGGCACGACCACTCCAGGTCGAAGGGTATATGCTTCCCTCACCCTCCGCTTCAAACAAGGAAAAACATCTTTCAATACAATTAAAACCAATTCAAAACAAAACAACTATGAAGAAGATTAAGTTCTTTATGATGGCCCTCGCTGCCATCGCACTCTCTGCAGGCTTTGTTGCTTGCGACGACAACGACGACGCTCCCGCAAACAACTGGTCAAAGTACCAGGACGCTGTTACAGAGAACGTCAAGGCTAACAAGAAACAGAACAAGGCTATCCTCCTCGTGGCCTTCGGCTCCACCTGGCAGCAGGCTTACGACGCCTTCGACGGCACTGTGGCTGCTTACAAACAGCAGTTCCCTGGCTACGACGTATTCCTCTCATTCTCATCAGCCATCTGCATCAACCGTGCAGCAGCTGGCGAGAACGTCGCCCCCCGCAACTTCTATGCCCCCAACTTCTGGCTCAATGCTTTTGCACAGGAAGGCGTACGCTACAGCGAGATTGTAGTCCAGAGCCTGCAGGTCATCCCCGGTGAGGAGTACACCCGCGTGATCAATTACATCAAGGACTTCGCCAACAATAGCAACGGCGACCTCGACGACGAATATCTCTCAAAGGTCGTGCTCAAGCTTGGTGTACCCCTCCTTCAGGACAAGGATGAGGATGTGCCCGAAGTTGCTAAGCAGCTCGATGCCCTCTATAGCAGCAAGGCTGCTGAAGGTGTTGTCGCTTTCATGGGCCATGGTAACCCCGACAGCTACGACACCTACAAGGCAAACGTGCGCTACACCGATCTCGAAGAGGCTCTGCAGCAGTACAGCAAGAACTACTTCGTAGGCACCGTCGACATGATGGACAACTTCAAGACCGACGTTCTCGAGCGTATGCAGGCCGCAGGCATCACCAGCGGTAAGGTATACTGCCACCCGCTCATGTCTATCGACGGCGACCACGGCCACAACGATATGGCTGGCGACGACGACGCCTGGGACAATGGCTTTGAGGCTAACGAGGAAGGCGAAGTCGAGGACACCAGCTGGAAGATGTTCTTCAGCCACATGGGCTACACTTGCGACAATAGCACCATGATTGAGAAGGGTCTGCTGGAGCTGCCCACGATTCGCGCCATCTGGATGGGTCACACGCAGGACGCCATCAACGGCGAGGCCCTCGACTACTACCACTCAAAGAATCCCGAGCAATAAACATGAATCCATGAAACACGCCATAAATACTATCTGCTTCGCGGCGGTGCTCTCCTTAGCGGGGAGCACCGCTTCCGCGCAAATCCACAAGATGGAGAAGAGCGACTCGGCAAGGGCTGAGCGCTCACGAGACCTCAACCCTATCGTCGTAACCGGCACAGGCCACCATCAGCGCCTGAAAGCCACGGCGACCCCTGTCCGTACCCTCACCAATCGCGAGTTTGAGGAACAAGACATCGCCACCTTCGAGGATGCCGTAACTCGTATGCTGCCGCAGGTCTCTATGGCCCCCAGCTCGATGGGCTCCTTCCTCCGCATGAACGGCCTCGGCAACAAGTACCTGCTAATCCTCATCAACGGTCAGAAGCTCTCCGGCGACATCTCTGGCAACGTAGACTTGGCACGCATCAACATGAGCCGCGTCAAGCGCATCGAGGTGCTCGACGGTGCGGCCTCCTCGCTCTATGGCAGCGATGCCATCGGCGGAGTCATCAACATCATCACCGACCAGCCCACCAGCCAGCTCATCGGCGTGACCAGCGACACCCGCGTCTCCGGCGAAGGCAAGCTCACTGAGAACGTCAACCTCGACGTCTACACCCATGGTTTCGGCTCATACACCAGCTATACTCACGACCGTGCCGACAGCTACCAGACCAACGACCTCGCCTATGTGAAGGGTTCTGACACCGAGACTCAGCGCACCCTCGCCCCACTCTTCACCGGCTATCGCTCCAATCTTCTCAGCCAGCGCTTCACTTTCTCGCCCGAGACACGTCTGGCTGTGAACGCCGGAATCGATTACAACGACAAGATTACCGACCGCCCCAACACCTCCCCAGACATCACTGGCGGCACTGACTACGAGATGCACTACCGCGCCCTACGCTGGTATGCCGGCGGCATCTACAAGTTTACGCCCCGCCATTCGCTGCAGGCTGATTTCACCAGCGACCACTTCCGCTATGGCCGCGACTACGACGTCGCCACCAAGACACAGGCCGTTGGCGACTACGTACAGTCGAAGCGTCAGCATACCATGGAAGGGCAGGCAAAGGCAATCCTCGGACTGGCAAAGGACGGTACCACCATCTTCGGGGCCGACTGGCGTCGCGACTGCCTCGAGGCCACATCTGGCAATATCGACCAGAGCGCGAACATCATTGCAGCTTATGCCCAGCATGAGCAACGATTCCGTTTAGGCAGTGGTTCTGCTACAGCCACTGCAGGCCTCCGCTACGACTACCACGAGAACTTCGGCAGCCACCTCACGCCAAAGGCAGCCCTCATGTACAGCATAGGCCACTTCAACCTGCGTGCCAACTATTCCGCAGGCTTCCGGGCACCAGGTCTCGACGAGCTCCACTACCACTACTTCGCCGTCAGCCGCGGCAAGCCACAGATCATCTTCGGCAACCGCGACCTTGATCCCGAGAAGAGCCATTATGTCTCTGTTGGCGCAGAATACCGTACGGCTCGCATAGCCTTCGGTGTGACGGGCTTCATCAACCGCGTCACCGACATGGTCGTGCGGCAGAACATCGATATTGATGCCACCTCGCTGGCCTATCTACAGAAGGAGTTCCCCGAGATGCAGGCCGACCAGGCCGCCATGCTCGAGCGCTACAGCCTATACAAGAATAGCAACCGCGGCGACATCAAGGGCTTGCAGGTTAATCTCTCTGCCAACATCTTCAACGGCTTCAACCTCACCTTCAACTATGCCCTGACGAATGCCCGTAGCTACTCCGACGGCAAATGGCGCAACATTGAGCGAAGCATCAAGAACGTAGGCACAATGGCCGCAAACTACTACCGCTCGTGGGGCCGCTACACCATGAACGTCAACCTCAACGGCCGCCTGCAGTCGAAGACCTACTACCCCGACTACGAGGACGCCCCCGGCTTCGGCATCTGGAACCTCTCGACGCACCATACATTCGACCTCGTACGTTGGGCACTCATCGAGCCCTCTATCGGCGTGGACAACCTCTTCGACCGGGTCGACCGCCGCATCGACTCCAGCCTCCGCCGCTACGCCCTCTACACGCCGGGCCGTATGCTGGTAGTCGGTTTAAAACTGCGTTTCAAGCAGTAATCAAATCAAAACAGTTTGAAGAGATTTACAGAATATTCCCCCCAAAAAGAGTCTCTCTTGCCATTATGACAAGAGAGACTCTTTTTTGATTCATAAAGACGCTGAACACAACATCCGTTTAACGCTTTTCAGCCAAAACATAAGCAGCCCATTTGCAAATCTTCTATCATTGACAGTTATTGGTTAATAATCAGTCCTGATAGCTTTGGGCTTTCGCTTTTCTGCGGCGCACTAATGCCCGCATACCGACCATGGGCCATGTAGGGAAACGCCGTGCCTGACGCCGCACCATAGGGATGTCCCAAAGCAAGAAGGCGAGGGCGAGGAAGCCGCTGATGTAGAGCACCCATCCGTAGAGCTGCTTGATGGTGACGGCCATCATGTCGGGGATGAAGGAGTCCATCCACGTGCCGACGTCGAAGGGCGAGGCGGTGTAGGCGGGCAGGTCGAGGTAGGCGGTGTAGCGCAGGATATTGTCGGCCATATAGAAGCGAAGGCCCCATGCATAGAGGGCACAGCCTATGACGCCGCCGATGTACATGTGCATGAAGTTGAAGACGGAGAGCGACTGGAAGAAGTGCTCGAAGGTCATGATCTCGTGCAGGCTCCACATCAGGGATATGCTCAGCACGGCATAGCCGAAACCACGGAAGACGAGCGGCAGGCGAAGCACTTCGATGTTGATGTGGTCGGCCACGAGGAAATAGAAACCGGCGGCGTAGAGCGTCACGCCGATGAGCCCGATGGCGATAAGCTTGTAGACATTGAAGCGCCACACCTTCAGCCACAGCCACGCAAGCAGACATCCGAGATAGATGCCGGGCAGCGCCCACAGAGTCAAGGCGCGCGAGGTGAGCATCTCGTAGTCCATGACTTCCTCATAGAACACCTCCTCAAGGACGTGCTCGGAGGCTAACAGACCTTCAACGACTATGATGATGAGTAAGATGGGCACGAGGTGACGGTAGGTCCACATTTTAGGCTCGAAGTAGGGCTGCCGTTTGGTCCACATGCGGTGAAGGCAGCCGCCGAGGGTGATGAGCGAGGTGCCAGTGAGGGTACGGATTACGGGCGAATGCCACCAGTCAAGCCAGTCACCGTAATTGAAGATGTATGCGATTTGCAGCCCGAGCAGGCTCCAGAAGCCTGCACCGAGCCAGTCGATACCCTTCAGCGGCACACGCTCAGGCATCGGGCACCAGGGCCTCGTCAGGAACAGCTGGATGCAAACTACAAGCATCATCAGGCCGATCACGAGCCAGTGGGAGGCGTACCAGTGCAGGTTGTGGCCGAAGAAGGCGGAGTACCATGCCTGCAGCTCAATGCTGGTGAGCAGGATAATGTGCAGGCAGGGGAAGAAGACGCCCATGTCGCGTGTCGGGGTCATCCAAAGTTGGATGTTCGACATGTTCTCGAACGTCCCCTGAATCTTCGCCATGCCAGCCACGAAGCACAAGGCCCACATCAGCGGCAGGAACGTGGTCTGCGTGAAGAGCCAGTTGCACGCTGCCAGCACCAGTGCGGACGTGATGAGCAGCGAGCGGTTGGTGAAGCGGAACTTCATCCTGAAGAGGACCGGAAAGTAAATGGCCATGCCCGCGAGGTTGGAGTAGAGGCACATCGTGACATCCTCGCGCATGATAGCCCGCCCGCCTATCATCTCGTTCAGGGCGCCCAGGTAGACGCAGCCCGAGAGCTGGAAGCAGAAGGCCTGGAGGATATAGATCCATGGCCGCAGACGTTCGGGGACGAACGAGCGGAACATAGGCATAGAAAAGGAAGGAAGCTGGTTGGTCATGTCAAAGCGCTTATAAGATCCAGCCGAGGCTCCTATTCGCTAACGTTGCTGCATCATGACGCAGCAATTACTGCATCATCATCGTGCAATTGCTGCATCATGATGCAGCAATCCCCGCGAATAGGTTCTCAGCCCGTTTCTAATAGATGATTTCGCATTCCACATTAAGTCCGGCGCGCAACTTGGCCAGCACCTCGGGCTTGTTCCCTTCGAGGCTGATGCGGACGGGCACGCGCTGTTCGACCTTCACGAAGTTGCCTGTGGCGTTGTCCTGCGGGATGAGGCTGTAGGCACTGCCTGTGGCATCGGAGATTCGTTCCACGGTGCCGCTGTACTCCACATCGGGCACTGCGTCGGCCTTGATGCGCACCTTCGCCCCTACGGCGATGTGTGGCAGCTGCGTCTCTCGGTAGTTGGCCACGACCCATAGGTCGCTGGCATCCACGACGTCCACCATAGTCTGTCCGGGCTGCACGAGCTGTCCCTCGTGAATCTCCTTGCGCCCCAGCACACCGTCGGCTGTAGCGGTGATGACCGTGTAGGAAAGGTTCAGGCGGGCGAGGTCGAGCTGGGCACGGGCGACCTCGATTGCGGCTTCGCTTTGCCGGAGATGCTGGCCCTGCTCGCTATGGATGAGGGTTTGCGAGTGGCGCTGGCGGTTGGCAGCTTCGTAACGGGCACGGGCTGCGAGGTAGGCAGTGTGGACATTGTCGGCCTGCTGTTGTGTGACGCTCTTCTGTGCTAATAGTTTCTGAAAGCGTGCATCTTCACGCTGGGCGTTGTCCATCTGTGCCTGTAGTTCTTCGATGGTGGCCTCGGTCACACCGATGTTGCTCCGCGTTGTGGCCATGCCCGTCGTTGTAGCCCTACTGCCTGCTTCGGCATTTGCCACACCCGCCTCGGCCTGTGCAACGGCGAGACGGAACTCGGCATCCTCGATGATGACTAACGTATCACCTTTTTTGACAGGCTGAAACTCCTCGAAACGAATTTCCCTAATGAAGCCTCCCACGCGGGTGTTGATTGGCGTGATGTGCTGCTGCACGTGGGCATTGTCCGTCCACTCGACCTTGCCGAAGTGGGCGAAGTTGAGGATGACTACGGTGGCGCCCGCAATGAGCAGCACCAGTACGATGATGTTGTACATCCAACGATAGATAGTTTTCTTTTCCATTACAGTGTATTACTTACGTATTTCAGTTGATAGTAGTTGTAGATGACGTTAATGCGTGCGCTGACGAGGGCCAGCTCGGCGTCGAGCTTCACGTTGGCAGCGTCTACCATGTCGGTGATGAGTGCCAGGCCTTCGGCATAACGATTCTGGATAATGTGATAGTTCTGTGTAGCCAGTTCGACGCTTTTTTGCTGCGTTTGCAGTTCGGTGAACGAGGTGAGGTAGTTTGTGTAGGCGGCTTGGACGGCATTTTCCACGCCCTCGGCGGCCTCACGTTGCTGGTGCTGGCTGTGGCGCACGGCTGTACGTGCCTGCTGCAAGCGGCGGTTGTTCTTCCAAAGCGAGGATAGCTTGTACGTCACCCCGACGCCCACATACCAATAATTAATGTTCTTGTCCAGTGTAGGAATCTCGAAAGTGACCGGGCCGTCGAAATGATTTTCAGCCATGAGAGCCACTTTGGGCAAGCGTTCCGACCGTTCAATCCTCACCTTCTGCTCTGCTATGTGCGTTCCGATGTCTGCTTTCTGAATAGCCGTGTGGCAGGCCGATGCCATTTGCTGCCACTCAGCCTCAGTCTCCTTTGGCAACAGAGCTACGGCAAAATCTTCGTCTGGGAGAATCTGTAGGGTCGTGTCCATCCCAAGTGCAGTCGTCAGCTGATGTGAAATGATGCGCTGAGCATCTTGTATACGGGCACGTCCTAAGAGCAGGTTTTCGCGCTGAAGCTCTTGGCGGGTGATGTCATTCTGCAAGACTAACCCTTGTTCCTGCCGTTGGAGTGTCTGATGAATAATCGTGTCGGTCAGTGCGATGTTCTGGTCGAATACAGCTTCCTGATGACGTAGGTTGTGCAGTTGGAGATAGTGCCCGACCAACAGGAAACGCACCCGCTGACGGTTCTCCTCGGCCTCGGTCTCGGCCATCTTGCGTTGGAGTTTGGCCAGACGTATACCGCTCGTAATGATGCCTCCGCTATAGACCGTCTGTCGTGCAGCCAAGGCGAAGTTGTTGCCAAAGTGTGGCGTAGAGGCTGTGAACTTATTCTTTAGCGGACGATCCCAGATTTTCACGTTGCCCAAGAAACTCACCGAGGCTGTAGTTTCGAGGTCTGGTTGCCAAGCGGCTTTCGCCACTTCCACACCCTCGTTGGCCTCGCTGATAGCTGTCTTGAAGGATTGGATGCTTGCATTATGTGCTTCGGCGATATCAAAAAGCTGCCAAAGGCTGGTTTTCAACGGCTCTGTAGCATTTGCGCATAATGAAGCGGCTGTAGCGCAGACCGCTACGAGCCAATGTTTTTTTGTTCTCATACTGATTGTTGTTGAATATCCTGTTTGAAATCTTTTGGCCAGCGCCTGTCCCGGCCTTTGTCTTTTCAAACTACAACCTTGCAGGCATATTTTTGCTTTTGCGGCTGCAAAGGTACGAAAAAAATAATTGTCTTTAACATTGATAAGGCACTATGGAGAAGAAGGTTTTAACTATTTTTAGCAACATGGGGCACTTAGCAAGTGATATTCGAGTTCGAGTCCTTATCCTTGGCGGCAAAAGTCATTTATAGGTTTTCCTGTGAGATCGCGTACCGATGATACATGCAGGAACAAAACAACTCGCGGTACTAAAAAAGCTAATAATTTTGCAATGGGCGAAGTTAATGCATCACATTTTGGACGAATACAAAAATATTTTTGTATTTTTGCACGCGAAAGCATTATGTTACAAGGTCACGGCGACGATGCCTACCGCTACAGCGGCATCCGTCATAACTTCAGTAGTAATATCTTCAGCCACGCCGATCTTGGTGGGCTGAAAATCTTTATTGCATCAAAGCTTGATGCTATCGGCACATATCCGGAACCAGAGCCACGAGCGCTGGAACATCTGATTGCAGAACGATGTGGGGTGAGCGAGGAATGTGTGCTGGTGACAAGTGGAGCGACTGAAGCCATTTATTTGATAGCCCAGACGTGGAGAGATATGCCCTACCGCATTTGTCAGCCCACATTCAGCGAATATGCTGACGCCTGTCAGGCTCTTGGCTCTGCCGAGGGAGACGGCGGGATAATATGGCTCTGTAACCCTAATAACCCTACAGGCTCTGTTATTCCCAAAGCCGGTGTCATGCAGATGTCTTCAACCTGTAGTCTGCTCGTTGTGGATCAGTCATACGAGGACTATACACTTGCGCCCTTGCTCTCCCCTGCCGAGGCCGTAGCCGCTGGCGACATATTGCAGCTGCACTCCTTGACAAAAAAATACTGTATACCAGGACTGCGTATCGGATATGTTGTGGGTGCCCCTGCGCTCATCGAACAGCTGCGCCGCCGCTTGCATCCTTGGTCGGTGAACGCCCTTGCCATCGAGGCTGCCAGTTGGTTGATAAGAAACAATGTCAGCGTCCTTCCGGGCCTTAAGGATTATCTTGCTGAAGCTCAACGCCTGCAAAATGCCCTCAATGCTCTCGAAAGCATAACTGTAGAGCCTACACTGACCAACTTTATGCTCTGTCGTCTGGACGAACGTGTAGGCATTTCAGCTACTGAGCTCAAAGAGCACCTTGCCACACGCCATGGCATACTCATCCGTGATGCTTCCAACTTCGAAGGCCTTACTCCATACCACTTCCGTGTGGCAGCACAGACAAAGGAGGAGAATGGCGTGTTGATTGAGAAATTGCGACTGACGATTGACGAATACAAATTGTCGGGTCCCCAAAAAGGTTACTCGAAGTCATCACTCGACATTCGTCATTCATCACCTCGTCCCCTCATGCTCTGCGGCACAGGCAGTGATGTGGGCAAGAGTGTCATTGCCACCGCCCTCTGTCGTATCTTCTTGCAGGACGGCCACCACCCCGCGCCTTTCAAGGCGCAGAACATGGCGCTGAACTCCTACGCCACACCTGAAGGCTTGGAGATAGGACGGGCGCAGGCGGTCCAGGCTGAGGCAGCAGGCATACCTTGCCACACCGACATGAACCCGCTACTGCTCAAGCCCAATTCCGACCATACCAGCCAAGTGGTTCTTAACGGAAAGCCCCTCGGTAACCGCGATGCTTACGACTATTGGCGCAAGCGCGATGCAAGTGGTCCTATTGACTTTCGTGCCGAGGTTTGCAAAGCTTTCGACCGTCTCGCGGCCCGCTATTCGCCCATCGTCATGGAAGGGGCTGGCAGCATCTCAGAACTGAACCTCCGCGACACCGACCTCGTCAACCTGCCTATGGCTCGACATGCCGATGCGGCTGTCATCCTCGTGGCTGATATTGATCGTGGCGGAGTCTTTGCTTCGGTCTATGGCAGCATCGCCCTGCAGACGCCCGAAGACCGCGCCCGCATCCGTGGCATCATCATTAATAAGTTCCGTGGCGACCTTCGTCTCTTCGACGATGGACGGCGCATGATAGAGGAACTCACGGGCGTACCTGTTCTCGGGGTCATACCTTATTATAAAGGTATATATATTGAAGAGGAGGACAGCGTAAGCCTCGAGCAGAAACGTCGTCATCTGGCCGAAGGCAAGGTGAACATCGCCGTGGTGCTTCTGCGCCATATCAGCAACTTCACCGACTTTGACACTTTGGAGCGTGACTCGCGCGTCAACCTTTTTTATACTAACAATGTAGATGACATAAGTCGTGCCGACATAATCATCCTGCCAGGCACTAAAGCTACGCTTGATGATCTTCTTGAGCTACGCCGCAACGGTTGTGCACAAGCCATCCTACGTGCTCACCGCGACGGGAAAACGGTCGTAGGTATATGCGGCGGTTACCAAATGCTCGGGCAGGCCGTGAACGATCCAGACGGCATCGAAGGCACGATTGAGTCGCTGCCAGGGCTTGGATTGCTACCCATCTCTACCACCATGACTCCCAAGAAAACCACACAGCAAGTAACCTTTATCTTCGATGGACAGGAGTGCCAAGGCTATGAGATACATCAGGGCGTCAGCGACACCAACCATGCCATCCTCCAAACCGACCATTGTATAGGCACTTACATTCACGGTTTCCTCGATAATGCACCCGTTATCGAATTCCTGCTTCGCAACAAGGCTAAGGCTCCGACACCTGTTCAAAGTTATTCATCCTTCAAGGAAGAACAATACAACCGCCTCGCTGACCACGTCCGCCGTCACCTCGACATGGACAAGCTCTACGAGATATTGAAAATTGAAACATTGAAATATTGATAATTGAGATGCTTCTTTCATTCTTCACTCTTCATTCTTCATTCTTCATTCTCTTCGCCCTCCTCCTCGGCTGGCTCCTTGACCTCTGCTTCGGCGACCCGGCCCGCCTGCCGCACCCCATTGTATGGTTTGGCAAAGCCATCGCTGCATGTGAACACCGGTACAATCGAGGCTCACGCCGCAAACTGAAAGGGGCCATAGTTGCCCTCACGCTCATCATTGCGACCTTTCTTCTAACAGCCATACTAAACTATACATTTTATCATATACATTATATATTGTTCATTGCATTCAACGTGATGGCCGTCTTCTTCTGCCTCGCCGGTACTACCCTCATCCGTGAGGTGCGTGCCGTCTTCCTTGCCCTCGACCGTTCTTTGGATGAAGGACGGCGGCAGGTAGCCCGCATCGTGGGGCGTGATACCAGCGAACTATCGGCGCAGGAAGTGCGCACAGCAGCCTTGGAGACGCTTGCAGAGAACCTCAGCGACGGTGTCGTGGCCCCTCTCTTTTGGTTTGCCTTGCTCGGTGCTCCCGGTATGCTGACCTACAAGATGATAAACACCCTCGACTCGATGATTGGCTATCGCACCGAGCGCTACCGCGACTTCGGCTGCTGGGCGGCCCACATCGACGACATTGCCAACTACGTGCCTGCTCGCCTCACCGCCCTTTTGATGGCTCTGCCCCATGTCATTTTGCATTGCTCATTCTCCATTTTCCATTTCATCCGAAAGTTCGGACGTTCTCACGCTTCTCCCAACAGCGGCTACCCTGAAGCTGCCCTCGCGGGCATTCTCAACTGCCGCTTTGGCGGTCCTCACTACTACTTTGGCGAACTCTTCGACAAACCCTATATCGGCGACAACGCACGTCCGTTGACCACCGAGGACATGCGCCTTGCCGTGCGTGTCAATCGCACTGTTGAAGTGCTGATGGTTGGCCTCACAGCCCTCGCCGCCTTTTTCAATCCTCGGTTAATTTGTTAATCCGTTAATCTGAAAAGATGAGTAAGATAATTATCGCCGGCCTCGGTCCTGGCAACCCTGAAGACATGACATCTGCGGTGTTCAACGCAGTGCGCGAAGCCGACGTCATCGTTGGCTATAAGTACTACTTCCGTTTCGTTAAGCCCTATCTGAAAGAGGGCTGCGAGTGTATTGACACAGGCATGAAGCGTGAACGCGAGCGTGCCGAGCAGGCTTTCCAATTGGCTGCGAATGGGCGCACGGTTGTCGTCATATCCTCCGGCGATGCAGGCATCTATGGCATGGCACCGCTCATCTACGAGATGAAGCGCGAACGCGGCAGCGACCTCGACGTGGTCTGCGTCCCCGGCATCTCGGCTTTCCAGAAAGCGGCCTCGCTGCTCGGCGCACCTATCGGGCACGACCTCTGCCTCATCTCCCTCTCAGACCTGATGACTCCTTGGTCGCTCATTGAGAAACGCATCCGTGCCGCTGCCATAGGCGATTTCGTTACGGCCATCTACAACCCCAAGTCCCACGGCCGTTATTGGCAGCTCTATCGCTTTCGTGAGGTATTCCTTCAGGAAGGCCGTTCTCTCGAGACCCCTGTTGGAATTGTCCGGCAGGCGGGGCGCCCTGAGCAGGAAGTCTCCATCACTACCCTCGCGGCCCTCGATCCCGAGCAGGTTGATATGTTCACCGTCCTCATCGTCGGCAACAGCCAAAGCTATCAATGGGAAGGCCGGTTCATCACGCCTCGTGGCTATTATCGTGAGGAACGCGAGAACGAGGAGAAACCCGGTCAACAGATTATGATTCAGAGTTTCCGCACCATTCTCTCCGAGCTGCGCAACCCCGACGTCCCCCGTTGGCGACTCTGGCCCCTGCTGCACGCCATTCACACAACGGTTGATTTTGATATGGAGCGCTGCCTGTGGATGGACGAGCGGGCCACGGAAACTCTTTATGCCAAGGTGGTCGACGGTTCCCTGCGCCATATCGTCACCGACGTGTCAATGGCGGCTGCCGGCATCCGCAAGGGAGCTCTGAAACGACTGGGTATTGAGGTGCACTGCTACATCAACGACCCACGTGTTGCCGACAACATTTCTTCTTCCGGACAGGCTGGCTCCACTCCAATCACCCGCAGTCAAGCCTGTATGCGATTGGCTGCCGAGGAATACCCCGATGCCCTCTACGTCGTGGGCAACGCCCCCACAGCCCTCTTCGAGATTTGCGACCTCGTACGCAGCGGTAGGTTGCATCCCGCAGGCATCATCGCCGCTCCTGTCGGCTTTGTGCATGTATGCGAGAGCAAACACGCCGCCAAGACCCTCACGCAAATCCCAAAGATTATCGTCGAAGGCCGCAAGGGTGGCAGCAACCTGGCAGCAACCCTCTGCAACGCCATCCTCACCTACGACGATGCTGAACAGCTTAAACCTGGCCGCGACCTATGAAACTCATTGTTATTGGCATCACCGACAATCCTCATTCCTACTTCCCGCCCGAAGTGCAGGAAGTGATTTCTCACGGCCATATCTTCTCAGGTGGCAAGCGTCACCACGAGATTGTGGCTTCGCTGCTACCAGAGGATGCTGTGTGGATAGACATCACCGTTCCCATCGAAGAGGTCTTTAAAAAGTATAGGAGCCTTGGGCTGGGGCATATCATCGTCTTTGCCTCTGGCGATCCCCTCTTCTTCGGCTTTGCCAACACCATCCGCCGCATGATGCCCGATGCTGAGCTTCAGCTCTTCCCCACGTTCAATTCCCTCCAACTTCTGGCGCATCGCCTTCTGCTACCTTATCACGACATGCGCATCGTTTCTCTGACTGGTCGTCCTTGGCATGAGTTCGACCGCGCCCTCATTGAGCGTGCTGAAAAGATGGGTGTGCTCACGGATAAAGAACATACGCCAGCTGCCATCGCCCAACGGATGCTGAACTATGGCTACACTAATTACACAATGTATGTTGGCGAACATCTTGGCAATCCTGAAAAGGAAAAGGTGACAACGCTCACACTCGAAGAGGCCGCTTCCCACTCCTTCTCGATGCCCAACTGCGTGATTTTATTCACGAATTATCACGAATTAAACATGAATACCTCACAAATTATTAATGCTAATTCGTGGCCAATTGAGGGTAATTCATGTTCAAGGGATAGAGTATTTGGAATACCAGACCAAGACTTTAAGTTGTTGGATGGTCGTGAAAAAATGATCACGAAGATGCCCATCCGCCTCCTCACCATCCAAGCCCTCGACCTTCCACGCCGTCATGTTCTTTGGGACATCGGTGCCTGCACTGGCAGCGTTTCCATAGAGGCCCGCCTCCTCTTCCCCCACCTCCACATCCATGCCTTCGAGATCCGCCCCGAATGCAAAGCCATCATTCTTGAGAACACCCGCCGCCACGGTGCCCCTGGTATCCATCTCCACATCGGCGACTTCCGTTCTTTATGTTGCGATTCTATCGCAACGCCGGCCCCCGACGCCGTTTCCATCGGCGGGCACGGCGGTCACCTCCGCGAGATCATGGCCAAAGCCTGCCAATACCTCCTCCCAGGCGGAGTCATCGTCATGAACAGCGTGAAAGCGCCCAAAGTCCTTACCGACAGCCATCAGATCTGGGACGAAGCCTGCCGTGAACTTGGCCTCACCCAAGAGCCTCCCACCCGTATTCTCCTAAACGACAACCACCCCATAGAGATACTGAAATGCAGAAAATAGCCATCATTCAGATTAGTGAAGAAGGTAGTACCGTTGCCCGGCAATTACAGGCAGCCTTCAAGGCAGAAAATATCAAGCGCACCGATGTAGCTGCCTGCTGGCACGATTTCGAAGCCTTCGTCTTCATCGGTGCCATGGGCATCTGTGTCCGCACCATCGCCTCTCTCGTCGAAGACAAGCACACCGATCCTGCTGTGGTGTGTGTGGACAGTCTGGGAACGAATGTCATCTCTGTTCTCAGCGGCCATATCGGCGGTGCCAATGAACTGACCCTTCGTCTTTCATCCCTCCTTCATTCCAATCCCGTCATCACTACGCAGAGCGACCTCACAGGTCTCTGGCCACTTGATACCCTCGCAACCCGTTTCAACTGGGTCGTTGCTTCCCAATCACAATCCCTGAATCCCCATATCGTCGCATTTATTAACCGCCAACCCACAGCCCTCCTTCTCGAAACCCACGACGACGGCACGGACTTTCTTCTGAGCACCCTTCCTCCGCACGTCACTCTCATCAATGATCTTGCCGAAGTCACTCCCGACCGCTTCCGCCTCCTCATCATCGTTTCTCCCCGTGCTTATCTCTCGCTCGGCGATTCTGTTACCGAGATTCCCGTCCTCCATTTCGTTCCACACGTAGCCACCCTTGGCTTTGGTCTCGCACATCAAGCGCAGCCTGCAGAAAAGATCTATGATGCCATCCAGGACTCCCTCACGGCTCACGACCTGCACCCTGCCTGCATTCGTGAGTGGTGCACCATAGATGTGAAAGCCGACGAACCCTTTGTAGCTCTTCTTCGGGGTCGTGGCGAACAAGTGCGCTTCTTCACTGCCGACGAACTCTCTTCCGTCTCCGTGCCTAATCCCAGCCCCACTGTTCAGCACCATGTCGGCACCCCCAGTGTCAGCGAGGCCGCGGCTCTCCTTGCTTCCCATGGAGGCCCGCTTATATTGGAGAAGCAGAAAGGCGAGAACTGGACCCTGGCCATCGCCATTGACAGCCATTACCTCCGTCCAGACAGTGTGCCCGGCGGTTTGCCCGCCAAGAAATCCGGGCACATAGAAATCGTAGGTGCAGGCCCTGGCGACCCGGAACTCATCAGTGTTCGTGGCCGTCGTTTCCTGGAGCAGGCCGACCTCATCCTCTATGCCGGCTCCCTTGTTCCCAAGGCCCTCACAGAATGCCATAAGCCCGGTGCCGTTGTCCGCAGCTCTGCCGATATGGCCCTCGAAGAGCAGTGCACTTTGATGAAGGAGCATTACGACCGCGGCCACCTCATTGTCCGTCTCCACACAGGCGACCCCTGCATCTTCGGTGCTATTCAAGAGCAGATGGCCTTCTTCGACGAGCACGGCATGAAGTATCACATCACCCCCGGCATCTCCTCCTTCCTCGCCGCCGCTGCCGAGCTCCGTTCGCAGTTCACCATCCCCGAACGTACGCAGACCATCATTCTCACCCGTGGTGAAGGCCGTACACCCATGCCCGAACGCGAGAAGCTACACCTCCTCGCACGCTCCCGCTCCACCATGTGCATCTTCCTCAGCGCAGCCATCGTTGATGATGTCCAGCGCGAACTCCTGCAGGAATATCCAGAGGATACGCCCGTTGCTGCCTGTTACCACCTTACTTGGCCCGACCAGCACATCTATCGCGGCCAGCTCAAGGATCTCGCCCGCATCGTTCACGATAACCACCTCACCCTCACTACCATGCTTGTCGTGGGTGAAGCCATCGACAACCGCGCCGGCTTCTCAGAACTCTACAACCGCCACTTTACCCACCTCTTCCGCAAGGGCGAATAAGGCTTCCGTTATTTGATCTCCAGTCGTTCGTTCTGCCCGAAGGTTTCGTAACCGCTGGTGACAACGCGCTCGCCGGGCTCCAGGCCCTCCGTGACCTCGTAGTACTGCGGGTTCTGGCGGCCCACCTTGATGGCGCGGCGGTGGGCCGTGTGCCCGTCCTTGGAGAGGACGAAGATCCATGCCCCGCCGGTGGATTGGAAGAAGGTGCCGCGAGGGATGAGGACGGCCTGCTCCGGCTGCCCCAGCTCGAGGTTGAGGTAGTAGGTCTGGCCGCTGCGGATGTTCCCGGGTCGCGAGCCGCGGAAGACGAAGTCCGTGCGGAACTTACCCTGCCGCACCTCGGGATAGACTTTGCGCACGGCGAGCGTGAAGGTGGCGTCGCCGCGAACGAAGGAGGCCGTCAGCCCCGCCCGCACCCGGTCTATATAGTGCTCATCCACCTGCGCCTCTATCTTGTAGTCGCTCAGGTCGTTGATCTGCCCAATCTTCTGCCCGGAGGTGACGCTCTGTCCAAGCTCCACGTCCAGCAGGCCCAGCTCGCCGTCGATGGGTGCGCGTACCTCTAATTTATTCTTGCGCTCGCGCACCAGCACCACGTTCGTGCGCATATTGGCCAGATTGTCTTCCATCTGGTCCATCTGCACCGAGCGGTAGATGCTGTCCTGCTGTAGGCGCTGGCTCACGAGGCCCTGCTTGCGCTCGGCCAGCCTGTAGTCCTCCTCGGCCTGCAGATAGGTCTCGCGGCTGACGAGCTTCTCGCGGTAGAGGCGTTCCTGCTGGCGGAAGTTGCGGAGCTTGCGCTCCGTGTCCGTGGCTAATTGTGCCTGTTCGAGCTGGTTGCTGAGGCGGTCCTGCTGCATGGCCACCTGCGTGTTGCGCAGTAGGTTCTGCTTCTCTGCCAGCTCCGCCTCGGCATTCAGAATCTGCAGGTCGAGGCCGCTGTTGCGCAGGCGGATGATGACGTCGCCTTTCTTGACCATCGCCCCTTCCTCCGCCACGCACTCCATGACGATGCCCCCTTCCTCGGGTGACAGCTGCACCACCTGGATGGGTACCACCTGCCCCGAGAGGCGCACATAGTCCTTGAACTCCGCCTGCTGTACCTCGCTGATGGTGAGGTCGTCGGCGCTGACGCGCATCGTGGCGCTGTGGTTGCCAAAGAGTACCCAGCCGGCGACAGTCAGCACGAAGACTCCTCCGGCAATGTAAGGGATGTGCTTCCTGCGCAGTCCCTTCTTCTGTTCAATCAGTTTATCCATATTCAGCACGGGCCTTGCCCGTTGTTTGTTGTTAATAGTTCGCCCTCATAATAGCGCACCAGCAGGGCTTTGAGGCCCACCAACAGGCGACTCTGGAGCAGGGTGGCGCGGCTCTGGAGCAGGGTGGCGGCAGATGTCTGGAGGTCGAGGGGGGAGGCGAGGCCTTCGGTGTATTGCTGCCGCACCAGTTCGTAGGCGAGGCTGTCGGCAGCGACCTTGGCCGCGCCCTGCTCACATTCCTGCTCGTAGGCTTTCACGTCCAGGCGGGCTTGCTGGCGCAGGACGTCCAATTCTGTTCGCTTGGCTTCGTATTGCTCTTGTGCGATGCGCACGTTGTTCTTTGCCCGGCGCAGGGAGGCGATATTTCCGAGGCGGTTGAAGAGCGGGATGCTGAGGCTCAGCGATACGTACTCACCGAGGTTGTTCTTCAACTGACGGCCATAGGGCGTCGCGCTTGGTACGCTGAGGTTGCGGTAATAGGAGGAATTGATGCCAGCGTTGAGGGAAACCGAAGGGTAGAAAGCCGAGCGGGCAATGCCCACCCCCTGACGTGCAGAAAGGAGGGAGTAGAATGCCTGGCGTTCTAATGGCGAATGACGAGTGGCGAATGACGAATCAGAGTTTCCTTTAAGGCCGGTTGGTAAATTAGATTCGTCATTCGTCACTCGTAATTCGTCATTCAAGTCCCAATTCATCACCTCCTTCAGCTTCAGCATCCCGCTCGCGCGCGCATTCTCCTGCCTCATCAGCGTCAGCCGGTCAGCCTCCACCTGTGCCCGGATCTGCGCCACGTCGGAAGGACTCTTCAGCCCCTCTTCCTCCATCACCTGCGTCTGTCTGAGCAGCAACTCGCTCTCGTGAAGTTTCTCCCGCGCCAGCTGCACGGTCTCCTGGTAATAGACGACATTCACGAACGCCTGATAGACGTCCAGCGCCACCTGGTCACGGTCGGCTTGCAGGGCGTTCTTCTGCATGAGCACGTCGGCACGGGCAGCGCGCAGGGCGTGCAGGCGGTAGAAGCCGTCGAACACGGGCAGCGACGCCGAGAACCCATAGCCATTATTAAAAGTACTCACGCTCGTGTACGTATTCGTCTCGGGGTCGATGGCGCGACCGAAGTTCCATTGCACGCCCGCGCTGGCACCGAGGCCGGGCAGGAAAGCACCTGCGGCCTGCAGACGACTGGCCTCGGCGTTGTCCTGCGTCAGCTCGCGCTGCCGCAAGCTGTGGCTGTAGTGCACGGCATAGTCGATGCAATCCCAGACGGTCATCGGGGCGGGAGCGCTCTCACGTGCGGGTGCCTTAGCCCGAACGTATAACGTCGTGGCTGCAATCAGCAGGAAAAGTGCTCCAACTCTCTTAAGCTGATTAATCATTCCATCATGATGGAACGATTGTTCCATGACCATGGAATGATTGTTCCAAGGCCTTAGAATGATTAAAACTCTTAATGGAGTTGAGCGGAAGGTTTGGGTGTGTGACATGATACGAATAGATGATTTCTGCGACAGGAATGATTGTTTTCGGCTACAAAGGTAAGCGTTTCTGCCCATCAATGCCAAGGCATAGCGTCGGGAATCTTGGCGCGCGACACAAAAACGTCTAATTATTTTACACTTTTCAGCGTATGATGGCAAAAACGGAGCTTTGCGAATCGCCCGATGGCAATTTTTGTGTATCTTTGCAGCGTTAAACGAGAGGCGCATGAAACACGGAACCATCCTCGTCTGCGACGACAACGCAGACATCCTCACGGCACTGGATTACTGCCTGGCCGATACCTTCGAGCACATCGTAAAGCTGACGCAGCCCGACCGACTGCTGCCGACCATGGCCGCGCAGACGGTAGATATCGTGCTCTTAGACATGAACTTCACGCTCGGCAACAACTCCGGGCGAGAGGGCTTGCACTGGCTCGGGCGGCTGCGCGAGGCACACCCCGATGTGCCCGTCGTGCTGCTCACGGCCTACGCCGACGTGCCTCTGGCGGTGCGCGCCCTGAAGAACGGAGCCGCCGACTTCATCACCAAACCGTGGGACAACGACGAGCTGACCTCCAAACTCCTCAAAGTCCTCGAGTCCAACCAGACGCTCGTGCCCTTGGACGAGGTGGAGATGGAGCACATCCGCCGCGCCGTCGATCGCGCCGACGGCAACCTCACGCTGGCAGCAAAAATGCTGGGAGTGACACGCCAGACGCTGTATAATAGACTCAACCGCAAATGAAAATGATATGGAACCACAGATTACACAAATTACATAAATTATTTGCCCCATAACTGCATGAATCCATGTAATTCGTAAAATCTGTGGTAAAAAGAAGAATATATTACACAAATTACTCAAATTATTTGCCCCTTAGCTGCATGAATCCGTGTAATTCGTGAAATCTGTGGTAAAAAGAAGAATATGATACAAGTCTTGATTATAGGTGCAACAATTGTGGCTCTGGCGGTGGCACTCTTTGTGCGCCACCAGCGCAACCTCCTCCGCCGTGCCCACTTGATGCGCGAAGCCGTGAAGAATCGCGACTGGTCCTTCGGGCTGAGTACACGCTGGCTGACCACCGGCGAGCGAGCCATGCAGGAGGCGCTGAACGACCTCGGCGAAGTCATCCATCAGCAGGTGAAGCAGAGCGAGGTGGAATCGTGGGAACGCCTCACGCGTGTGCTCACCCACGAGATCATGAACTCCACAGCCCCCATCGCCAGCATCAGCCAGAGCCTGCTCCACCGTCCAGACGTCGCAGGCACGCCCCTCGAAGCAGGCATCCGCACCATCCACACCACCGCCACACGCCTCACCACCTTCGTCGATAGCTACCGCAAGCTCTCGCAGCTCCAGCAGCCCACACTCCAGACGCTCTCCCTCGCTCCCTTCTTCGAGGAAATCCGCCGCCTCTACCCCGCCCTCACCTGGGACCTCCCCGACTTCGGCGACGCCACCGTCTTCACCGACCCCATCCTACTCCAGCAGGTCGTGGTCAACCTAGTGAAGAACGCCGTGGAGGCAGGTGCGACAAGTCTACAAGTGAAAAGTGAGAGAGTGAAAAGTGAAAAATATAGGCTTCCTGAAGCTACAGGTAAGTTACCAGGACTTGATAGTAACTCTTATTTTTCACTTTTCACTCTTTCACTTTTCATTTCCAACAACGGCACCCCCATCCCCGCCTCCGTCCGCGACAGCATCTTCATCCCCTTCTTCACCACCAAGCACGCCGGCACGGGCATCGGCCTCTCCCTCTCCCGCCAGATCCTCGTCCGCCAAGGCGGCGACCTCGAGCTCATGGAACAACCCGCGACGGGCTACACCACCACCTTCCGGCTAACCCTGTAAGATATAGGAACAAGGCAAATACATCACGAAAGAATCTGACCAACGAATCAGACCATCTCACCCACGCACAGATTCATGAAGACCATCTTCACGGATGGTCGCCCGATTCCTCATAAAATACCACCTTTACGAATCCCCGTGCATCACTACAAACTACAAAAAAGGGACTGACAACCACAAAAACATACGTTTTCATTCCCCCGCACAACTTTTTCCCCATCAATCAAGCCCCCGTTGAAGGATTTTTTGTACATTTGTCGCCAAAAGTAACATAAAGATGGATGGATTCAAGAATATAGAGATAAAAAACTTCAGAGGCATCGACCACCTGAAGATTGACGACGTCTCCCGCGTCAATGTCTTCCTCGGGCAGAATAGTTCGGGAAAGAGTACTGTGCTGGAGGCAATAAGTTTGTTGACAGGCATGAGCAATCCTGATTCGCCCCTCAATATGAATCGCCTAAGGACCCGTAACCTTTTCAGCCCTTTCAAGGATTTGTATTACCTGTTCTATAACATGGACATTAAGACGCCTTCGAATCTGTCTGCAGAACAATTCGACGGAGACCTGCGCGACCTGCGCCTTCAACTGACCTACGTCTTTGACGAGCAGGCAGCCCGCCAAGAAAGTGCCCAGAACGGGGCTCAGCCCGTCTCTGAAACCAAGACCTTCTTTAATACTCTGTGTTTAGATTTCGACATTGTGTCAGCCTCGGGCAAAAGGAGTTACCAAAGTTCCATGACAGCCAATCAAGAAGGCATCATCAGCAACAGGAAACCAGCGGCGGATTATCTGGAGAAAAACGCCTCTGTCTATCTCACCGCAGACCTATGGGGCATCAATCTGGCAAGCCAACTCTCAGAACTATTCAAGCGCAAGCAGAAAAGCGTCGTCCTGCAGCGCCTTTTCCATTTCGACCGTCGCATCGTGGATATTGACATCCTTCAAGACGACATCTACATCGAATTTGAAAACCTTCCTGAAAAGTTGCCTTTGCGAATGACTGGTGATGGCCTACGCCGCTACCTCAATATCGTAGCCGCCTCAGCCAATCCCACAACCAACATCATTCTCATTGACGAGATTGACAATGGTCTCCACTATTCTGCCTACAAAAAACTATGGGAAGCAATCTTCGCATTAGCAACGACCACTAATAAGCAAGTGTTTGTGACAACTCATAGCAAGGAAACGCTCTCTCGCCTGAATCAGATGCTTGAGGAGAGCCCTGCATACCAGCAGGAACTCCGTCTATATACTTTAGAGAAAACCAAGCTTAAAGGATTCCAAGCATACAAATACACCTACGAAGGTTTGTCGGGAGCCTGTGAAAACGATATAGAAATAAGAAGCATTGTAATGTGATGAAAAGATTTCTGATAATTGTTGAGGGCGATGCTGACAAGAAGTTCTTTAGGGACTATTATCATCTTCTGTTTCAAGAAAATGCTCCTGAGAACAGTATCATCTTTCCAAAGGATAAAAGCGAAACAGGAGGTAAGGACAAGTTAAAGTCAGAGGAAACCTTGCAGGCTCTCCGTCAAAATACGAATCAAGGCGGAGTGAATCTTGTCATCTTTGATGCAGATGATGACTGCGAGTTTCGCCGTAAGGAGTTGCTTGCCATTAAAGAAGAGTTTGGCGTGGAGTTTGAGCTATTTCTTCTGCCCAACAACAAGGCTGCTGGAGAATTAGAGGATATGCTTGAGCAGATTATCAATCCCGCCAATCAGCCTGTGATGGATTGCTGGGCAACCTACGAAGGCGAGTTAGAAAAAGTGAGAATCCCCTCAAAGACTCCGCCAACGCTGACCATTCCTGCCAAGAAGACAAAGATATACGCATATTTAGAAACTCTATTAGGAAAATCGCGCAGTCAAAAGAAACTGATTAAAGACCCTAACCGTAACTACGAGAATGCACAGCACTGGAATCTGGATGCAGAGTATCTGGAGCCACTGAAGGAGTTCTTTTATGAGCACTTAAAATAACTGTCAAACTTAAAACGATATTAAATGAGATAAAAGAAAATATAGAATCTTTAACATCCTTGATTTGACTGATTAACCAGAACTAGGAACTCAGGGAACACATCAGTTAGACAAGCAACTGGATGTTTACGCTCATACGGGCGTGGACAGTTAGATTGTTGTCTGATGTGGGCATTCCTAGGCCTTGGTTAAACACATCTTCTTCCACGCCCCCTTTTCAAAAAAACGAAGAGAGGGCTTTTTGTATCTGCGAACGAAGGATTAAAAAGATAATAAATATGACTGCAAAAGAATTATTTCAAGCTGTTTTTGGAAAAGCAAAAGAATATGGCCTGACAGCGAAAAATGATAGAAGAACTATAATTGACCCGAAAGGGAATGCTGTCATCCGTGAAAATTTGGAGTCTCAGGCTTTCAGCGACGGTTCTGCATTCTTTGCATTTATTCGTAGCGAAGAAGAACCTGCTGGTCAATACTCCGATTTCTCATTTGTAGTTTTTCCGGATAGCAAAGAATACGTTAATCATTGTGTTGTCTGTTTAGGTGTTGGTTCTTCTGGATTTCGAAATGATTATCAGTTGGCTTCTTTACCTGGATTACGTAGGCTTTTTCTAAAGCTCAAAACAGATCGCACATATTTCAAGACTTCTTTTGAAGATATTGAAAGTTCCTCCTCTGATCTTTTGGGTGAGATAAAAGCGAACTTCCCTCTCTTGCGGGCTGTTCTTGAAAGTTATAAAACGGTATTGCCTGCTAGCCAAATAGTTTGCCTGGATAATGAAGAAAAAGCACTTGACACTATATTCATGTGGCTTGCCACCTACGCGAAAATGCGTGCATGGGGTACGGCTGCACAAAAGAAGGTCATAGAAACTCAGTTAGAAAGACTTCCTCAGCCCCCACTTCCTGATGATGAAAAGGAAGTAAACAGATTGTTAGAAAAACGAAAATATATTGTATTGCAAGGTGCACCTGGTACAGGAAAGACTTATACGGCGTTGAAGGTGGCAGAGAAATACGACAAGGTATTCTTTGAGCAGTTTCATGCTGAAACAAATTATTCAGATTTTGTTTACGGATTAGAGCCAGATACCACTCAAACTAGCACTCAACTCAAATTTAGGGCAAAAGAAGGTATTCTCTATCAAGCAATCAAATATGCTCAGGAGCATAGCAGAGAGGAAGTCTTACTCATCATTGACGAGATAAATAGAGCTAATCTTTCGAATGTGCTGGGCCCTGTATTTTACCTATTTGAATATCAGCCAGGAGCAAGAAAGGTGAAGACAAAAGTGGGTGACTTAGAGTTGCATAAATTGCCCGATAACATTAAGGTTGTTGCTACGATGAACACAGCAGACCGGAGCCTTGCAGTAGTTGACTTTGCATTGCGACGACGCTTTGCTTGGTACACTCTTCGACCACATGAGATTAAGGTTGGCGACGGGAAATTCTTCATGAAAAGAATTTATAACCAGTTTGCTGACATTTTCTTTGAATACGCTACAGATGACGAATTAAACCTACAGCCCGGTCAGTCATACTTCATCGTGGAAAAAGCGAACAAAGATGAAGAAATGAAAGAACGAATGGTTTATGAGTTAATGCCTCTCATAAAGGAATATCTTGCTGAAGGTTATTTGCTTAAAGCAAAAGACTCTTTCTGTGACCTATTCTTAAAAGAAACAGGACGACTTATGTATGAGTAACTCTCGCACGTTTTCTTTTGGCAAGCTACTTACTCTGTCATCGGTTTACTGGTCAAGCGATAAACTAAAACAGAGTTGGAAATGGAGTGACCGATCTATGGAAGCGGTCATGCAGAGGTTCATAGATTTAAACCAAAAGTATTTGTCTTACCTCGGTATTCGTGCGAATATAGAGACTTCTGATGGGAAACCAGCCTTAAAGCTATCCACATCGAACTATATCGGGGCGATTCCCATCATGTCTCCGATGAATGGAAAAGCTGTGGGAGACCTCGTTGTTTCTGGCAGATTCGGAGAAAATGCAGGAGAGTTGATAATGATGCTCAATAGCAGCATAAAACCAGAATATTCAGACGAATTTCGCTTGGTTCAAGATTCGCAAATGACGTCACCTATATTTATAGAATGTTGCAAATATATTGATTGCTATATAGAAGCAGAACGAATTAAGTGGCGCAAATTCTCCAATATAACGAGAACAGAGCGACGACCTGAAGGAACGACTTTATGGAATGAATATGCTCAACGTATTGCTCAGAATCCTCTTGAATTCTCTACTTTCAAGAACAAGCGAAACATTCTTTCCACCGACCACCAAGAGTGGGCTCAGCTTAATTATGTGCTTCAGGTTGTTATTAGTGAATTAGAATCACCACGAGTTCCTGTTCGTACACGTGCGGCTTATGCTTCACGTATAGCACAGCTAAAAATAGGGCTTAGAGGAAAAACAATTATATCCACGACTGCAGTTAAGATTCGCATGTCAGATCCGCTGATCATAAAACAGTTGAAAGAACTAGCTAACATCATACTGAGCAACAAAACCAATGAAAGACTTGCGTGGCGAATGGATTATGCGGAATTCTTTGAACGATACGTGCAATTCCTTATGGCTGAAGTCGCAAAAAAGAAAGGTGCAAGAGAAATCAACAATCCGCATTATGGAATATCTGTTAAGAATCGTCCCCAATGGTTGTTGCATTATCTTGAGCCTGATATGGTCTTGCAAAAATATGACGAACAAGTTGTCATTGATGCTAAGTATAAAAGCCACATGTTTAATTGGAACGATGAAAGCAACGAACTAAAGGAAACCTTCCGTCACGATTTCCATCAGATATTGGCTTATTGTTCTTTAAACTCAATGGTTACCAAACAGAGTTTGCTCGTCTATCCATTCAATGATTTCGTTTGTCATAAGACTAAAATAAGCAGCTCCATCACCCATGCTGAAGCAACTGTTTATCTAATTGGCATCCCGATAGAAAAGAAACGAATCGAAGAGGTTGCAGACAAGCTTGGTGACGTCATTGGCTTTAGCGAAGAATAATAAGAAGTTAAGTATTCTCTTACAGCAATGCATGAAATAGATAGGACTGGCAGCTTTGTTCCACTGTCGTTATATACTTATCCACCCGTTTGAAGATGAACTATAATAAGAAAAATGAATATGGTTAACGAATTTTAGCGTTTGACGCTATTTCGTGCCTCTTTATGGGGGCTACTCGCCCCCAAACCCCTCGGTGTTTTTGAGGTATTAGTTTTTCTGTTCCTGATACACCTCGG
>JAFUFW010000012.1 GCA_017469685.1 Bacteroidaceae bacterium | reverse complement strand
GACGACAAACCCTATGAACTCATTCCCGAGGAGCTTCGCAATGCAGGCGAAGGCGACGCTGTAAAAATCGACCTCAACCAACCAATGAACGAGGTTTGCAACATACTTAGCAAATATCCCGTAAGCACACGCGTCAGCCTTAACGGCACTATTATTGTTGCACGCGACATTGCTCATGCCAAACTTAAGGCTCGTCTCGATGCCGGAGAGGGAATGCCCGAATACTTCAAAAACCACCCTGTACTCTATGCCGGACCTGCAAAGACCCCAGAAGGAATGCCATGTGGCTCAATGGGACCAACCACAGCACAACGAAGGGATCCCTACGTCGACGAATTCCAAGCTGCAGGCGGCTCAATGGTTATGATAGCCAAAGGCAACAGAACACAACAGGTAACCGATGCTTGCCAGCGGCATGGAGGCTTCTATCTGGGTTCTATCGGCGGACCTGCTGCCGTATTGTCGATGAATAACATCAAGTCTATAGAGTGTGTAGAGTATCCTGAGCTTGGAATGGAGGCTATTTGGAAAATCGAAGTAGCAGACTTCCCTGCATTCATCCTCGTCGACGACAAAGGCAACGATTTCTTCAAACAGCTGAAGCCCCTTTGCTGCAAGAACTGATCTACAAACATATATTAACGAAAGCAGCCGGCTCTTCACGAGCCGGCTGCTTTCATTTTCACACAGATTTCATTGACAGTGAGATGCGGGAGCGTCGACGATCCACGTCGGTGACGCGCACGCGGACATGCTGGTGGAGTTTGACAACATCCGTAGGGTGACTGACGTACTTGTCAGCGAGTTGCGAGATATGCACGAGGCCATCCTGATGCACTCCGATGTCGACGAAGGCTCCGAAGTTTGTGATGTTCGTTACGATGCCGGGGAGTTCCATGCCAGGGATGAGGTCGTCGATGGAGGCTACACGGCTGTCGAACTCAAACTCCTCGACCGTTTCGCGCGGGTCGCGCCCGGGTTTTTCCAGTTCGTGCATGATATCGGTCAGCGTCGGCAAGCCCACGTCAGCGCTCACATACCTATTTATATCTACGCGTGCACGCGCATCCTTGTCTGCAATAAGGTCGGCAACAGAGCAACCCTCGTCCCTCGCCATCTGCTCCACGAGAGCGTAGCGTTCGGGATGCACAGCGCTGCCGTCGAGAGGGTTCTTGGCGTCGGCAATGCGTAGGAAGCCAGCCGACTGCTCGAAAGCCGCTGGCCCGAGCCGTGGCACTTTCTTCAGCTGGGCTCGCGAAGTAAAGGCTCCGTTCTCACGGCGGTAGTCTACTATATTCTTGGCCAGCGCCGGACCGAGACCGCTGACGTAGGTAAGCAAGTGCACCGAGGCTGTGTTGAGATTTACGCCAACGCTGTTGACGCAGCTCTCAACGGTCTGGTCGAGACTGCGTCGGAGTTTCGTCTGGTCGACGTCGTGCTGGTACTGCCCTACGCCAATACTCTTGGGATCAATCTTCACGAGCTCGGCCAACGGGTCCATCAGCCTGCGACCTATGCTTACGGCTCCGCGCACGGTTACATCCTCGTCGGGAAATTCGTCGCGAGCCACCTTCGAAGCGGAGTACACTGAGGCACCATCCTCCGAGACGACATAGATGCCCACGCCTGAGCCCGGTCTGTCAGTGCGGGCAGCTGAGGCCCGGAGCTGATTTACGACCATCTCTACGAAGCTTTTCGTTTCGCGGCTGGCAGTGCCATTACCTATGGCTATGGCCTCAATCTTGTACTTGCCTAACATCGCAGCCAGCGCATCAGCAGCCTCAGCCGGCTTGCGCACCGGCGGGTGAGGGAAGATTGCTTCGTGGTGGAGCAGGTTGCCTTGCGCATCGAGGCAGACAACCTTGCAACCTGTGCGGAAACCTGGGTCGATACCCATGACGCGTTTCTGCCCGAGGGGTGCACCGAGCAGCAGCTGGCGCAGGTTTTCGGCGAATACTCGAATGGCCTCGTCATCAGCTCTTTCCTTGCCCGCAGCAGCAAACTCATTCTCAATGGACGGACAAAGCAGGCGTTTGTAGCCGTCGGCAACAGCCTCTGCAACAAGCTGTGCACTGCCTCTTTCCACTCTCGAAAGGATGGAACGGGAGCGGGGCTGCTGCCGGTGGGTCTGCCACAGCCTCTGCAACTTATCGACAGCTTCCTCATCATCAATGGTTATGCTTACGCGGAGAACTCCTTCGGCCTCGCCACGACGCATAGCCAGCAGGCGGTGAGAAGAGCACCGCTTCAGAGGCTCGCTCCAATCGAAGTAGTCGGAGAATTTCTGAGCCTCGTCGGTATCAGCCTTTGCCTTGACAACTGTCGAGGCAATAACGGCCGTGCGGCGGAACTGACCTCTGACGGTCTGGCGGCTACGCTCGTCCTCGCTAACCATCTCTGCAATGATGTCCTGTGCTCCACGTAAGGCAGATTCCACATCTTTCACGCTGCCGTTTATAAACTCTTTCGCGGCTGCGTCAGGGTTAACTTCGCCACGCAGTAGCAACAGAGCCAGCGGTTCGAGTCCTGACTCGCGTGCCACTTGCGCCCGAGTGCGGCGCTTAGGTTTGAAAGGCAGATACAGATCTTCGAGCTCGGTGGCGTCCCAGCAGGCAGCGATGCGCGCTTCCAGTTCGGGAGTCATTTGCTCCTGCTCTGTTATAGTCTTGATGATTGTCTCCTTGCGCTTCGCCAGTTCCTTGAGGCGGTCGTTCTGCTCGGCTATAGCCCCTATCTGAACTTCGTCGAGCGAGCCGGTGCGTTCCTTACGATAACGCGCAATAAAGGGGATGGTGGCACCGCCGTCGAGTAGTGCAAGCGTGCCGTCAACCTGCCGCTCGCGCAGTCCGAGGCGATCAGCAATGAGTTTTGCAAAGCTATTATGAATGTTTTCCATACTTATTTATTCGATATTAGCAAGCTCAACTTGCATGTGGTAAAAAGAGATGTGAAAGTTCTTCGCAGACCGAAGCGACCGAAGGTCGAGTGAAATGAGTTAAAGTTAGAATCTCACGAGTATTCTGAAAACTATCTCAGGGGCGGCATTCCAGTCGGTCAACGCCTGGGCTGCAGCGTCGATACTGACGACAGCGGAGACGAGACGGGCAGTAGGGACAATGCCCGCGTCGCAGGTAGCGGATGACGGCGCTAATCTCATGACCGGGAATGACGGGATTCAGAGCCAGTGCGTTGCGCCCCCGGAAGGTGTTCAGGTCGGAGCCACAGAAGCCAACGTATCTGATACGTAAGAGCACTTCTCCGGCTGCGGGCTGAGGTTGGGGCAATTCTATGATATCTAACCGTTTGGCAGACGTAACCTGTAATGCTTTCATCGATTGGTTTTGAGGCTATGAGACTATTAAAAGAATGGAGCTTCGCCCTCAATTATTACTTTTCAATTCGCTATTATCCAACTCACGATTCGCCATTTTCACCTGTTCCATCCGACGTCCATAGACAGCCACGACTAAGAAACAGATTAAGGGGAGAATGAATGAGGCATTCGTTGCGGGGAAGTCGCCAAAGAGGGTTCCACAGTCGATAATCATTGCCTGAAGAGGCGGAAGCACAGACCCACCGAGAATAGCCATGATGAGACCTGCTGCGCCAAACTTGGAATCGTCGCCAAGACCATCGAGGGCGATACCGTAGATGGTCGGGAACATCAGCGACATGCATCCGCTGACAGCCACCAGACAGTACATGCCCAGGCGGTTCTGGAAACCGATGACACCTGACGTGAAGGCCATCGCCAGCACGCCGAAGATTACGAGCAGAGTCGTGGGCTTCAGCCATTTCATAAGATAAGTGGCGATGAAACGTGAACAGATGAACAGGAGCATCGCAGCAATATTAAAGCGCTGCGAGAGCACCTCGGCAACCTGTTCGCTCATGCCCTCTGCCATGAACACGCGCGTACCATATTGAATAATGAACGTCCAGCACATGATTTGGGCTCCGACGTAGAAGAACTGAGCGATAACACCTTCCCAATAACGTGGCATACGAAGCAATCGGCGCATCGTGGGGCCGAGGTTCAAGCTGTGGTTGAGGTCGCCATTCTTAGGCATCTTCGTAATGAGAATGACAAAGAAGATCAGCACGATGACGACTCCAATCAGCAGGTATGGGGAAACGAGCACGCTGAGGTCGGCGGCCTTCAAAGCCTCAAACTCCTCGGGAGGCAGCACTCCGCGCTCTTCGCTGCTGAGCGGATTCAAGCGAGCCTGAATGAAGTTCATGGCAACGAACATACCGATTATGCTGCCACAAGGATTAAAACACTGCGCCATGTTCAGGCGCCGGGTAGCTGTCTGCTCGTCGCCCATCGAAAGGATGTACGGGTTGCAGCTCGTCTCGAGGAACGAAAGGCCGCACGTCATTATAAAGTAAGCTACGAGGAAGCTGCCATAAACACCTATAAGCTTTGCGGGGAAGAACAATAGCGCCCCGGCGGCATAAAGACCAAGGCCCATTAGGACACCTGATTTATACGAGAAACGGCGAATGAACATTGCGGCCGGGAAAGCCATTGCAAAATATCCGCCATAGAAAGCCACCTGCACGAGAGCGCCATCTGTCACGCTCATGTGGAAGATCTTTGAGAACGCCTTCACCATCGGATTCGTAATGTCGTTGGCGAAGCCCCAAAGGGCGAAGCACAAAGTCACCAGCACGAAGGCGGGCAGATACTGGCGTGGTACGAGGGGAGTTTTAGTCTTCATTCCTTATTCTATTATTCTCTTGTTGTTTATCGTTCTATTCGCTCATGTTTTTTATGCAAGGTGGCACGTCCAATTCTCCAAATCCAAAGAGACGCTGGGCGTTCAGCTGAGTTGACACCGTCGGTCATGAACGGAGGCAACATCTGCCGTTCTTCACCAAAGAACAGCGAGCGGCTACGGTTTTGCTCCATCTGGCGGATAGGCATACCATCGACGGCCGTGTCTTGGCGCAGCCATAAGTGGGTGTGTGCATCAATTATCACCATATCTCGTTCGTATTAGCCCATGTCACGCGCTGCTGTTCGCCTATTATGCCTTGCACCTCTCGTACCAGCTGCCAGTCGATTGGCTCGCTGATGTACTGCAAGTTGCGTCGTACGTTATCTGGATTGGATGAGGAGGTTTCCAAGGCGCGCCCTTCGTCGATGGCATAAAACACTCCCCCTAAGGACGAAGCTCCGAAACTCAGCACTGAGACTCCAAGTCCCGTGCGCCCTAACTTCCTATACTCCACTTTCTCTGATTATCAATGCTTAATATCAAACTCTTAATTCCTGCGTCCTGTTTCTCCGTATTCTATCCTCGTCTGGCTCTCGTCTCTTAAAGGTTTAGCAAAGCTTCACCGCAAAGAGCCACAGCGAGGTTAAGGTCGCTGTTCATTCTTCGTAGAGATGAAAGATGCGCTCTGTCATCTGCCATTTCTCGTCGCTGGTGGCACTGGCATCACACTGTTGGAACTGTGCAACGAAGGCTTCCCACTCGGCTTGACGGGGCAGAGCGGCAAGACGTGCCATGGCCGAGTCCCAATCAAAATCTACGGGCGTGTCGACCACCATCACGAGATGGTTGCCCGAAATATAGACCTCCATCTCGAGAATTCCTACCTGCTGAATGCCCTCGCGAACCTCTGGCCACGACTCCTCGCAGCTGTGAGCACGGCGATAGCGGGCAATCAGGTCGGGCTCGTCCTTCAAATCCATGATCTGAACGAAGCGTTTCACCGTCTGCCCGTGCATTTTTTGGATATATCCTTTATTCATATCTTACAAGTTACCTATTTATAAATGGTCCCAGAATTCATACCCCAGCGCGGTAGTCAGCGCCCTCTTTATCCATGCCGCAGGCGTTCCAGGCGGCAGGTCGAAACAGATACGCATCCCAACCTTGGGAAACTTGCCGGCTGCCCCAACGTTTTAAGTTATTGACGTTAGTTAGGTAGTTGTTCGTGCCTGCAAAGATACACATTTATTTTATATATGTACGCGCGCGAGAACAATATTTTTATTCAAAAAAGGCTCAACCCATCAAACTTTTTAGCAATCAACATATTAAGGCTGAGGAAATGAGGAAGCGACAAGAAAGGCTTCTATATAAAGGACGGGCGAAAGGCGGTGATTAAATGGCGAGCGGCGAATGACTATCGCGTCACTCGTCGCTCGCCATTTTTCTCTTTTTAGGTACAAAAAACATAAAAAACTCTCCGGACTCCTCTTTTTCTCTGAACCTTAACCCCTAATCTCTAATCTTTTTCCTACCTTTGCCGCAAATTATAAAAAAGAAAAGAAGATGCAAATAGGCGACAAAGTTAGATTTCTGAACGAGACGGGAGGCGGCCGCATCACAGGTTTCCAGGGGAAGGACATAGTCCTCGTTGAGGATGCCGACGGCTTCGACATCCCCATGCTTCGCTCGCAAGTGGTGGTGATAGACACCAACGCCAACAATTTTGAAGTGAACAAGCCCAAGGAGGATCCGCAGCAGCGAATGCGGTATCTCGAAGATGGGGTTGACGACGATCCCTCTCTCCGCCCGATGACATATCAGCCAAAGGCGCAGGAGCGCAAGGGCGGCGACGTGCTCAACGTGTGTCTGGCTTTCGTGCCAGAGGATTCGCGCGAGCTTTCGAGCACCCGCTTCGAGGCTTATCTGGTCAACGACTCAAACTACTACATCAGCGCCGCTTTCGCCAACAACGAAGGCGCCGCGTGGCATCTGCGATGGCAGGGGCTGCTGGAGCCCAACACAAAGCAGCGCGTCGACACCTTCGAGCGCGCAGACCTCAATGACCTGGAGCGCCTGAGCGTGCAGCTGATAGCCTGGAAGCAGGACAAGCCTTTCATGCTTAAGCCAGCCATCGACGTTCAGATGCGCCTGGACGTGGTGAAGTTCTACAAGCTCCATGTATTCCAGACGACACCCTTCTTCCGCGAGCCGGCCCTCGTCTACGACATCGTGCGCGACGACCGGCCTGTGCGCAAGGTGTTTGCCGGGGCCGACGAGATGATTGAAGCGCTCAGCCTGCCAGAAGCCCCTGAGAAGCCAGCCGAGGCGCCAGCCACAGAGAAGCCGGCAAAAACGGCTAAGCAACAGATGCCCGAGGGCCTGGAAAGGCTTGAAAGGTTAGTGTTTGCCGAGAAAAGAACAGCGGCCACAGGGGCCGACGCCGCTGCAGGGACGCAAAACCCGGAACCCGCAACGGAGGAGCCGATGGCAGCTTCGCCCTACGTCCCGCGCACCCGCGAGGAAGAGCGCGAGGCACTGAAGGCCGCCAAGCGGCAGCTGAAGGCTGAGCAACTGGCCATCAGGGCCAAGGAACAGGCCGCCAAGGAGAGTGCGGCAAAGGCCGAGCAACAGGCCCTCAAGGCCAAAGAGCTTGCAGGCATGGCCGAACAGCACCGGCGCACCCGGCAGGGCCTTGGCACGCCCAAGGAAGTGCTTGAAGTGGACCTGCACATCAATGCACTCCTCGACAACATCGAAGGCCTGTCGCCAAACGTGTTGCTCAACACCCAAATGACCGAGTTCCGAATAATGATGGAGCGTAACATACGCCGCAGAGGGCGTCAGATAGTGTTCATCTACGGCAAGGACAACGAGGTGCTGCACGAGTCGCTGCTCAAGGAGCTATATCGCCGCTACAGAGCCTGTAGCTACGAGGAGGCACCCGCACAGAAGTACGGCCCGGGAGCACTCTTGGTGACGATAGCGTGAACGTGGGCGCAAAGACAACAAACCGCGTGTCAGAACCAACAATTATACGACTACAAAAAAGAAGGCTCAAGCCTTACGCCGAAAACCCTTAAGGGTTATGCCCGAAACCCTTGAGGGTTTTGCCAATAACCCTTAAGGGTTTTTGAGGAAAGGCTTAAGGGTTTCCGCAGCCACGCCAGACCAAGGCCGCCAGGATGCCTTGGCGACAAGTTTTTCAAATAGCATAGCATGTTTAATCCCAAAGAGATAAGAATTGCCGACTTCGCCTACGAGCTGCCCGACAAGCGCATAGCAAAATATCCACTCGCCGAGCGCGATGCATCGAAATTGCTCGTCTACCGCAGCGGCAAAATCAGCCACAGCCATTTCCGCGACCTGCCAGGACTGCTGCCCGAGGGCTCGCTCGTGGTCATGAACAATACGCGCGTCATCCAGGCGCGCCTACACTTCCGTAAAGCCGCACCCGAGGGGCAGAAGGGCGCTCTCATAGAGGTGTTCTGCCTCGAACCGGCTCAGCCGGCCGACTACGTGCTGATGTTTCAGCAGACGGGCTCGTGCACGTGGCACTGCCTTGTCGGCAATGCCAAGAAGTGGAAGGCGGGGGCGCTCAGGCGTTCGCTGGACATCGGCGGGCAGACGATAGCGCTCAGCGCCGAACGCCTCGACGGCGATCTCATACGCTTCAGCTGGGACAGCGACACGCTGACATGGGCACAGGTGCTGGAGGCCTGCGGCGAACTGCCCATTCCACCCTACCTCAACCGCCAGACCGAAGAAAGCGACCTGAAGACCTACCAGACCGTATACTCGAAAGTGAAAGGCAGCGTGGCTGCACCCACTGCAGGCCTCCACTTCACGCCCGCAGTGCTCAGCGAACTGACACAGAGAGGGATAGAGCGCGCCGAGCTGACGCTACACGTGGGAGCCGGAACCTTCAAGCCCGTGAAGAGCGAGCGCATTGAGGGGCACGAGATGCATGCCGAGTGGGTCTACGTGCCTCGCAGTGCCGTAGAAGCCCTGCTCAACCACGGAGGCGAATGCACTGCAGTAGGAACAACCAGCGTGCGCACACTGGAGTCGCTCTACTACATAGGGAAGAAGATAACGGCCAACCCCGAGGCTACGGAGGACGAGCTGAAAGTGATGCAGTGGGAACCGTACGAGAACGACGAGGGAAAAATGATTTCCCACATTCAGGCACTTCGCGCCATCCTCGGCTGGATGGACCGCCACGGCACAGATGCACTCCACACCTCCACGCAGATAATCATAGCCCCAGGCTACCGCTACCACTACGTGCGCCGCATGATCACCAATTTCCACCAGCCACAGTCCACATTGCTGCTTCTCGTATCAGCCTTCGTGGGTGGCAATCGCTGGCGTGACATTTACCGCTATGCGCTCGACAACGACTTCCGTTTCCTCAGCTACGGCGACTCGTCATTGCTTGAGCCAACTGGCGAGGAACAGAGATCAGGGATTAAAGATTAGGGATTAGCCAGAGGGGGAATAGAGGTAAATTATTATAAAAAGAGTTAAGATATTAGCTTGGTTCGGGATTTTTACTTTACTTTGCGCTCGGAATATGTGGTTTTCCGCTTTTCCCAAAACTAACGACAACGCTTATATACTCATAAGATAGTATGGAAACAACCCTCGTCCTCCTGAAGCCCAGTTGCGTGCAACGCCAGCTGATAGGGGAGATCGTACACCGTTTCGAGCGCCGAGGCCTACGCATTGCAGGCATGAAAATGATGCAACTGGACGAAGCCATCCTGCGCGAACACTATGCTCACCTCGTTGACCGCCCATTCTTCCCTGCCCTCGCAGCCTCGATGATGGCTTCGCCCATCGTAGCCATGGCCATCAGCGGCGTGGAGGCAGTCTCCGTCGTGCGCGCCATGACGGGCTACACCAACGGCCGTGTCGCCGACCCAGGCACCATCCGTGGCGACTATTCGATGAGCAACCAGCAGAACATCGTCCACGCCTCCGACTCAACAGAGAATGCAGAGATAGAGCTACGCCGCTTCTTCCGCCCCGAAGAAATCTTCGAGTACGAGAGCGCAACATTCGGCTTCATCTATGCTACAAACGAGCGCTGAAACCATAGAGCGCCAAGAACCTAAACAGACTTACGAAGAAAACCTAAACAAAAGATATGTCCAGAAACACCATAAAGACAACGGCACTTGCGGCCCTGCTCGCGCTACTCGCTCCCACTGCCAGCGCACAGGACCTGCTGGCCAGGCAGGCACCTGTAGACAAGAAAATGCGAGCCGTAGACAGCATAGCTATCCAGCGGCTCATGCAGACGGAAGAACTCGAAGACCCCGCAGCAGAACTCTACCCCAACTGGGAGGACAGCCAGATAAACCTCTACGGCTCTGTCAGCCTCCCAGACGAGTATAAGATTGACCTACGCGGGTTCTGCATGCCCACGACCAACCGCATCGTCACCTCAAACTACGGTTATCGTCCACGCTTCCACCGCCAGCACAAAGGAATAGACATCAACGCCAACAAAGGCGACACCATACGTGCAGCCTTCGATGGCAAAGTGCGCGTCGTAGACTTCCAGCCTAAAGGCTACGGCAACGTTGTCGTCATCCGCCACCCCAACGGCCTCGAGACCGTCTACGGCCATCTGTCCAGACACCTTACGAAGCGCGACGCCGTAGTGAAGGCTGGCGACCCCATCGGACTCGCCGGCAACACAGGCTTCAGTTTTGGCACACACCTTCACTTCGAGACACGCCTGCTCGGCGAATACATCGATCCGGCCAAGCTCTTTGACTTCGCCGCACAGGACGTCACAGGCGACTTCTATGTCTTCCGCGGGCGCGGACGCGGCACTCTGCTCGGTAAGCACGACGCCAACGGCAAAGCAGGCAACGACGAAGAGATACGATATAACAGCAGCGAGAGCCCTGCCGCTAAGGCTCAGGCACAGCGCAACGCACGACAGGCTGCACGCACACGCAACCACAAGGTGAAGAAAGGCGAGACCCTAAGCAGCATTGCCCGCAAGCACGGAACCACGGTCGACAAGCTTCGCAGAATGAACGGTCTGAGAAAATCATCGAAGATCCGCCCCGGACAAATCCTGAAATACTCGTAAGTGCATGGCTACTGACAGCGCACAAAACACCGAACAACAGTTCCGCATCGTACTTCAGGAGTGCCGCGACGTCTTCGTAAAGAAGCTCCACGACTACGGTGCAGCATGGCGAATACTGCGCATTCCATCACTCACCGACCAGCTTTTCATTAAAGCAAACCGAATCCGTTCGCTCGAGATGAAAGGCCAGACGCTCGTCGGCGAAGGCATCAGACCCGAGTTCATTGCCATCGTCAACTACTCCATAATAGGGCTCATACAGCTCGAGCACGGCATTGCCGAGACACCCGACGACATGAGCAACGACGAAGCAATTGCAGAGTACGACCGCCTGGCCGAGAGCTCGCTGCAGCTGATGCTTCGCAAAAACCACGACTACGACGAGGCTTGGCGAGGAATGCGAGTGAGCAGCTACACCGATATCATCCTTCAAAAAATCTTCCGCACGAAGCAGATTGAAGAACTCGGAGGAGCTACACTCATAAGCGAAGGCATAGATGCCAACTACGCCGACATGATGAACTACGCCGTCTTCGCCCTCATAAAACTCACATTCGACGAATGACCAACAAGATACAATGGATTGTGGTGAACACCTGCCGATTGCTCGTGTCCGCCACATTTATTTTTTCAGGCCTCGTAAAGCTGCTTGACCCCGCCGGAACGTCCTACAAAATCGAGGACTATGCCGCAGCGCTCGGCATAGCAGCACTGGCACAGCCGCCACTGCCCATGACGATAGCCGTAGCCATGGCTGTGCTTGAGTTCACCCTCGGCATTTACCTCTTCTTCGGCATACGGCGCCGCATGACCACATACTCCATTCTCATCTTAATGCTGGTCTACACGCCGCTCACATTGTGGCTTGCCCAAACCAATGCCGTGGCAGACTGCGGCTGCTTCGGCGACGCCGTCCACCTGACTAACTGGCAGACATTCCTGAAAAACGTACTCCTGCTCGCCGCCTCACTAATCATCTTCTGGCGCGGCAACCTACTCACCCGAGTCATCTCCGAGTCCACACAATGGATCATCTCGCTCTATTCCCTCGGCTACG
The DNA here is from genome assembly GCA_017469685.1 of Bacteroidaceae bacterium. Lineage (GTDB taxonomy): Bacteria > Bacteroidota > Bacteroidia > Bacteroidales > Bacteroidaceae > Physcousia. The sequence goes on along the minus strand of JAFUFW010000012.1, from coordinate 18,947 downwards.
CTCTCTTTATCGCATTCCTCTGCATCTATGCCGAACCCATCATCGACTTCCGCCCATTCCACATCGGACAGAACATCCCACGTGCCATGGAGTGGCCGGCAGACCCCGAGGCATTGCCAGAGATTCTCGATTTCGACGTTGACCCGACGCTCATCGAGGACACATCCTATGTATTCCTCCTCACCAGCCCCCACCTTGAGATGGCCGACGACGGCAACTTCAACGAGATAAATGACATCTTCGACTACGCCAGCCACTACGGCTATCGCTTCCAAGGCCTGACAGCCTCAGACGGGCAAGCCATCAGCCGATGGCAAGATCTGACAGGCGCACAGTACGCCTTCGACTTCGCCGACGAGCTTACCCTGAAGACCATAGCGCGAAGCAATCCCGCTCTTATCCTCATACACGACGGCACCATCGTAGGCAAATGGGGCCACCGGCAACTGCCCCAAAAACAACAACTGACAGCACCACTCCACACACTCCAGCTGGCCCATCCTCAGCCCGAGAGCTACCGCCGGATGTTGCTGAAGTTACTACTTTGGTATCTTGTACCGCTGCTCCTTATCACCTTCCTCGACCGTGCTTATGCAAGCCTTCGATGGTGGAAAAACAAAAAAAGTGCGAGCGAAGAAAAAAATAGAGGAGAATAAACCACCGATTATGATTTTTCATGTATCTTTGCAATCGATTATTCAGCACAACAAACAGCTACATAACTATAACCAACAATAATAAACGATAAAAACTATGCGAAAGAAAATCGTAGCAGGCAACTGGAAAATGAACCTCGACCTGCAAGAAGGCCTCGCACTGGCCAACGAACTCAAGGCTGCGCTCGCCGCTAACCAACCAAACTGCGACGTGGTCATCTGCACTCCGTTCATCCATCTGGCCAAAGTGGCCGACGTGGTCGAAGGCACCGTCATCGGTCTCGGCGCCGAGAATTGTGCCGACAAGGAGAAAGGAGCCTACACTGGCGAAGTAAGCGCCGCACAGGTAAAGAGCACAGGTGCACAATACGTAATCCTCGGCCACAGCGAGCGCCGCGCTTACTACGGCGAAACAGCTGAAATACTGAAGGAGAAAGTGAACCTCGCACTGGCCAACGGCCTCAAGGTGATCTTCTGCATCGGCGAAGTGCTCGAGGAGCGCGAGGCTGGCAAGCAGAACGAAATCGTAGGCGCACAACTCGCTGACAGCCTCTTCGACCTCACCGAAGAGCAGTTCGCTAACATCATCCTCGCCTATGAGCCCGTATGGGCTATCGGCACCGGCAAGACAGCTACCGCCGAGCAGGCAGAGGACATGCACGCCTTCATCCGTGGCGTCATCGCCGGTCGCTTCGGCGAAGCTGCCGCTGAGAACGTCAGCATCCTCTACGGAGGCAGCTGCAAGCCCAGCAATGCCAAAGAAATCTTCTCGAAGCCCGACGTCGACGGCGGCCTCATTGGCGGCGCTGCCCTCAAGTGCGCTGATTTCTGCGGCATCATCGACGCATGGAAATAATATAAGACGAACTAATTAACTGATAAATAAGGAATAATAAATCATTCATCGTAAATGAAACGACGCATTGGCAGAGGCTCTCAATCAGGAGCAGCACATTTATTATTTTTTATTTATTTCCTGTTGCCTACAGCATTAGCAGCACAGACATTCACCGAACGCCTCACTCGCATCCGTGCGGGTGAGGCCACAGTGAGCCTCCATCAGGACGAGGAAATCAACGCCCTCGTCAACGGACTCGTGTCCTATGCCCCGGGACGAACTGCTGCCCCGAAGCGAACTGCGCGCCCACTACCTCTGCGAGCCACTGCCAACGACACCACACTTGTTGCCGACAGCAGCGCCTGGGCCGACATTCCTGTGCTGACAGGGCGTCGCGTCCGAATGAACGGATATCGCATTCAGATTTATGCCGGAGGCGACAATCGCAAGTCAAAAGCCGAGGCTTACGCAGCTGCTGCGGCCATTCGCAACTATTTCGACGACGTAACGGTCTACACCAACTTCATAAGTCCCAGATGGGTCTGCCGCATTGGCGACTTCAAGACTCGTGAAGAGGCCGCGCAAATGCTCGCAAGCATCCGGCAGACAGGCGCTTTCCGCGAGGCATTCATAGTGAAAACTAAAATCATAGCTCTCTATTAGCACCATGAAATCATTCCAAGAGCGACAGGATGAGCTTGCCGCCCACTACGCTGCCATACTCCCGCTCTTAGGCGAAGCTCCCGAGCGAGAGGGACTTGTAAAAACACCTATCCGCGTGGCTCGGGCCATGCTTGAGCTCACACGAGGCTACACCGAAGACCCTATCGCCATACTGCGCTCAGCACTCTTCAAAGAGACTTACCACAATATGGTCGTCGTGAAGGACATTGAGTTCTACTCACTTTGCGAACACCATATGCTTCCCTTCTTCGGACACGCCCACATAGCATATATCCCTAACGGCGAAATCACAGGCCTATCGAAACTCGCACGCATAGTAAACACCTTCAGCCACCGTCTTCAGGTGCAGGAACGTATGACCGAGCAGATAGCCGAATGCATACATGAGGCCCTGAATCCGCTGGGAGTGATGGTCGTTGTCGAAGGCCGTCACCTATGTATGCAGATGCGAGGCGTAGCCAAACAGAATGCCCATACGGTGACGATGCACCATCTCGGAGCCTTTGACGACCCCGCTCTCAGGGCTGAGTTCCTCAGCCAGCTGCGAGGTGAAGCTCGCTGCCCTTCGCCCATCGGCTGTTCTGAAGACGAAGAATAGGCGCTTGCCCCACCCTTCTTTATTTATTCTTTTCTCTTTATCCGCTCTTCTCTCACGATGTATCCCCTACTCTTCCACAACAACCTGCACGAACTTGTATGGGGCGGCCACCGCCTGCGTATGCTTAAGGGGCTTGAGCCAAGCGACGAACCTATCGGCGAAAGCTGGGAAATAAGCGATGTTCCTTCGAGCGAGTCGCACGTTCGCAACGGTTATCTCTCAGGCCGCAGCATCCACAGCCTCGTGGCAGAATACGGAGCCGTGATGCTCGGCAACAGAGTTCTGGAGCGTTATGGCGCAGAACTTCCCCTGCTCGTAAAATTCATCGATGCTGCCAGCGACCTCTCTATTCAGGTACATCCCGACGATGCTCTCGCTCGCCGCCGCCACGACTCGTTGGGCAAGACAGAGATGTGGTATGTGCTCCGCGCCGAGCCTGGCGCTTCGTTGCTTTGCGGTTTTAAGGAAGAAGTTAGCCGCGAGGAATACGAGCGGAGGGTTGACGACGGAACCATCGTTGACGTGCTGGCTCGCCATGAGGTGAAGGCAGGCGATGTCTTCTTCATCCCTGCAGGGCGCGTTCATGCCATCTGCAAGGGCATCATGGTTTGTGAAATCCAGCAGAGTTCGGACATCACCTACCGCATCTTCGACTACCACCGCCTCGGCCTCGACGGTAAGCCCCGCCAGCTCCACACGCAGGAGGCGCTCGACGCCATCGACTTCACCGTTCATCCAGACTACCGCACCCATTATGAGGAGCCCGAGGAAACGGCCGTGACGGTTGTCGACTGCGACAAATTCGTCGTCAACGTATTGTCTACCCAGACATCACTGACGCGTCATCTACTTGGCGAAGACAGCTTCGTTACTCTTTCGTGCCTGCAAGGCTCGGCCGTCATCACCGACTGCGAAGGCAACAGCGTCACGCTCAACACGGGTTTCTCATGCCTGATTCCTGCTGTGCTGGCTGATTTCACAGTTGCCTCAGCCGACGGTTCTGAAGTGCGTCTTCTGGAGGCTTGGGCAAGGTGAGCCTCCGCAGGTCAAGCTTCAGCCACAAAGATTCTCTATTCTATCCCACCAACAGACGAGGGCTCTTCACCGAGTGAAGAGCCCTCGTCTGTTATGATATGTTACTCCAATCCACATTATCCCGGTTAAGCTCCCGCAGGCGGCGCCACGTCATCGCATTTTCCGGCAGGTTTTGGTCAGGGTCAGCTTCAAGCAGGTCATTAGCAACGTCGCGTGCCAGCTGTACGAGTTGCCCGTCTCGGGCAATGTTGGCGATGTGAAGGTCGAAGGCCAGGCCGCTCTGCTGTGTGCCTTCGAGGTCGCCAGGCCCGCGGAAGCGGAGGTCTGCCTCGGCTATTTCGAAGCCATCTGTAGTCTCGCACATAATCTGAATGCGTTGCTTAGTCTCCTGCGAGAGCTTATATTTCGTCACGAGAATACAATAGCTCTGGTCGGCACCACGGCCTACACGGCCTCGCAACTGATGGAGCTGAGCTAAACCAAAGCGCTCGGCATTCATAATCACCATGACCGATGCGTTTGGCACGTTAACGCCCACCTCTATAACAGTAGTAGCAACCAGGATCTGAGTCTCGCCGCTAACGAAGCGTTCCATCTCAGCATCTTTCTCTGCACTCTTCATTCGTCCGTGGACTTTCGATATTCTCTGGTCAGGGAAAGCCCTGCAGAACTCTTGATAGCCGTTCTCCAAGTCCTGCAGATCCATCTTCTCGCTCTCCTGAATGAGCGGAAAGACGATGTAAACCTGCCTGCCCTTCTGGATTTCAGCCCTGATACCTTTGTACAGGCTTGCAGAGCGCTCTTCCCAAAAATGGCGTGTCTCGATTGGCTTACGGCCTGGCGGCAGCTGGTCGATGACCGACACGTCGAGGTCGCCGTACAGGGTCATAGCCAGCGTTCGTGGTATGGGCGTAGCGGTCATTACGAGGACGTGTGGAGGGACAGTGCCTTCAAAAGCACCCACAGCATCGGCAGTCGTGGCAGGTCCTTTCTTCCAGAGTCGCGCCCTCTGCGCAACCCCGAAACGGTGTTGCTCGTCGATAACTATGAGCCCGAGCCTACGGAAAGCGACGTTATCCTCAAGCACGGCATGCGTACCTATAAGTATGTCTATCTCGCCCGAACGCAGTCCCCCGAGGATTTCAGCCCTCCGCTTCTTGCTCTTGATAGCTCCTGTCAGCAAGACGACCTTGACGGGCAAGCCGCTGAGGAAGTCCTGGAAAGTGGCGAAATGCTGCTCTGCGAGTATCTCCGTCGGCGCCATCAGGCAGGCCTGAAAGCCGTTGTCAAGAGCTATGAGCATAGTCATCAGCGCCACCAGCGTCTTGCCAGAGCCTACGTCGCCCTGCAAAAGGCGGTTCATCTGCTTGCCGCTACACATATCACGCCGCATCTCCTTTATGACTCGCTTCTGGGCTTCAGTGAGGCTGAACGGCAGATTCTGCTGATAGAAAGTATTGAACTTGTCGCCGACGCGGGAGAATACATGACCGCGCACCTGCTGCTGGCGCAGGCGGGCATAGCGGAGAATACCGAGCTGGATGAAGAACAGTTCCTCAAACTTCTGCCGATAGGTGGCACGCCGCAAGGCATCGGCCGTAGGCGGGTAATGCAGATCGTGCAGCGACTGTGCCAGCGGCACCAAGAGCAGGCGGTCGATAATACTCTTTGGCAGGGTTTCGTTGAAGAGCGTACCTTGCAACTTCTCAAACAGTGTGCGCGTGAGGCGTTCGATGCTGCGGCTGTTGAGGCCGCCGCGTTTCATCTTATCGGTCGTGGTGTAGTAGGGTTGCAGTCCCATGGCTCCCAGCTGGAGGCTGTCGGCCGGGTCTATGTCGGGATGTGCAATATTAATTCTGCCGCCGAACACTCCGGGCCTGCCGAAGACGATGAACTGTTTGCCGGCCGGATAGCTCTTCTTCACCCACTTGAAGGATGCGGCCTGAAACCATACGAGGTCAATCACTCCGTGTCCGTCGGTGAAGTGGGCAATGAGCCGACGCTTGCGCCCCACACCATCTTCCTCGAAGCTTAGGATCTCGCCCTTTATCTGCACGAAGGGCATGTCTGCCGTCAGTTCGTGAATATAGTAGAGGCGTGAGCGGTCGATGTGCTTGTAAGGGAAGTAGTACAGCAGGTCGCGGTAGGTCTCGATGCGAGCTTCCGACGCCAGCAGCTTTGCCCGTTGCGGACCTACGCCTGGCAGGTATGTTATGGGAGTTGAGAGTTCGATGGCTGTTTGAATTAGTGATTATTCTGGCTCGCTTTGTCCGAAGAAGCGTCGCAAGCGCCGAGCGAGAGATTAGTGATCAAGGGCTTGAGCTAAAAGTTAAAGTCAGGGAAGGCAACGGGAGCGTAGCCTTTTTTTATACTCTGTAGCGAGAGCGGCACTATGGCGCACCATCGCGCCATGTCAGCCTCGCTCACGAGCAGCTCGCCGCCGTTCATGAGAGCCTCTACGAGATGGCGATTCATGGCTCGCGTCATAGCCTCATGCGAAGGTCTGCCTTCGTCGGTAAGCACAATGCGCCCTTCGGTTCCTATGAATGTCAGCTGGCGGTCGTAGTCCTGACGGGTCATCACGTCGTGCTTGAGCAGGATGGTCCGGCCACGGCGCGTCCGGATGAGCGTTGTTGTATGGTCGCCAGCAGCGAAGTCCTCAGCCTCCTTGCGCAGGGCTCTTTTGTAGACCCGCGGTCCGGCAATGGCAGCGCTGTCCATGCTCACGAGCGTCTGGAACTCATCATCCTGCCCTATGCCGAGTGCCATGCAGATAGGTCCGATTTCATGCGTGGGATAGAGGTCGCCTGCAAGCTGCCTGTTTATCTCGAGGCGCCAGCCCGTCCACCGGTCGTCGAGTTCGTGGTAGTACGTTCCCTCGGCATGTACCATCTCGCCAATCTCGCCTCTGCGTATAGCTGCTACGGCGTCCTGCACTTGGCGGTCGAAACAACAGTTCTCGAGCATGAAACAGCGGCGGCCGGCGGCGCGGGCTGTCTGCACCAGCTGCTCAAGGTCGCCAATCGTCAGTGCCGCAGGCACCTCCACAGCTACATGCTTGCCCGCACGCAGAGCCTCGAGCGCGATGGTGGCATGGCTGTTCCAGTCTGTGCATACGTACACGAGGTCTACGTCTGGACGGCCGCAGGCAAGCTTGTAAGCGTCGGTACCCGCAGCGCAGAATGTATGGCTGACAACTGCCGCACGTGCGGTCGTCACGTTTGCCTCCACCGTATCGCAGAGCGCAGCCACGCGCACGTCTGGCATTTCGGTCATCATGCGCACCGCTGTTCGTCCGCGGTCGCCAAGGCCCACGAAAGCAATGTTCAGCTTCTTTTTATCTATTGCATCCATGCGTTTCTTCTCATTATTCAGAATCCTCGCTCCGCCCAGTCACTGCGGTCGAGATTGCGATAGCCTATAGCTTCTGCTATGTGCTCGGTGAGGATGTCCTCACAAGCAGCCAGATCAGCAATGGTGCGTGCCACCTTAAGTATTCGCGAGTAGGCCCGTGCGCTGAGTTTAAGCCGCTCCATGGCCATGCGCAGCATCTCTGTCGACTGGGCATCGAGGCGTGCGAACTGCGCCAGCATCTTCTCGCTCATCTGCGCATTGCAGTGTATGCGCGGCCCCTTTCCCTCTGCCGCGAGGGCGCTGAAGCGTGCCTCCTGAATGGCGCGGGCTTTGATGACCCGCTCGCGTATCGTCGCTGAGCTCTCGCCGGGCTGCAATTTGCTGAGTTGTGCGAACGGCACGGCCTGGATCTCGCATTGAATGTCGATGCGGTCGAGCAGCGGACCGCTGATTTTGTTGAGATATCGGTTTATCTGCCCCGGTGTGCACTGACAGGGTTTCGTGGGATGACTATAGTAGCCACAGGGGCATGGATTCATCGAAGCCACGAACATGAAGTTGCATGGATAGTCGATGCTATATTTAGCGCGCGAGATAGTTATCTTCCTGTCCTCCAGTGGCTGCCGCAAAACCTCCAGAGCCTGTCTTTGAAATTCAGGCAGTTCGTCGAGGAAGAGCACTCCGTTGTGCGCCAGGCTAATGGCTCCGGGCATAGGGTTAGCCCCGCCGCCTACGAGTGCTACCTGCGACACGGTATGGTGGGGCGCCTGGAACGGCCGTTCGGTGATGAGTCCGGTGCCGCCCTTCAGTTTGCCTGCCACGGAGTGGATCTGCGTTGTCTCGAGGCTTTCAGCCAGCGTCAGCGGCGGCAATATGCCGGGCAGACGACGTGCCATCATGCTCTTGCCGGCGCCCGGCGGGCCTACCATAATCAGGTTGTGGCCTCCGGCGGCCGCCACCTCCAGGGCTCTCTTGATGCTCTCCTGGCCTTTGACGTCGGCAAAATCCAGCTCGTAGTCATTCTGGTGGGCATAGAACTCGGCACGTGTGTCGATGACGGTAGGCACGAGCGTGTCGGGCACGCCGTTGAAGAACTCCATCACCTGCTGCAGGGTGTCGGCTCCGTAGACCTTCAGGCGGTTGACGACGGCCGCCTCGTGCACATTATGCCTCGGCACTATCAGGCCGTCGAAGCCCAGCTCGCGAGCCTTGATGGCTATGGGCAATGCTCCTCGAATAGGCTGCAGCGACCCGTCGAGGCTCAGCTCTCCGAGCACCATGAAGCGTGCTGCGCGCTCAGTCTGCGAGACTATGTTGTTGGCCATCAGGATTCCTAAGGCTATTGGAAGGTCAAAGCCCGTGCCCTCCTTGCGTATGTCGCCGGGGGCCAGGTTCACCACGATGTTCTGCGGCGTCAGTTTTATGCCGCTGTTCTTCAGTGCTGAGTCAATTCTGCTGAAGCTCTCTTTGACGCTGTTGTCCGGCAGTCCAACGATGGTCATCCGCATCCCGAGCTGCTCTTTCCCTGCAGCGTCCACGTTGACTTCTATCGTTACGGGTATGGCCGCTATGCCAGCAACGGTTGCACTGTATGTCTTTGCTAACATATAAGGTAAGTTCTATAGACTTTATTATTCAGAAATTCAATGTTTCAACTTTACTATCACCCATATCACTACCGGCGCTCCCAGCACGGGGGTTATCACATTGATCGGGATTACCGACTGCGAGGGCAGCGTAGAGAGCAGGTTGCACGTCAGTGTCAGGCAGGCGCCAGTGAGCATCGTGGCGGGCAGCAGCAGCCGATGGTCGGCCGTGCCGAGCACCAGGCGGGCTATATGCGGCACGGCCAGCCCCACGAAAGCAATCGGGCCGCAGAAGGCTGTGGAGGTGGCGGTTAGCAGCCCTGTGGCAAAAAGCAGGGCTGTGCGGGTGCGCCGCACGTTGACGCCGAGGTTGGTGGCATAGTTATCGCCCAGCAGGAGGGCGTTGAGGGGCTTGATGAGAAGCATGGAACCTGATAGCCCCGCGGCCATCGTGACCACGAAAGCCGGCAGGCGATCGACGGTGACGTTGGCGAAGCTGCCAAGGCCCCACACCATGAACGAGCGCACACCCTCCTCAGTGGCACCGTAGTTGAGCAGCGAAATGGCTGAGGAGGTGAGGTAGCCGATCATGACGCCCGTGATCAGGAGCATCGTATTGGAGCGCAGCAGACGCGAGAAGGCTATGAGCACCAGCATGATGCCCCAGGCGCCGAGCATCGCAGCCACGATCACCAGCACGAAACCGCTCAGCGAGAACGTCCCCGCCACGAAGGAGCCACCCATAAGCAGCATCACCAGCGCTACGCCAAGGTTGGCGCCGCCGTCGATGCCCAGTATGCTCGGGCCTGCCAGAGGGTTGCGGAACACCGTCTGCAGCATCAGGCCCGCCGCAGCCAGGCCTGCACCCGAGAAGATGGCCGTGACAGCCTGCGGAACCCGGTTCTCCCAGATAATGTAGGCCCACGACTGACGCTCCGAGCCGCGCCCGGCGAGGATGTTGGTCACCTCGGCACATGGGATGTGAACCGAGCCCCAGTAGAGGTTGGCCACGCCCAAGGCCACTGCCGCCAGAGCGAGGATGATGATGGCTATAGAGGCGCTGTTATGTCTCACTGTGATGTTATGGCGTAATGATGTTGATGACTTAATGCCTGATGCCCGCTGCCAAGCCGCCTCGCAGCGAAGGCTAAAGGGGGCCGTCGGAAACCCTCAAGGGTTTTGTGGATAACCCTTAAGGGTTCAGGCCAAAACCCTTAAGGGTTCGGGCGATAACCCTTAAGGGTTTTTTGAATCTTGCCTAAAGGCTTGTCAGCCATGGGCCGCTCCTATAAGCTCGCGCACGCTGCCGATGCCGTGGCGCTGCAGGTAGTCGCGTATGCCATCGATGACCTTCGCGGTGACCTGCGGGTCGATGAAGTTGGCAGTGCCTATCTCCACCGCGGCGGCTCCGGCGAGGATGAACTCTATAGCATCAGTGGCATTCATGATGCCGCCCAGGCCAACGATTGGAATCTTCACCGCCTCGTAGACCTGCCACACCATGCGCAGTGCCACGGGTTTCACGGCCGGTCCAGAGAGACCTCCGGTGCCTATGCTCAGCACCGGCCGCCGCCGCTCGGCATCGATTGCCATGCCCATAAGCGTGTTGATGAGCGAAACGGCGTCAGCCCCTTCAGCCTCCACAGCGCGGGCTATGTCGGCTATTGACGTGACGTTGGGCGAGAGCTTCACGATGAGTGTCTTCGGGTAGGCGGCACGCACGGCTCTGACCACGCTTGCGGCACCGTCGGCACTGACGCCGAAGGCCATGCCTCCCTGGCGCACGTTAGGGCACGAGATATTGAGTTCTATGGCCGGTATGCGCTCCAGCTGTGCTATGCGGCGCGCACATTCGGCGTAGGTCTCGGGGCTGTTGCCGCTGACGTTGACTATGACGTTCGTCTGCAGCCCCTGGAGCTTCGGATATATTTCGCGGCAGAAATAGTCGACGCCACGGTTCTGCAGGCCTACGCAGTTGAGCATGCCCTGTGCCGTCTCGGCCATGCGGGGGTAAGGGTTGCCCTCGCGCGCCTCCAGCGTCGTGCCTTTGACTATAATGCCGCCGAGGCTGTTCAGGTCGACAAAGTCGGCAAACTCAAGCCCATAGCCGAACGTCCCCGAGGCCGTCATCACGGGATTCTGAAGTTGCAGCGACGCTATAGCTGTCGTTAATTCACTGTTCATAGTTATCAGTTCGTAAGAGCCTGTCCTCAACCCATCCAGCGAGAAGGGCGTCTGTCTCCACCTGCCATCTTACTGTGTGCTCCCCCTTCCGTGAGAGGGGCTGGGGACGGGCTTCATTATTCAATTCCATTTCAGTCGTCTGGTGTCGAACACCGGGCCTTCCTTACATACGCAGACGTGGCCGTCGACGGTATCCTCCACGCAACAGAGGCAAGCTCCGAGGCCGCAGGCCATCATGTTCTCGAGCGAAGCCTCGCACTCCATCCCCTGTTCGCGGCACAGCCGTGCCACTGCCATCATCATTGGCTTGGGGCCGCAGGTGTAGACAAAGCGGCAATTGCGCATTGACGGGCTGGCCCACACGCTGTGCTGCGTCACGAAGCCCCGCTCGCCGGCAGTGCCGTCCTCGGTAGTGAGCAGCACCTCGCCCAGCTCGCGGAAGAGGTCGAGCTGCATAAGGTCGGACGAGGAACGCCCGCCGAGCAGGAACAGGGGCTTATGGCCGAGGGCCACGAGCTCCTCGCCAAGGCACAGAAGAGGGGCCGTGCCTACGCCACCGCCTACGAGCAGGCTAAAAGGAGCATCGGCACCTCTGGCTTCAGCGGCCTTGGGCAGCGTAAATCCTTGCCCCAAGGGCAGCACAACATTAACCACTGAACCCGGAGCCAACTCGCAAAGGCGGCGTGTGCCGGGGCCTACGGCGTGCACGAGCAGCCACAGCTCGTTGTGCTCGCGGTCCACCCTGTTGATGCTTATCGGGCGGCGCAGGAACGTCTGGGCCGACGCATCTACGCGCACCTCCACGAACTGACCTGCCGACATCTCTGGCAGAGGCGCCTTCGCGTCAGTGAGACGGAGCAGGCCATAGCCCTCGCGCAATTGTTCTACACCCAGCAACTTAAGGTCTAAGACATATTTCTTCATACGCGCGCGTACATATTTAATTTATGTCAGCAAAGATAAAGATATTTAGCCAAAAGAGAAAAAGAATGGGGAAACTTTTCCGTTTCCCCACTCTTTTTTATCCTCTCCTATCGCCGTGTTCATTGTTATCCATATCATAAAGAGCATTGCAGGCAAAGAAAAGGGGCTGCGCCAGCTTTTCGGCACAGCCCCTCTGCGGATTACTGTATTCTTTTGCGCTTACTCCTCGCGACGCGGACGCTGTTCGCCACCGCCACGCTCGGGGCGCTCACGGCGCTGACGAGCCGGACGCTCAACGTAGCCTTCGGGCTTCGGAAGCAGTACGCGGCGGGAGAGTTTGAACTTACCGGTCTTGGGATCGATATCGAGAAGCTTGACGGTCATCTTGTCGCCCTCCTTGATGCCAGCTTCCTCGACGGTCTCGAGGCGCTTCCAGTCGATCTCGGAGATGTGCAGCAGGCCGTCCTTGCCAGGCATGAACTCAACGAAGCAGCCGTAAGGCATGATGCTGCGTACGGTGCCCTCGTAGACCTCGCCCACCTCGGGCACGGCCACGATGGCGCGGATCTTGGCCAGTGCGGCGTTGATGCTCTCAGCGTTTGGGCCGCTGACCTGCACCTTGCCCACGCCATCCTCTTCGTCGATGGTGATGGTTGCACCGGTGTCCTCCTGCATACCCTGGATGATCTTTCCGCCCGGGCCAATGACAGCGCCGATGAACTCCTTCGGGATGATGATCTGCTCGATGCGGGGAACGTGTGGTTTGAGCTCGGGACGCGGCTCGGGCATGCACTCCAGGATCTTGCCGAGGATGTGCTCGCGGGCCTGCTTGGCCTGCATGAGGGCTTTCTCGAGTATCTCGTAGCTCAGGCCGTCGCACTTGATATCCATCTGTGTGGCTGTGAGTCCGTCCTTTGTACCTGTGGTCTTGAAGTCCATGTCGCCGAGGTGATCCTCGTCGCCGAGGATGTCGGAGAGCACGGCATATTTCTCTTCACCGGGGTTCTTGATGAGGCCCATGGCGATACCGCTTACGGGTTTCTTGATGGGCACGCCGGCATCCATCAGTGCGAGGGTGCCTGCGCAGACGGTGGCCATAGAGCTTGAGCCGTTGCTCTCGAGGATGTCGCTGACGACACGCACGGTGTAAGGATAGTCAGCGGGTATCTGACCCTTGAGGGCACGCCATGCGAGGTGGCCGTGACCTATCTCGCGACGGCCTACGCCACGCTGGGCCTTGGCCTCGCCTGTCGAGAAGGGCGGGAAGTTGTAGTGCAGCAGGAAGCGCATGTACGAGCGGTCGAGGACGTCGTCGACGAGCTTCTCGTCGAGCTTCGTGCCGAGGGTGACGGTGGAGAGAGACTGGGTCTCGCCGCGCGTGAAGATGGAGCGTCCGTGAGGACCGGGCAGGGGACTTACTTCGCACCAGATGGGGCGGATGTCGGTGGTGCCGCGGCCGTCGAGGCGTATGCCTTCGTCGAGGATGCAACGACGCATGGCGTCGCGCTCCACATCGTGGTAGTAGCGGTCGATGAGGGCGTTCTTCTCTTCGAGCTCGGCAGCGTCCATGTCGGGGTTAGCCTCGGCGTATGCCACCTTGAAGTCCTCGCGGATCTTCTCGAAGGCCTCGGCACGGGCGTGCTTTTCCAGGGCCTGCTTGGTGACATCGTAGGCGGGCTGGTAGCACTCCTTGTTCACCTTCTCGCGCAGTTCCTCGTCGTTGACCTCGTGGCAGTACTCGCGCTTGACGTCCTTGCCAAGCTCCTTGGCCAGTTCCTTCTGGAGACGGCACATGGGCTTGATGGCTTCGTGGGCAACCTTGAGGGCCTGGAGCAGGTCTTGCTCCGAGACTTCCTTCATCTCGCCCTCTACCATCATGATATTCTCCTCAGTAGCACCGACCATGATGTCCATGTCGGCTTCCTTCATCTGCTCGAAGGTGGGATCCACGATGTACTCGCCATTGATGCGAGCCACACGGACCTCAGAAATCGGGCCCTCGAAGGGTATGTCGCTGACGCTGAGGGCTGCAGAGGCTGCGAAGCCAGCGAGTGCGTCGGGCATGTCTACGCCGTCGGCGCTGTAGAGGTTCACGTTTACGTAGACTTCAGCGTGGTAGTTGCTGGGGAAGAGTGGACGGAGCGCACGGTCTACGAGGCGACAAGTGAGAATTTCGTCGTCGTTGGCCTTACCTTCGCGCTTCGTGAAGCCACCGGGGAAACGGCCGGCAGCGGCATATTTCTCGCGATATTCTACTTGAAGGGGCATGAAATCTGTGCCAGGCACAGCGTCTTTTGCGGCACACACGGTGGCCAGCAGCATGGTGTTGCCCATGCGCAGCATCACGGCACCGTCAGCTTGCTTGGCAAGCTTGCCAGTCTCGATGGAGATTTCGCGACCATCGGGCAGCTGGACTGTCTTAGTGATTACGTTCATCTTTGCGTTTAACAATTTAACAATTTACAAATTACAATTTGCGTCTAATAGTCTGAGATATAACAATATAGCGGCATTATAATATTACGACATTATGGCTTTACAACGTAGCTAAATAGTGATAATTTCAGAGTATCTGCCTCAAAAACCGCGCAAAGGTACGGATTATAGTTTAAAGTTTAAAGCTTAATAATGAAAGATTTTCGGTCGTGGAGCAAAAAAGGTCCCTTTTTATGTTTTTTTAATGTTTGCCTGCATCTCTGGCTGCTTCGTTCTTATGCCGTATTGACCCAGGCCCAGCCGAAAGCGGTGAAGCGTGCAGCGGGGATTTGCTCGAGGGCTGTGATGGCGCTGAGCATGGTGGCACCGGTGGTGATGACGTCGTCTACGAGCAGAAAGTGGCGACCAGACATGGCGATGGGGTCAACGCCGTCGGCCAGCGCAAAAGCGCCCTTCATGTTTTCAAGGCGCTGGTGGTAAGTGAAGCGCGTCTGCGACTCGAAACCGCCGGTACGGCGCAGCAGCCCGGTTAGCACGGGCAGCCCCAGCTCAGCTGCCATGCCTTGAGCTATCAGCACGCTTTGGTTGAAACCGCGACGCCTGTGTCGGCGAGGCGCGAGGGGCAGGGGCACGATGGCATCTACACCATCGAAAAGTCCGGAGGCACGAAGCTGCTGAGCGGCCAAACGCCCCATCCACTGGCCGAGCGCAGTGCGACGGTAGTATTTAAGGCTATGGATTATGTGGGCAGAGATGGCATCGTGAGTGTAACGTGTGAAGGCTCCGACGCCGACCACGCCATCGTGATCCGACCACTCTGCGATTCGGCGGTTGTGCTGCCATGAGCGGTTAATCTCTAAGGGCAACTTAAGCAAGCACTCAGCGCAGACCTGATCCTCGTCGAGGGCCAGGCGGCAGCCACAGCCGCCGCACGTTAGGGGGAACAAAAGGTCTATGGTGCTGTGATAAAGGCGGGCGAATGACATAGCTATTACTGGGTTATTAGCCCTGAAGCGGCTGTGAGAGATGCATCGTAGGGGGTAGGGAGTCAGAGGGAACCGGCTTAATGTCTGGGCGACAGCTCTGGCTGACACGGAATACGAGTACAAAGGTAGGACTTTAGCAGCAAAAAGAAACATCAAAAGCAACTTTTTTTGCAAAAACATTTGTAGGAAAGCAAAAAAGCATTACCTTTGCACCCGCGTTCGTGAAACGGACAACAATGTTGGCGGGATAGCTCAGCTGGTTAGAGCGCATGATTCATAATCATGAGGTCCTCGGTTCAATCCCGAGTCCCGCTACGCTTTAAATAAGTGATTAATAATAGAATGCGGAGGCGCAGAGACTTATTCTCAGCACTTCCGCTTTTTTCATTCTTAATGTTCCATTTCATCATTCGTCATTAATATCTGCTTATGCATAGTCCTTCTTTTTCCTTGAAGAGTGGAGTTCGCACGTTGGCTGAGCGGCTCGTCGTTCTCATTGTCATCGCATGCTTTGCTGCTCCTGGCCTTGCCGGGCCTCGCACTACAGAACTCATGAATTTCGGTTGGCGTTTTCATTCCGGCGACATCGCTGGCGCTGAAGCTTTGGACTTCGACGACAGCGCATGGCGCCTCGTAGACTTACCCCACGACTTCCAAATCGAACAGCCATGGGTGGCCCCTACTGCCGACGAACGCCCCGACACTTCCGACCCTGGCGCAAACGTACGCAGCCGCCTCAGTTCGCGCGGGTTCAAGCTGATGGGCATTGGCTGGTACCGCAAGAGTTTCAGCGCCGATCCTCAGTGGCGAGGCCGTCGCGTAGTGCTTGATTTCGAAGGTATACTCTATACCGGCGATGCCTACCTCAACGGACAGTTGATAGGAAAGACCGACTATGGCTACCTGGGCTTCGAGGCCGATGTGACGAAGCTCTTGCGTTGGGACAGCGACAACGTGCTGGCCGTGAGGGCAGACACTCGCAACCCTGAGAACAGCCGCTGGTATACGGGGGCAGGACTCTACCGCGATGTTCACGTGGTGACGACCTCTCCTGATGTCTTTTTCGCACGCCATCCGCTATACATAACCACAAACGGGAGCGACAGCGTAAGCATTCAGGCGGAGGTAACCTGCACAGCACGTGACATTAAATATTTACGTATGCGTGCACGCATACGCGACCAGCGCGGGCGCATCGTCAGCGAACAGACCACAGACGAACGCGTCAGCGCCACTCGCGAGTACAAGCTACAACCCATGCACATTGCTGACGCTCACCGCTGGGACGTGGATGACCCTTACCTCTACACTGCCGAGGTGTCAATCCTCGACGGCGACGGCCGTGAACTCGACAACGTTAGAGCCCGCTTCGGCGTGCGGCAACTTGAGTTCTCGCCTTTGTTCGGCATGAAACTCAACGGCCGCAAAGTGCTGCTCAAAGGCATTGCCAACCACCACACCCTCGGCGCTTTGGGCGCAGCAGCCTACCCGCGGGCTATCGAGAAGCGACTGCGCCTGCTGAAGGACTTCGGCTTCAACCATATACGTACAAGCCACAACCCCTACAGCGAGAACCTGCTCGACTTGTGCGACTCGCTCGGTATGCTCGTCGTGGACGAGCTCTACGACAAATGGCTAACGCAGTATTGCGGCGGACGTACTCCCTGGACCGAACTCTGGCAACACGACCTGCCCGAGTGGATCCGCCGCGACAGGAACCATCCCTCGATAGTATTCTGGAGCCTCGGCAACGAATTGCAGACATACGCTAACCTGCCCTTCGGCGACTGGGGAGTGACACCATACAGAATGATGAAGCCTCTGCTGCACCGCTACGATAGCACCCGCCTCGTCACCGTGGCCATGCACCCTCGAGGCCGCAACCAGCAGACCGACTCCCTGCCTGCGCCATTAGTCATGGAGACGGACATCGCCGCCTACAACTATCGCTATATGTACTTCCCAGGCGACGGGCGCCGCTTCCCTTGGATGATGTTCTACCAGAGCGAAGCTACTACTGCGGCCATGGGACCAAACTACTACGAGATGGATCTCGACAAGGTGATAGGCCTTGCCTACTGGGGTGCCATTGACTATCTCGGCGAGAGTCAGGGCTGGCCTGCCAAGGGCTGGGCACAGGGAGTGTTCAACATAGACCTTACAACTAAACCCAATGCTTATCTGGCTAAGAGCATCTTCACCGACGAGCCCGTAGTGCACATCTGCTTCCAAGAGCAGAGTCAGGACATTGAATGGAACGGAGTAAGCCAGCGCATACGCAGGCTTACCGACCACTGGACGCGCCACGAGGGCGAACAACTCAGCCTAACCGTCTACACCAACGCCGACGAGGTGGAAATAATCGTCAACGGCAAGAGCCTCGGCACGAAGCCCAACGACCGCACCAACCCCAAGGTGCGCAACCAAATCCGTTGGGAGAAACTGACGTACGAGCCGGGATATATAGAGGCCGTGGCCAGAACGAACGGACGCATCGTAGCACGCCACCGCGAGGAGACGGCAGGCGAGGCCGTAGCCTTGCGACTTAAGGCCGACCTTGAACCTGCGGCACGCCCCCTTGCAGGCGTGGAAAGTTCATACTGGAAAGCCGACGGTATTGACCTGAACCACATCAGTGTCGCTGCTGTAGACAAGAGGGGGCGCGTGGTGCCTACCGCCGATGCCGACGTACACTTCGAGGTAGAGGGAGCAGCAAGCCTCGCTGCCGTCTCGAGCGGCGACCACTACAGCGACGAACTTACACAGACAGACCACCGCCATCTCTACCTCGGCCGCGCACTCGCCATCGTGCGCTCAAGCCATACGCCTGGCGATGTCACAGTCACAGCCACAGCCCCGGGGCTGAAGGCAGCCCGACTGAAACTGAAGACCCAAAGGCAATAAATCGGGATAGTCGTTCGTTATATTAGCGGAAATGAAGCGCTTTGCTGTCATAATACTTATATCGTTGGCGGCAGCCTCAAGGCTGCTGTCACAGGAGCTACGTATCCAAAACCGCCCCTATCTCGACCAGCGCTTCCTGCACTACGGCTTCTTCGTTGGTCTTAATATGATGGACTTAGAGTTCAAGAACAACGGATACGTAGACCCTGCGTCGGGCGAACAATGGTACACTGACGTAGACAACTTCCAGCCTGGCTTCACCGTCGGCGTGCTGGGCGAGCTCCGCTTGTCAAAGTACCTTGGTCTGCGCATTCAGCCAACAATCTATTTCGGGCAGAAGCACCTCCTCATGCACGAACAAGTGAGCGGGCGCGACACCACGCAGAACCTTAAGTCGACATATATTTCGGTGCCGGTGTTGCTTAAGGTGGCAGCCCCGCGCTACAATAATTTCCGCCCGTACGTGGTGGCAGGCGCAGCGCCATCTGTAGACTTGACCACGCGCAAGCACAACGCCATCCTTACCGACCGCTTCGACTGCTTCTTGGAATTGGGTATGGGCTGCGACATTTACCTGCCTTTCTTCAAACTCATTCCCGAGCTTCGCTTCTCCTTTGGGCTGCGCGACATTATTGTCCACGACCGCAGCGACCTCATTGACGAGTCGCTGCTTAAGTTCACCAAGGGTATCGACCGCGGGCCTGCCAAGATGGTTTCGCTCGTCTTTTATTTCGAATAATATGCCTTACGCAAGAAGCGCGG
>JAFUFW010000002.1 GCA_017469685.1 Bacteroidaceae bacterium | reverse complement strand
TCCCACCTCTTCCCATCCCGAACAGAGAAGTTAAGCCCGCTTGCGCCGATGGTACTGCACACCCGTGGGAGAGTAGGTAGCCGCCACTTTTTCAAAGAAGCTCCCCGATGTCCGGAAGGATGTCGGGGAGCTCTTTTTTTTGCAAATACCTTTTTCCCTCGTGGGTGCAGTGTAGCGTTTTTGAATAAACATTTTATTATTTATCTCGTTCTTGGCTAAGATGGATGATAATTTGTGGCTTTTATATTAATCTTTTCGCTCTCTTGAGAGTATTTATTTGGTAAAGTGCAAGTTCTGTCGGAAATAATTATTATATTTGCCACGAAAACAATTATAATGGGCTAATATAAATATGAAAAGGAACAGATTTTTTGCTTTGCTTGTGGCTTTGGCCTTGGTGACAGGCGCTTGGGCTCAGGAGGAACGGAAACTGTCGGCAGAAGCGGAGCAACTGCTGGAGCTGTTGCGTTACATCGAGGGCGAAAAGACGCTTTCCGGCACTATTGCCAATGTCAACTGGAACCTTAATGAGGCGAAGTGGGTCAATCAGCATACCGGGAAATGGCCCGCGCTGAACTTCTTCGATTTCATTCATCACGTCTACTCAAAGAAGGGCGGTTGGATTGACTACTCGAATACCACCGAAGTGGTGAACTGGTATCGTCAGGGTGGTATGGTCGGGTGTATGTGGCACTGGAATGTACCCACGAATGACGGACAGAGCTATACCTGCACTCCGGGCACCGAGGCCGGACAGACCAGCTTCGACGTGCGTAAGATTTTTGAGCCGGAGTCTGAGGAGTATAAGCTGATGATAAGTGATATAGACCAGATTGCGAACTACCTGAAGCCATTCAAGTCGCGCAAGATTCCGATTCTTTGGCGCCCGCTGCACGAGGCTGGCGGCATGTGGTTCTGGTGGGGTAAGGACCCAGAGGCTTGCAACGAGCTCTGGCGCGTGATGTACCGCCGCTTTCAGGATGCCGGGCTTGACAATCTTATTTGGGTGTGGACCTCGGCGGCCGCATGGAATAAGCCCTACAGCGATGGCTACCGCTGGTATCCCGGCGACGAATATGTGGACATTGTGGGCATAGATATCTATAACAACAGTAGCGCAACGAACATCTACAATAGCTGCTATAAGTTCCTTCAAAAGCAGTCGCCCACGAAGCTTGTTGCTCTTACTGAGTGTGGCAACGTGGCAAAAGTCAGCGCCATGTGGAAGGCTAATTCCAAGTGGCTGTTCTTCATGCCATGGTATGACTACGACCGTACTAAGGACGTCAACAGCGACGCTTTCAAGAGTACCGATCATCAGCATGGCAATGTCGCCTGGTGGGAGGATGCCTTTGCGCAGGACTATGTCTTATCTCGCGACGACTTCAAGAAACTGAAGCAGGAATTTGTGGGAATCCGACACCCCTCTGCTGACTCCCTCAACGAAGGGCGTGGAGAGGATGGTGCACTGTATGACCTGAGCGGGCGAAAGAGTTGCAAACCTACGCTACGCGGAATCTATATCCGCAACGGCAAGAAAGTCTGTATAAAGTAACTTACCCACCTAAGGCGATAAGACGATGAGGCAATTCTTTCTTCTGACCTTATTATTTGCAATGTCTTTGACTGCCGCAGCCGACACGCAGGTTGTCCGTATCACACACGTCAATGCAGGCAAGCGTTTTGACGGCATTGGCGCTGTCAACGGCGGAGGTGCCACATCAGTGTTGCTCAAGGACTACCCTGAGGAGCAGCGCTCACAGATTATGGACTTGGTATTCAAGCCGCAGTTTGGTGCATCGGTCAGCGCAATGTTAGTAGAGATTCCTGGCGACGGCAATAGCACGCAGGGTTCTATGCCATCGCATAGCCACTATCGGGGCGACGCCGACTTTGAGCGCGGCTATATGTGGCAGGTGATGCGCGAAGCAAAGCGGCGAAATCCCCTGCTCGCCCTCGACGCTACGGCGTGGAGCGCGCCGGCGTGGGTAGGCAATTTCTGGTCGCTGGACATGGTCGACTATTATATCGCTTGGTTGCAAGGGCTTCGCTCAGTGCATGGGCTGGAGCTCGACGCACTTGGCTGCCATAACGAGAAGGGGTGGAGCGGCGACTTTGCCAAGCACCTGCGCCGCGCTATGAACGAGCATGGCTTCCGCGGCGTGAAGCTCCACGGCTTTGGCAACTGGGGTAAGTCGAAGATGGACTTCCTCAAGGCCATGCAGGAGGACAAGGAGTTGGCCGACGCCCTTGATGCCGTATGCGCCCACACATACAGCGAGATACCCCTTACCCGTGAGCAGCGTGCTGCCGCCGAAGCCATGGGCAAGCCCATCTGGAACAGCGAGGACCATGTCTACCTCAAAGGCTTTGACTGCCTCATCAGCATCGTCAAGTGCTTCAACGAGAACTACATCGTCAGCGGCGCCACACGCATCATCAACTGGTACGACATCGCCGGCGTATATCCCCTCGAACCCTACAGCTGCGACCCAGCCATGTTGCTGGCCCGCGAACCATGGAGCGGACACTACGAGGTTCGCGATGCGCTATGGGGCTATGCCCACTACGGGCAGTTCACTCGCATAGGGTGGCAGTATGTCGACGACGGTTGCTGCCAACTTGGCGGCGGAGGTTCTATGGTAACCCTGCGCGACCCGTCGGGCGGCGACTATAGCATCATTTTCGAGACCAAGGACGCTGCGGCGCCGCAGACGGTTGAGGTGCGCCTGCCGAAGGGTCTCAGCCGCAAGCCCCTCTGCTTGTGGCGCAGCAATGCCCGCGAGCAGTTTGTGCGCCAGCAGGATATCGCAGTCAAAGGCTCCCGCATAACCATTACCCTCGATTCCAATACCGTCTACTCTCTCTCAACCACTTCAGGGCAGCAGAAAGGGTCCTTCGCCCATGTGCCGTCGGCCAAGCCATTCCCTTTACCCTACGCTGATGGTTTTGATCAGTATAAGAGTCCTAAGGACTATGGCTATCTGCCGCACTACACGGCTGATATGATTGGTGCGTTCGAGATTGTGGAAGCTCCCCACCCTGACAATAGAGGGAGCGGGAGTGGATTTTGTCTCCGACAAGTTGTCGGGGAGCACACGCTGAGCTGGGCACCCGAGTGGCATCATTATACCATCCTTGGAGATTCCGCCTGGCGCGACTATGAGGTGAGCGCCGATGTCTACCTGAATCCTCACGACGAAGCCGCCGTGATGGGGCGCCTCTGCGACGTCGGTTCTGGCTACGGCATCTGGGCGAAAGGCTACTACCTAAAGCTTGACGATAAGGGCCTGTGCAGCCTCGTCATCACCCGTGGCAAACTCAACCAGAAAGAGCTTATCGGCGACAAGGAACAGCAGGCTTTCATCCTTGCACGTAAGGACATAGAGGTGGGCGGAGAGTACTTGCTTGATAGTGCCCGTGTGGAGGGCGTCTCAGCCTGCCAGTGGCATAATCTGCGCCTGCGCTTCGAGGGTGATCAGCTTACCGGGATCGTCGACGACCAGCCCGTAGTGCACGCCAAGTCCGATCGTTACACCCGCGGTATGGCCGGGCTCATGGCCCCCTTGCAGGAACGCCGCGTCTGTACCCCATACTTCGATAACCTCCGTATCGAGCCAGTCCGTCAATAGCCTTGTCCTTCCGCACTCGCTACGCGTGAACTTTAAGGATTTTAAGGTTTAAGCAGATGTCATGGGAAGTTAAATATTCCTCAACTCATCTAACTCCCCCAAAAGATTATGACTAACTTCCACCGATTAGGGCTCACTGCCCTTTGCAGTTTCGGAGCCGCAACGGCCTACAGCCAGAAGCTTCCGAACATACTTATTATAGTAGCCGACGACCTCGGCTATGGCGACGTCAGTGCCTACGGCTCGCAGACGCTACTCACCCCAAATATCGACCGTCTGGCGCGCGAGGGCATCCGCTTCACCAATGGCCATGCCTCCTCTGCCACTTCCACTCCCAGCCGCTATGCGCTCCTCACCGGCATGTACCCCTGGCGCAAGCGCGCGAACATACTCCCCGGCGATGCACCCCTGATCATTGACGAGGCCCAGCCGACGCTGCCCAAGATGCTTCGCGCCGCAGGCTACACTACCGCAGCAATAGGCAAGTGGCACCTCGGCATGGGGCGCGGACGCATTGACTGGAATGGACTCATAACGCCCGGCGCACGCGAGGTAGGCTTCGACTATTCATGCATCCTCTCCGCCACCGTAGACCGCGTGCCCACCGTCTACGTCGAGAACGGACGCGTACTTGGCCTCGAGGCCGACGACCCTATAGCGGTCAGCTACTCTAAGCCCTTCGAGAGCGAACCCACGGCTGTCACCAACCCGGAGCTGATGACACGCATGCGCTACTCGCACGGCCACAACCAGACTGTCATCAACGGCATACCGCGCATAGGCTACATGCGAGGAGGCAAGGCAGCCCTATGGAAGGACGACGAGATGGCCGACTTCCTCTCTGCCAAAGTCAGCACCTACCTAGACACAATCCCCAAGGATCGCCCCTTCTTCCTCTACTACGGCCTGCATGAGCCACACGTGCCGCGCGTGCCCGCACCACGCTTCCAAGGTGCGAGCGGCCTGGGTGTTCGCGGCGATGTCGTTGTGGAGGCCGACTGGTGCGTTGGCACCGTAATGAAGAAACTCGAGGAGCGGGGGCTGCTGGCGAACACCCTCGTCATCTTCACGAGCGACAATGGCCCCGTACTCGACGACGGCTATCAGGACGAGGCTCGTGAGTTGGCCATCGCCGCCGGCCACGACATGAACGGCGGCTACCGCGGCGGCAAGTACAGCCTCTTCGAGGCCGGCACCCGCGTGCCCTTCTTCGTCTATTGGCCTGGCCACGTCAAGGCGCAGACGTCTGACGCATTGTTCTCGCAACACGACTTGTATGCGTCGTTGGCAGCGCTTGTTCATCAAGAAGTGCCCCAAGGACTCGACTCAGAGAATCACCTCGCTACATTGTTAGGACGCAAGGGCAAGGGACGTAAGGACATGGTCGTAGAGGCAAGCGGGCGCCTTGCCTTACGCTCGGGCCGCTATGCCCTCGTGCCGCCCTACCGCGGAGATAGCACGAACATCACCGGAAACGAGCTTGGAGTTGTAGGCCACTACACGCTCTACGACCTCGACGCCGACCCGTCTCAGCAGCAGGAAGTCACCTCTCGCAATCCGCGACTTCTGCGCAAGCTGCGCGAGAGGTTTAGAGCCTTGGTGGGCAACTATTACAATGAGGACCAACAGCAGGAACAGCTCAAATAAAAGCTTCCGCGCCTTTCCACACCGATAGCGGGGGGAAGAATAAGGAGATGCAGGAAGCGTCTGTCCTCATGTTTTTTTTGCATCGAGGTGGTAGGTGAAGGAGATTCCGAGGTAGTGGTGGCGGTAGTCGTAGCGGGTTACGGTCTGCTGGTAGGCACTCTGAATGATCCGCTTGTTGTCCTCGGCATTGAGGATGTCGTTCAACTCAAGGCGCAAATGTCCTTTGTTCTTAAGCACCTTCCATGTGACGGAGGCGTCCCATAAGAGGAGGTGGCGGTTCATGCTGCTGATGGTATAGCCGCTGTACATACGATTGCTGATAGCGGTGGTGATGACGAAAGGACCCTTTGTCAGTTCGCCTCGTAGCCCGATGTCGTTTGTCCAGATTGTGGTGTTTTGTTCGGGCGATTCGGTATAGCGCAGCCGGTTGGGGCACAGTTGACCATAGACCGAAAACTTCAACCAATTCCAGTCAGCAGAGAGGGTGAGGTGTTCGATGGTGTTAAGCTGCTGCAGGCGGTTGAGTTTGGAAGCCGTCATCGCTACATCGTCTGTGAGCTGCGTGAGGTAGGCGTAGTCCGTTTTAGCGGTGAGGCGAAAGTCATTCTGTAGGCGGAAGATGTCGCCAAAGCCTTGGTCGTAGTTCAGGCGGAAGGTTCGTGAACGCGAGCCAGGTACGTTCTCCAGCCGGCTGGTGTAGATGCCAGTGGAAGGCTGGTATGCGAGGGCTGTGCGTGTCTCGCGGTCGGAACTCTTGTAATCGATGGTGGCGCTGAGCGATAGTTGTTGTTTGCTAAGCATCATTGAGAAATCAAGCGAAGCATCGTGGGTGTGGGTATCTTTCAAATAGGGGTTGCCTTCGGTGATATAGAGCGGGTTCGTCTCATCTCGATAGGCGAGCGTATTTAGTAACTCAGGCCTTGAGGTTGTCAAATTGTAGTTCAGTTCCGCACGTATGTTCTTGGTGAATTTCCAGAGTGCACGTAGTGAGGGCTCGACATAGAAGCGATGACGCATGGCAATAGTGTCGAGTCGTCCACGCACATAGTCCTGAGACTCATTCTTCCATTGTGCAGATAGGCGGGGCATCAGTTGTAGGGGTTGCAGGTTTAGCGTTGAAGCTAAGTTGAGTGAATGAGTCAGGGTGTTGTACCGGTTGCTGTAGCTGTTGGCTGCGTCATATAGGTTATCAGTGAGGAAGTCGCAGGTTGAAAGGTCATGTTGATAGAGGATATTGTAAACCGTCTCCAACAACCAATTCTTGGTGAGCCAGCGTTTGAAGTGTGTCTCGCCTTTGGCGGTGAGAGTTGAAGAGGGGGCGTGGGAGGCTTGGGAGAGTGTGGAGTAGGGGAGAGTTGGTGTGGTGATCGTGCGGAGGGTTTGGCTGTCACTTTCTCCATCAGTGTATCTTATGGTGGCATTGGCACCAAGGGCCCCGTCCTTGACGTAGTGGTTCCAGCGGGCGGTGAGGTCGAGGTCGGTGGTGTGGCCGCTGGAGCGGGAGGAGGTGAGCTGTGAGAAGCCTGTGCTTTCGTTCATCTCCTGGCGGTTTGTGGCGCGCTGCTGCTTGTGGTCGAGCTTGGCGTTGAGGAACCATGTGTTCATGGAGTCGCGGGCCCAGTGGAGGTTGGTGGCGAAGTAAGGGTTGAGGAGGTGCGAGCGCTGATAGTCCTCTTCGTCGATGTGGGTGTCGGCGGCGTCGGGGAAATAGTTGTCTGTCTGGCTGCGTGTGGTGCTCCATTGGTCGTCGTGTGCCAGACCTCCGGTGACGTTGTAGAGGCTCTTCAGGTCGTGGGTGCCATGCTTGCGCTGCCAGTTGTGCTGGTAACCGGCCGAGGCACCCTGCTCTTGTCCGTTGCCGCGGCCGAGGCGCCCCTGGCTGCTGCCCATGTAGCGGCGCCACATGGCATTGGTGTTGTTGGCGTCAGCGGCAATCATCACGGGGTCGGTCTTCGAGAGGCGGCGCATGGTGAGGCCCGCGTCATAGTGCTTGGGTGTCTGATAACCTGCTGTCACGTCGCCATACCAGCGGTCGAGGAAGCCGGGCTTGATGGTCAGGTCCAGCACCATGTCCTCTTTGCCGTCGTCCTTACGGGTTCGCTCGCTGAACTCCGAGGCTTTGTTGTAGGCCTTGATGTTCTCCACGGCCTCGGCGGGCAGGGTCTTCACGAGGTCGCTGCCGCCGAAAAGGCTCTCGCCGTCCATGGTGATGCGGATGGGCTTGCCGTTCCATCTCAGCGAGCCGTCGTCGGCCACCTCCACACCTGGCAGCTGACGGATCAGCTCATCCAGCCGCGCTCCCTCCTGTAGGTGGAAGGCTTCGGGGTGGAAGACGATGGTGTCGCCCCTGACGGTGAAGCGCCGTGCCCGTGCCTTCACCTCCAAGGCCTGCATCATCTTCTCCGACATCTTCAGTTCGATGACACCGACGTCGGTGGTGTCACGTTCGCTGTCGGAGAACACCATTGCGCGGATGCTCTTCGGGTAATAGCCCAGCATCGACGCTTTGATGCTGCCGCTGGCAGAGGCTTTCATAAGGAAATATCCGAGGGAATCCGTAGCGGTTCTGTGAATCCAGGTCATGTTCTCGCGTTTGAATTCACCTTCCACCGAAGCTCCCTGCAGCGGCTCTTTGGTTTCTGAGTCTATGACGCGACCGCGGAGAATGTCTGCATGGCCGTGGGAAGGCAGCAAAAGTATGAGGATACTGACGACGAGGCTCTTGATAGATAAAGGATGCTGTTTCATAAGTACATAATTTTGGCCGTTCCCCGTTTCCGAGGAATGATAAATGGTTAATAATAAGCTTTGGACAGTAACAACTCCCTCCAAGGGAGGGCGGGGGGATGGTCTGCAGGGTCTTTTAATATCCCGCTATCACCTGGTCAAACGTCACGCTGGGATCCGTCACCCAGAACCCCTCTTTCTTCAGTTTCTGCTTGCGGTGTTGCACGGCAGAGACCGAGATGAGGTAGATGGCAGAGAGAGCGGTGTTGCTCAGCTTCAGTCGGGTGAGCATACACAGGCGGAAGTCTTCTTCGGTGAACTGTGGGTGCTCGGCCCGCAGACGGTTGACGAAGCCGTCATCGACCGTGTTCAGCGTCGCCTCTATCTCCTGCCAGTTGCGGGCGTTGATGATGGTGCGCTTGCCCTCGGTGGGCTTCAGCATCTCCAGAATCTCGCTCTTGTCCAGAATGTGGC
This sequence comes from Bacteroidaceae bacterium, assembly GCA_017469685.1. GTDB lineage: Bacteria > Bacteroidota > Bacteroidia > Bacteroidales > Bacteroidaceae > Physcousia. The sequence continues at coordinate 20,154 of JAFUFW010000002.1, read as the reverse complement.
CGCGCAGTAAGGCAATCATGGTGTCCTTCTGTCGCAGGCGCTCGGCCATCTGCTCCGCCTCACGCCGATGGGCGGCCTGCTCTGTTTCATGCCGTCGCCGCACGTTGCTGCGCCAGTTCCAGAAGACGAGTATGAGAACGACAACTGCCAGAACGAGTACGATGATCACGGCAGTCATCAGCCGCCGCTGCAGTATCGCTGCCTTCTGTACGTAGCCGGGTGCCAGATAGGTGTCGCGGATGATGGCCATCGACTGCTCTGTACGTTGCATCTCGGCTGAAAAGGGTGGCCGCTGGTGTTTCGTCCTGTCTGCCCGATGTTCCTGCTGATTATCTTCATACATATCAACCGGCACGCCCACCTCCTTCATGTCCTGGTAAGTAGAATCCTCTTTCTGCTGACGCGGCCGCCCGTCACGTATGGCTATCATATAACTGAAGTCATCGTGAGGCTGTGTCCAAAGGGTGTCCAAACCCAGGTAGATAGAGTCGCAGACCTCTGGCGGCACAGGACTCTTATCGCGGTGCCGGGCGGCCATGGCTGCCGCACGGGCAAGCGTCGGGAAGTGGTGCAGGTCGCAAGGTGCACGGAGAAGGAACGCCCTGCCATAGCTGTTGAGGGCCATCAGCAGCCACGATGCCTGTTGAGGTGCCTGATGGTAATGGTCCAAGGCCTGACGCAGACACCAGTGCTGAGCCATGTTTGCATTATAGGAGTATAAGTCCTGGTGTTCGGCGAAGCGGTAGTAGGCACGGCAGGCCAGGGCGTGGTCGCCAGCGGCTTCGGCACAGTGAATAGCCAGATGGAAGAGCTTTTCGGGTTGCAGCAGCGGCCTCTCGTCACCCGTGTGTCGGCTAAGCACAAAGCAGATGCGCCCGAAACGGCGCAGGGCTTCCTTGTCGGTGCCCGTACCGCTGAGGCTCGCGCGTTCATATATATAATATACGCGCGTGAGGGTGCTGTCGTCGGGGAAAGCACGGTCGTCAGCCCGGTTGTAGTTGACCTCGCGCCTGAAGCTCCACTCCGCTGATTCTTTCTTTTCTTGCTTGCCCGATTTGTAAGAGGTGTATGGCTTGGTGCCTGCCAGCGACAGGCAGGATGCCGTGTCGGCATAGCTCAGGTGCCATTGTTCCTCATGCACCAGTGCGCGCAAAAGGTCATACAGTGCCTGCGTGCGTTCAGAATACAGCCGCGTCGTGTCCACGAGCGCCAGCAGATGTGCCGCGCTGTCAGCATCGGTGAATACCAGTCGTTCTGCCTCGTCCAGCAGCCGCACCTGCGGCAGGTCGCGGTGCTGCCAGCCGAGGCCGCCTGCCACGAGCAGCACGGCCAGCGCCGATAATGTCCAGAGGGCCTTTCTCATATTTCTGATGACTCTTGTTCGTTTTTGCGCTGCAAAGGTACGGCGATAGTCAGGGCTGTGCAAGAGAAAAGGGTGGAAAATAATCTTCCAACCCTTGTGTGCTCATTATCAATAGTTCAGGTCTGCATTTTCCACCCACTTTCCACTTCATCAGATGGAAAACTGATATTTTTTTTGGGTTATGAACAGGCTTAAGCAGTTGTGGATACATTAATGTCGAACATGGGAATCTCGCAGTCGAAGGCGGGAGCGCCGACTGAACGCAGATTCTTCTCGAGTTGCGCGGTGCTGCTTGCTCCGACGAGTACGGAAGTGATACCACGCTGGTGGAGAATCCATGCGAGAGCCATTTCGGACAGCGTCTCGCCACGCTGTGCGGCAGTCTCATTCAGTTTCTGCAGGTAGCCGAGCAACTGGGGCGTAAGCATCTCCTGCCGCAGGAACTTACCCTTAGCCATACGGCTGCCCTCGGGGATGCCGCTGAGGTAGCGGTCGGTGAGCAATCCCTGTGCCAGAGGCGAAAAGGATATGAAGCCGATGCCATGGTCGGCACAGAAATCGAGTATGCCAGCTTGTTGCGGCTCGCGGTCGAGCAGGTTTAGACGGCCTTGATAGATGAGCAGTGGCACGTCGTGCTGGCGCAGGTAGGTCTCGGCCACCTTCAGTGCCTCGAGGGGCCATCGTGAGATGCCTACGTAGAGCGCCTTGCCCTGCCGGACGATGTCGACGAGTGCCTGCAGCGTCTCCTCCAGAGGTGTCGCGGGGTCGTAGCGGTGGCTGTAGAAGAGGTCGACATAGTCAAGGTGCATACGGCGTAGGCTCTGGTGGAGCGAGGCCATGAGGTACTTGCGCGAGCCCCAGTTGCCGTAGGGGCCGGGCCACATGTCGTAGCCGGCCTTGGTGGCGATGAAGAGCTCGTCGCGGTATGGGCGGAAGGTGTCGTCCACGAGGCGCCCCATCGTCTCCTCGGCACTGCCGTAAATGGGGCCGTAGTTGTTGGCAAGATCGAAGTGTGTGATTCCGTGGTCGAAGGCATAACGTGCGATTTCGCGGCTACGCTCATAGGGGTCCACACTTCCGAAGTTGTGCCAAAAGCCGAGGCTCACCTCAGGAAGAAGTACGCCACTGCGTCCGCAGCGACGGAAACGCACGCCGGCCTCATCGTAGCGCGAGGGGGATGCAAGATAGGGTTCTGATTGAAACATAGAAATCGGATGGACTATTGTAGATGACTTACGCCTCGTCTGCTTAGGGCTGACTGGCGTCGACAGCATCGTAGATATGGTGAATGACGAATTACAAATTACAAATGACGGAGGTCTACAATCTGGCTGGCCAGCGTCTTGGCAACTCGTACTGCGCAGGCGTACAGCTGAAGCGTGGCGTATAGTTAACGGTAAAAAGGTCGTAGTGAAATGAGCGGGCTTCAGCGCTTGTGAATGTAATCGACAATCCACCGACCTACTTCGCTGGTGCCGAAGGGCGCACCTCCAGGCACCTGAATCTCCGGCGTGCGGACGTTGGCTTCGAGGCTGGCATCTACGGCCTGACGGACGAGACGCCCTTCCTCGGCCAGACCGAAGTGCTCAAAGAGCATGGCAACGGAGAGAATCTGTGCGAGCGGGTTGGCAATGTTTTTGCCCTTGGCCTGAGGCCATGAGCCGTGGATAGGTTCGAAAACGGGCGTGTGCTCGCCAGTGGAGGCCGAGGGCAGCAGACCCATTGAGCCGGTTATGCACGATGCTTCGTCGGTGAGGATGTCGCCGAAGGTGTTCTCGGTGACGATGACATCGAAGAAGCGCGGCTCCTGAATCATGCGCATGGAGGCGTTGTCGACGTACATGTAATCCGTCGTCACGTCGGGATATTCCTGCGCAATCTCTTGCGCCACCTTACGCCACAGACGGCTGCTGGCCAGGATGTTTGCCTTGTCGACGACGGTTACGTGGCGGCGCCTGCGCATGGCATATTCATAGGCTACGCGCAGGATGCGTTCTATCTCGGGGCGAGTATATACGTTTGTGTCGTAGGCGCGGTCGTCGTCCTCGTATTTCTCGCCGAAATAGAGTCCGCCCGTCAGCTCGCGGATGCAGATGAAGTCAGCTCCGCTGACGATGTCGTCCTTGAGTGGCGACTTGTGGACGAGGCTGGGGAACGTCTGGATGGGACGTATGTTGGCAAAGAGGCCGAGGCGCTTGCGCATGGCCAGCAGACCCTGCTCGGGTCGTACTTTGGCTGTGGGGTCGTTGTCGAAGCGTGGGTCGCCGATGGCCGAGAAGAGCACCGCGTCGGCGCGCATGCACGTCTGGAAAGTCTCTTCGGGGAAGGGGTCGCCCACCGCGTCGATGGCTTCGGCGCCGCAAAGGGCGTATTCGAAACTTACTTGGTGGCCGAAGCGGTGGCTTAAGGCGCTCATGACGTCAACGCCTTGTTGGCTTATCTCTGGTCCGATGCCGTCGCCGGGCAGAACAGCTATTTTTAGATTCATTGTCTTGTTGGATTAGAGATTATGGATTCGGGAGCAGGACTTGGTAGTTTTTAGGGACAAGAAAAGGAATCAGTGGATAAGGGCACTGCGCAGCAGCTGTGCGGCCTTTGAGCGGGTAGCCTCGTCGGTCAAGAGCAATTCTGCCAGGTCAGCTGCCAAACGTGAAAGGAGGGCTTCGTCGGAGCCTTCCTTTTTTTGTTGTGCGGCCTGCTGGGGCTCGGCAGTGGAAGCGCTGAGGGCGTGGGTGCTGTTGTCTGTTTCCTCGTCAATATATTCTTCGATGCCGGTGAGCAGGCTGTCGAACTTGTCGTCGCCAAGGAACACGGCCTCTTCACCGCCATCAAGAACACCATCGAAGAGCGAGGCCTTGAAGCGGAGGCGCGAGCGCATGTCGTCCTCGATAGTACCTGCTGCGATGAGGTTGATTACTTCGACACCACGCTGCTGTCCGATGCGGTGGATGCGGCCTATGCGCTGTTCGATGATGGCCGGGTTCCAGGGCAGGTCGAGGTTTATGACTATGTTGGCAGCCTGAAGGTTGAGACCGACAGCGCCGGCATCGGTAGATAGGAATACTCTGACTGACGGGTCGCTTTGGAAAGCATCAACGCGCTGCTGGCGCTGGCGCGCAGGCACGTTGCCGTGAATGTATGTGTAGTCCACTCCGCTGCGTTCGAGTTCCTGTGCCACTATGCGCGTCATGCGCTCCCACTGGCTGAAGATTACGATCTTTGGTGTCTGGTAATCTTCGGCGGTGTTGTCGTGGCCTTCGCCGTTCACGGTGATGCCGCATTCGTTTAGTATGTTCATCGTCTCTTCCACTTTGGTGTCGAAGCGGCTGTGCTCGTCGAGCAGGAAGAGGCTGTCGCAAGCCATGCGCATCTGCTGCAACGTCAGCAGCAGCGAGCGGCGGTCTATCTCGGAGAGGAAATGCTGGCGGTGCCATTTGCTCACGATGTGCGCGGCATTTATGCGCAGTTCCTGATGTGCAGCCATCTGCTCGGGAGTCATTGGTACGAAGAGGTTCTTGTCGATGCGCGGCGGCAGCTGCAGCTCCACGTCGCTCTTGCGGCGGCGCAGCATGATGCCTGTGAGGCGGCGGCGTACATCGTCGAGAGCTTGATAGCCTATGGTGCGGCCTTCGCTGTCGGTGATGATATAGCGGTCGCGGAAGAGATAGTAAGGTGCAAGAATGAACTGGTCGACGAGTTCCACAATACTGTAGAGCTCTTCGAGGCGGTTCTCAAGAGGCGTGCCTGAGAGGATGAGGGCGTAGCGCGAACGTATTTGTCTGACGGCTTTGGCCATCTGCGTGTTCCAGTTCTTTAGGCGCTGCACTTCGTCGAGCACTAACATGTCGCAATGCAGCAGGTGGCCTGCCTTGACATCGTCGGTGAAGGCGTTGTACGACTCTATTTTGAACTCCGCTTCTGTGGCTGCGAGCTCCCTTCGGCGCTCCGGTGCTCCGTCAATCACTACCGCCGTGCGTTCCGTGAAGCGCTCTATCTCACGCTTCCACTGGTATTTGAGCGTTGCGGGGCATAGCACGAGCACGTTTGTTATGAACCCTTCGCGCATCAGCAATTCGGCGGTGGCTATTGCCTGCACGGTCTTGCCGAGGCCCATCTCGTCGGCGAGGATGGCGCGACCCGCCTTGGCGGCAAAGCGCACGCCTTCGCGCTGGTAGGGGTAGAGCGTGGTGCTCAACAGTGCGTCAAGGTGCTGGTCGGTGTAGGTCTCGTCGATGACCTTGCGGCGTGCTATGGACTCGCGCTGCTCGAGTATGAAATCTATGGCGTCCTGATAGCAGCGGAAGTCGTCGCACAGGGCTTTGGCCTGGCGCATGAATTCGCCGAAACGCTCGTAGGCCTCGGGGCGCAGCGTGTCGAGTTCGTTGAAATACTTGGCAGCCATCAGCCGAAACTCCTTCGACGCGGCATCGCCGATGCGGATTTTCACTTCGCGTATGTTTCCGCGATAGCTCAGGTAGACACTGGTGTAGGCGGGCAGGTCCCAGTGTATGCGCTTGTGGTGGTCGGCAATCCACTGGCGTGCGGCTTCTACGTGCTTGCACGTGCCCAGCTGTGAGGTCTTGAAGTCCATGCAGTCGCAGTAGTTCCAAGGGCTCTTGGCTCCCCGGAACACCACCTTGTACACGCGCCCAGACGTTTTGCTGCTGACGCGGTATTCGCCTGGCGAGTAGCGCTCGCTGACGCATTCCACGTCCATCTCTTCGCGCCGCGCCTGCTGCATCCTGAGCATCACTTGCCACTCCTCGAGGCTCTTGTTGCGGGGCTTCACGAGATGGCTGAGTTCGTCCTTGGGTAAATCAGCGTATTTCATATTGGCATTGTTGTCCTTTTGACTGCGTAAAGTTATGTAAAAAAATGATGTCGCGGGTCGTCTTGGGGCATTTTTTTCTTATATGGAGTTAAAAAATGCGTGTTGAGCCCCTTTTTTGCTTACCTTTGCCACATGAAACATACTTATTTACTGCTTCTTTTGTTTGCGTCGGCCACCTGTGCCTTTGGGCAGAGCAGCTACGATGAGCTGGCGCGTAGCGCCGTAACGGCCATGGAGGACGACAGCCTCCGCCTTGCAGAAGAATTGTTCAGGCAAGCTCTCAAAGCTGAGCCCGCCGCTCAGGGCAACGCCATCATCTGGGGGCACTTGGCAAGCATTGCCGAGCGCACAGGCCGCGAACACGAGGCGCTGGAACAGTATAATATCGGCATCGGCCTTGCCCCGCAGCTGCCTGCGCTGCTGCTGGGCAGGGCTTCTTTGTTTATGAAGCTGGGTAATGAGCCGCGCGCGCTGGCCGACTACAACGAGGTGCTGACCATCTACCCCGACCATCCCGAGGCTCTGCTCATGAGGGCTTATATCAGGCAACGGCAACGGCTGCTCAAGGAGGCCCGTACGGACTTCGAGCACCTGTTGCGCTTAAATCCCACCCATGAGCAGGCGCTGCTCGGACTGGCCTTGGTCAACGATGACGACCGGCGATCCCAAGAGGCTATCGAGACCATAAACAGAGCCATCGACCTCTATCCGCAACATGCCGCTGGCTATGCCATCAGGGCTGGCATGGAGCTGGGCCGCCGGCAGTATGAGCACGCCGAGGCCGACTACACCCGGGCCATTGAACTCGAGCCAGAGTCGGCCACATACAGGCTGGCGCGGGCCAGTTTCTACACTCAGGTGAAGAAGCGGCGTCAGGCACGTGAGGACGTCCGCGCAGCCGCACGCCTCGGAGCCTCGGCAGAAGAAGTGGCCGGAGCCGCAGGGATAAAGCCTTGAAGCTGAGGCCTCGGGCTCTTAGCAATAATAAGCCCAAGGATTAACGGAAAAACCCTTAAGGGTTATTGGCAAAACCCTTGAGGGTTCCAGCCATAACCCTTAAGTTTTTTTGCGAAAGGTTGAAGTGGGTTGTGCAGCATCTATAGCCTGCCGAAATTCACCCTTATGCCAGCGTAAGCCATGGCCCCGTGTACGGGACCCCATACTATGGTAGGCTCGAACGCGTTGCTCCAAGGGTCGTCGGCTCCGAGAATGATGTTCTTCTGTCGGAAGCCTGTCAGGTTCTCGCCGCCTATGTAGACAGAGCAGTGGCGGAACCAGCGCGTCACTTGGGCAGAGAGCTGGGGATAAGCTGGGAATCGCCCGTTGCCGCGCGGCGAGAGCTCTTCGCAGCCGTAGGGCAGGCGTCCGCCACCGTTCACCTGCAGGGTGGCATCGAACTGCCACAGCTCAAGGGGTGTCTTGTAGGAGGCCGTCAGCAGGGCCTTGAAGCGGTTGGTGAGAGGGCGCTCGCGCAAGGTACCGCCTTCGATGCTGAAGTGGTTGCCGGGCTTGTAGGATAAGTCGCCCCCCATTGTCTGCCGGACGTTGTTCAGTCGACAGGCGGCGGTGAGGGTGAAACCGTCGAAGGCCGGATAGGTGGCATCAATCTGAAAAGTGTGGCTGAATGAACGGCCGTTGAGGTTGTGGATAGCGATGGAGCGGCGTAGCACATCGGCCTTCGTCTCGTAGTCTACTACCATCTGGTTGATAAAATGAGTGTAGAAGTATTCTGCATTCACTTTCAGAACACGGTCTGCCACTGGGACTGTCAGCATGGCACTGGCACCGCAGTTCCACGCTTCTTCCTGCTTCATGTCGGCTTCCACATGCAGATCGCGTCCGCTGGCAAGCAGGTATTGGTTCTCGGGCAGCGGGCGTGGCGTACGGTAGCCCTTGCCTGCGGCTATTCGCAGGCTCAGCAGGTTGACTGGTGTATATTTAATATGTATGCGCGGCGTGAGGAAGGTGCCGTAAAGGCTGCTGTGGTCGAGGCGCAAACCAGCCATGGCGATGAGCTTTGAGTCGAGGTCGAAGGTGTACTGACCATAGATGCCAGGGGTGGATTCACGAAACTTGCCGGGAGCATAGACTATCAGATTATCATTGCCGAGCGTGACCTTGTCGGTCTGGCGGTCATGGCTGAGGCTGAGGCCGGCTGAGAGTTCATGCCGCTCGCTGAAGTGGGTCTCGAACATCAGTTGGGCGTAGAGGTCCTTCTCATCCAGGTCGTAGGCTTTCATCCCGTAGGCCCCGTCCAGCTGGTGGATTGCTCCAGAGGCCATGAGGGCTATGTTTGTGCCGTGGTCGCGGTCGAGTACAAAGGCATGCTTCATATAAGCCTCGTAGCGGTCGGTAGAGAGTGAGGTGGTGTAGGGCCTATGGGTGTGGCTGGTGGCTGTGTGCCTGTCCTGTCCGCCATTCCTGTCTTCCTTCAGCACGCCGAAGCCTCCGTGGAAGATATAGGTGCGGCCGAGATAGTCCCAGCGGTTCTGCAAGTTGTACTGCTTGATGTTGGGGCGGTCGAGAAATCCGTCGTGGTTAATGTCGTGGTGGCTCCATGAATCCTGATAATGGAGCAGCAGCTCGCTGTTCAGGCGCGGGTTCAGATGCAGGTTGGCATCAGCATTAGCCTCTAAACGCGCTTGGGTGTCGCCGTAGACGTTCACAGTGACGCCCTGTTCGTCCTCGGGCTTCAGGTACTCTACATCAATCTGCCCTGTGATGCTCTCGTAGCCGTTGCGCACGCTGGCTGCTCCCTTCGACACTTGTATGGCACTCATCCACGGGCCAGGCACGTAGTCGAGGGCATAAGGCTGTGCAGCGCCGCGGAATGCGGGAAGGTTCTCGGCAAGCATCTGAACGTAGGTGCCGGCCAGACCGAGCAAGCGGATTTGTTTGGCACCCGTGGTGGCATCAGAGTAGCTGACGTCCACCGAGGGGTTGTTGACGAAACTCTCGCCCAGGTTGCAGCAGGCTGCGCGAAACAGCTCATCTTGGTTCATCCGAAAACCAGCTACGGCTCCGCTCAACGATGTCGTGCCGCTGCGGCGAGCCGTCACGGTGACGTCGTCCAAGCGCTCTGTCGACAGCGTGTCTGGCTCCTGGCTCCGAGCGGCGCTCGGCAGGGCAAGCATGGCGAACAGCGAGAGTGTTGCAACGTAGTTCTTCATTTCCGTCCGTAAATATATACTATATGTTAATCCCCACGGCTAATGGCGCTGCAGAAATCAACGTGAAAAAATAATATTAGAGAGTTGGGAACCAGACTGCCTGGAGTTGTGCCTACTTGCGGATGATGGTCTGTTCGCGGTCGGGACCGACGGAGAGAATGGTGATAGGTGTTTGCAATTCCGACTCGAGGAAGTTTATGTAGTTGCGGAAAGCCTCGGGGAACTGCTCCTCTGAGGTCATCGTGCTGAGGTCCTCGTTCCAGCCTGGGAGGTCGCGATAGACTGCAGTCCAGCCCTCGGTGTCGAAAGGCATGTCGGTGGTTTGAAGGCCGTCCTTCTCATAAGCTACACAGGCACGCACCGTCTGGAAGCCGTCGAGTACGTCGCTTTTCATCATAATGAGTTGCGTTACGCCGTTAATCATGATGGCGTACTTCAGAGCTACGAGGTCCACCCACCCGCAACGGCGGTTGCGACCGGTTACGGCTCCGTACTCATGACCTATCTCGCGCAGGCGGTCGCCCGTCTCGTCAAAGAGCTCCACGGGGAAGGGACCAGAGCCGACGCGCGTGCTGTAGGCCTTGAAGATGCCAAACACCTCGCCGATGCTGCCGGGGCCTACGCCGAGACCAGTGCAGACGCCGCCCGTCGTTGTCGAGGACGAACTGACGAAGGGATAGGTGCCGTGGTCGATATCAAGCATAGTACCCTGAGCGCCTTCGGCAAGTATGTTCTTGCCTTCGCGCAGCAGGCGGTTGATCTCTATCTCGGTGTCGGATAGAGTGAACTGGCGCATATAATCTACACCTTCAAGCCACTGCTTCTCTTCTTCCGTGATGTCGTAGTCGGTGTAGTGAAGGTCGCGAAGGATTTGCTCGTGCCTGGCCTTCAGCGAGGCGTACTTCTCACTGAAATTGACCAGGATGTCGCCCACGCGCAGGCCGGTGCGGCTGGCCTTTTCGCTGTAGGTGGGGCCTATACCCTTGCCCGTGGTGCCCACTTTGTTCTTGCCCTTGGCAGCCTCGTAAGCGCGGTCGAGCACACGGTGAGTAGGCAGTATCAGGTGGGCTCGCGTGCTGATGTGGAGACGGCTGCGGAGGTCATAGCCGGCAGCCTCCAGCTCCTTGGCTTCTGCCATGAAGAGGTCCGGGGCGATGACGCAGCCGTTGCCTATGATGTTGAGCTTGCCCTCGTCGAAGATGCCTGAGGGTATGGAGCGCAGAACGAACTTCTTACCGTCGAAAATGATGGTGTGGCCAGCATTGGGGCCGCCTGCAAAACGGGCTACGACGTCGTAGCGGGGGGTGAACACGTCGACGACTTTGCCTTTACCTTCATCGCCGAATACAATGCCCAGCAGGGCGTCCACTTTTCCTTGTTTCATAGGTGTGTGAGGTTTATCTTTTTGTCTTGATATTAATCTTTTGGGCTCATTTCGGCGCAGAGTCGTCGCTGGCTGCCTTCAGGCGCTTGTGCATCTGGCGCTGGCACGAGGCGCAAAGGCCGTAGACGTAGACGATGCGGTGGCTGACGTGGAACGAGCGGGGATGGTACGTCTCGAGACTTGTGGCCAAAGCCTTGCTCGCGATGCGCGTGATGCGGTGGCAGTGGCTGCAGATCTGGTAGCTGCGGGGACGGTCGTCGGCTATTCGCTCGAACACCGAGGCCGATGATGAGAAGGGGTGACGAATAAGCAGGTTGGCCTCCACGAGCAGCTGAGTGGTCAGATAGAGCGTGTTGGTGCTCACGTGGAAGCGCTCGGCAAGCATGATTTCCTTCAGGTCGTCGATGGTGAAGGTGCCCTCCTGCTCGTAGATGGCACGGAGGATGGCAAAGCGTTCGCGCGTCTGTCTGAGGCCGTTGGCCACGAGATAGAGGCGAAAGCGCTCGCATACCTGCTCCTGTAAAGTCTGCTTTTCACTCATACGGGCACAAAATTACATTATCTTTGGTGCTTGGCCAAACAATTTCTTGAGAAACTTTCGTCGCACGTATTAAGAATTAATAAATTCGAAATTGTCGGCATCTTCGAGAATTGGAAACTTGCCATTGTAATGGTGGAGGAATTCCAGATCGATAAGCCCTGAGGCTGCCCACTCGGTCTTGTCGGGGCAGAGGACCATGGTCTCGCCATAAGGGTTGATGATGGCCGCGCGCCCGTAGTATTCACACTGCTGGTCGGTGCCTATGCGATTAGCTGCTGCCACGTAGCATTGGTTCTCTATGGCGCGCGCCCTGATGAGGGTATTCCACGCCATGTCGCGGCTTATAGGCCAGTTGCAGGAGTAGAGTATGCAGTCATAGTCATCGCGATTGCGGGCCCAGAGAGGGTAGCGAAGGTCGTAGCACACTTGAAGCAGAAAACGGACTCCCCGGAAGTTGACAATGACGCGCTGGTTGCCACGGCTGTACTGCTGGGCCTCGCCGCCGTAGATGAAGAGGTGGCGCTTGTCGTAGGTAGTGATGTCGCCTTCTGGACGAACGAAGTAGAGGCGGTTGAAGAAGCGTCCGCCGTCCTCTGTGGCTACGCTGCCCACGACGGCGGCATCGAGCGTGCGGGCTTTCTCGCGCATCCATTCTATGATACCGGGCGTAGAGCCGACGATGTCAAGGGGATTGTTGTTGAGGCCTGTTGCAAACATCTCGGGCAGCAACAGCAGGTCAGTAGGCGGAAGAGAGCCGATGAGGTGGTCTAAGTGGGGGAGGTTGATGTCCGGTCTGCACCAATGGATGTCGTGTTGGAGAATGGTTAAGTGCATAGGAGAATCTTGTCTGTCGTGTTTTGTGCTGAAGGGGATGTCAAGCCGTAGCGGAGCAGGGCGTTGGTGACGGCTTTTCTCAAGGGAAGATAGTCTGTGGGGAGGGTGGCAGTGGCCTGGTCCAGGAATTCGGCCTCGGCCGTCTGGGAGAGCTCGGCACCCTGCATAAAAAGCCTGGTCATAAGCAGGAAACCGCATAGCTGAAGAACCTCGCGCTCATCAGCCATCCAGCGGAAAGCCTTCTCAGAGGCATAAGGGGCAGCCGCTAAGAGGTCCATGACGAGCAGGCCGGCCAGCTCCGCTTCGTCGCGGCGCAGGGCTTCAGCCCACAAATCAGCCATGTCGGCATCGAATTCCTCAATCGGAAAAAGCATCACTGCCAGCATGCGCGTCTCGCGTATGTTGTCGTTCCAAAGAGCTAAAGCCAGGCGTCTGTCCGCTTTATACTCGGCTGCAATGCTGCGGAGGCGAGGCAGCTCAACGCCGTAGACGAGGCGATAGGCTGTGCCGCTCTGCCGAAAAGACTTGGCCGCCACGCCGTTCATAGCGGCGCGGAGGTCTGTTTTGATGGCTTGAATGGCTTCGTCGACCGGATATCCTGAAGGTGTGTTGGCGGTCGGCCCCTCTTGTTGGTTGTAATCTTCAGTCATTTGTCAGGGGTAGGGTTGCGTAGTCGCGTGAATAGCGCAGCATCTGGTGGTCAAAGGCCTCGCCATAGCTGATGCTGACGTCGGTGATACAGCCCTGGTCATTGTACTCAGGAGTGAGGATGGGGTTGATAAAACCTTTGTAGGGTGCGAGGTTCAGGGCGCTGTAGCGCTGAAGGATCTCTGCGTGTAGCTGAGGGTCTGTCTTTATGCCGTAGGTCTCAACGAGGCAGGCAGCTGCATGATAGTCTCCCTCGCTCTTGATGCGTTGCACCTCGGCAAGCAGCTGCCCGATGAGGTTGCGCAGGGCATCATAGTCGTTTATCTTGACGTAGGTCTTGCCGTCGAGTTGCGTCATCGCCATTGCCGGCTTGCTGCCTGACGCTGATGCTTTAAGCAGCCAGCGGGCTATGAGTGCCCGGTTGCGCATGTGTGCCTCTTCGATGCAGGCTCCGGGTTCTATTCGAACGAGCTGTGTCATCAGGCCGTTCATCATATATGTGTAGTACTGGCTCTTGAAGGCTTCGGCATCGGGCACAAGCCCCAGTGCCACAAGCTTCGGATCGGCAATATAGTAGAGCGCAAACAGGTCGGCACGAGCTTCCTCGATGGTGCTTCCGTAAGCCTTCAAAGCATCGGGGTCGACGCCCTCAAGCAGGCGCCCTGAGCCGTGGCCGAGACATTCGTGGAGGTCGGTGTGCAGGTCGTCGCACGCATCGCCGTATTTGTTGATGAGTGCGAGCGTTGGCTCATCGATTACAAACTCCTCGAGGAAGCCATTGCCATGGGCGGCCTTGTTGTAGGCATCGGTAAGATTGCCGATGGTCACACTCTTGGAGCCGTGCTCTGCGCGAACCCAGTTGCTGTTGGGCAGGTTGATGCCTATAGCTGAACTCGGATAGAGGTCGCCCCCGAGCATTGCGGCCACGATGACCTTGGCGGTTACGCCGCGCGTTGAAGTCTTCTTGAAACGAGGGTCGACGGGAGAGTTGTCTTCAAACCACTGGGCATTGGCTGCGAGCGCTTCGGTGCGGGCGGTAGCGGTCTTGTCCTTGAAGTTGGCAAAGCCTTCCCAGCTGGCTTTCAGGCCAAGCGGGTCGCCATAGACTTCGGTGAACCCATTCGTAAAGTCAACGTCGCCCTCGGTCTCGCCTACCCACAGGATAGTGTATTCGTCGAAAGCCACGAGGCTGCCTGTGCGGTAGAACTCTATAAGCTTGGCAATTACAGCGGCTTGCAGAGGGTTCTCGGCCACGCTCTCGGCCTTTTCGAGCCAAGAGATAATCTTGTCTATTGCGGCGCCGTAGAGCCCGCCGCTCTGCCATGTGCGTTCGCGTAGACCTTCATCCTCTTTGACGAGGCGGCTGTTCATGCCGTACATGACTGGCCGTGCGGGATCCTGCGCCTTTGCTTTCAGCGCTTCATAGTAGGCTTCGGCTTCGGCTTGGCTGACGTCGTGGCCATAGTAGTTTGACGCTGAGGTGAGGAGGAGGTCGTCGCCTTCGGCCTGGTTCACGCGCTTGGGCATCACCTCAGGGTCGAAGATTACAGGGAAGAGCTCTTCGCAGAGGGCGTCGAGACCGGTGGCTCCGGCACAATCTTCGAGCGCTTTTCGCAGAAAGGTTGGCGAGAAGCGGGGCTGCAGCTTGTCGGTGCTGTAGTGGTGATGGATTCCGTTGGAGAACCAGACGCGCTTCAGGTAGACGGTGAAAGCGCGAAAGTCATCGCTTGTGCGGTCGCCTTTGTAATTAAGGTAGACCGTTTCGAGCAGCTGCCTTATGCGCAGGTTGTAGCGCCCGTTCTGGTCCCAGAGGATATCGCGGCCCGTGAGGGCGGCTTCGCTGAGGTAGTAAACGAGAATGCGCTGGCGTGGCGACAGCTCTTCGAAGCCCGTCACGCGGTAGCGCAGCATCTGAATGTCGGCAAAACGCTCGTCGGTGTATTGAAATGCTTCAGGCATTACTCTTCGTTGTGAGGTTTACGTGAGCGGCGCAGCTCGAGGCTCTTAGCGAAGAAGTTGTCCTGAAACTCCTTTGGGGTTTTGGCGTAGTTGCGGTAGAACGAGGCGTAGAACGACTGCCTGTTGGCAAATCCCACCGAAGAAGCTACCTCGGCCATGGTGAGGCCTCTGTAGCGCCGGCCGGTAAGGATTGCTACAGCCTCACGGACGCGATAGCCGTTGACGAGCTCAGTGTAGGTCTGCTGGAAGCGGAGGCTTACGGCAGCACTGATGTATCGCGTGTTCGTGCCTATCTCTTCGGCGAGGCGCGTCGCAGTGTAGTGTGGGTCTCTGTACTTTTTTTCTACTATCATCTTTCGCAGCAGCTGCTCATAGATGACGTTGATTACATCGGTGCTCACAGCCATACGGTAGTTCGCAGCCTTCTCTTTCTTTGGGTGGATGTTGTACTTTGCCATAGTTGTTTTGTGTCTGTTTAATTTTGTTGTTGTGTTTGTTTATGTCTTATTAGAGTCTCGTCAGCCTTGGCTATCTGCATCAGGACTTCGCGTCTCTGCCCTTCGAGCTCTTCAATCTGCTGGTTTATTAGGGCTTGCTCGGTTTCTCCGTTGCCGGCCACGGGCCGGAGGCCGTTGGCTTGCAGCTCAATTATCTGAGCCCTAAGGTTGTCGATGCGCGCTTGCAGCAGAGCTATCTGCAAGCTGTTCTGCCGCACTCGTCTGCGGGTGTCGTTCCAGTCGCGCCCGTCGGCCAGCACACGTTCCAGCTCGGCCATCTGCACGGGCGGGTTGTTAGCGTTGAATCTCTGCATCCACATGTCGAGTGTCCGCTGCTCGTTGGCTCGGATGTTTTCGGCATGAAGTATGGTTTCGTTGAGGTTCTGTTGCTGAGCTTTCAGTGCAGCCAGTGCGTCATGGCTTTGTGCATAGTCAGCCTTAGCCTTCTGCAGCAGCTCGTTCTGTTCGGCCATGCGCTGTCGTGCGGCTTTGTAATGTCCTTTGGCATCTCCGCTGTCGAGCAGCTTGTGGAACTCTGTGTTGGCTTTCTTGGCATTGTCGCTGGTTCGTGTGGCTATGCCTTCGCATAGCAGCACGTCGGCCTGAGTACGGGCGATGGCCTTGCTCAGCAGCTCTTTGGCCGCAGCTAAGGACTGGCTTTTGGCCTGATTGGTGTCGATTTGAGCTGTCAGTGTCCGCCATTCGTCGGCCATGGTCTGGATGCGCAGCTTCAGACTCTCGTGAGAGTCGCGCCAGCTGCGGTACCAGTCGGGAATGGTCACTATTGCCGAGAGGCTCTCGTACTGCCGTCCGAAGAGTTGCGTTGCGGCGCTTATTCTCTGGTTGAGGTTTTCCACTTCTCGCGCTACTACCTGGCATGCTGTGTTGACCTCGTTGAGTTGTATGGCCAGTTCTGCGGCGTGCTGCTGCTTCTTTTGTATCTCATCGCCTAAGGAGGCTATGGAGTCGAGGTGGAAGGTGAACGACTCAAGGTCGCGTTCAGCCTGCTCTGCATCCACGGTCGTCTTGTCGATGAGTTGCTGGATCAGCGTCGTCCGGGCTTCACGGTTGGTGGAGATGGAACATTCGGCGAAGGAACGGTCGAGCAGGGCAAATGTGTGCCACTCGTCGGTGTCGTTGCGCTGACGTGCAGTGAGGATGTCGAGGTTCTCGTTCTCAATCCTCAACTGACTCTGGGCAGCAATAAGTTCGTCGCTATGCTGCCGGAGCTCGCGCTGTTTGGCCATGAGGTCCTGACTGAGGACTTCCACTTCATTCTTGAGCGACGCTATCAGTGTGCCTTGTTCAATGACTCCTTCACCTTGCCAGGGGTGGTGGGTAGCTCCGCACACGGTGCAGGGCGTGCCTTCCTCAAGGTCGGATCGTAGCTCAATGACATTCTGGCTCTTCGAGAGCGTAAGGTGGTATCTTTTTTGCTCGAGCAGGTGCTCGTCGCGGCTGACCTGCTCTGAGAGAGTGTCTATGTTTTTGTTCAGTTGCTCTATGCGCAGGCGCAGCTGAGTTATCTGCTGAGCCTTCGCTTCGATGAGGTTGTAGCCCTGAGCTATGCTTTTCCATAGCGAGAGTCCCGTCTCGAGCATCAGCTTTCGGCTTCGCAGCTCGAGTGCGCGGCGCTGCATTGTATAGCTGTCCTGGCCGGCGATGTTGCGCCGGTGGCCGTCGGCTTCCTCCTTTTTCTTGTTGATCTCGGTCAGCAGCCCTTGGTTTTCGTAGAAGAGTCGGCCGAGGTGCTCGTTGCGCTCATTCTGCTGCTCGGTGGCGTGGTGCAGTTGGTTGGTGAGCGTCTGGCGCAGTTCGTTGGTGTGGTTGAGCTGGTCGAGCAGTGCCTTGACTCCGCTCACCTGGTCAATCATTGCCCGGTGTGGTTCGAGTGCTTGCCTGCGTAGTTGCAGCTCGGCAGTGGCCTTCTCGATGGCGCCGGCGTCGTTGATGTTCTCCTGCAGTTCTTTCTGCAGCATGTCGAGCCGTTCTTGCAGCTGCTGCAGGTCTTGATCATTGAGGCGGTGCTCCTCTTCGGCACATTCGTTCTGGGCCACCAAGCGCTCAGCCTGGGCCATGGTGAATGCAGCCTGTGCGGTTGCCTCCTCGGCCTCGCGCATCTTGGCTTCTTCCATCACGACTCGCTTCTCGGCCTCGATATTCCTTCGGTTGGCGTCGTCGAGGCCTATCGCCATTTGGCTTATGGCTTTGCGGGCCTCGTCGATGGTCTTTTGGAGCACATAGATGCGCTGGAACACACCGTTGATCGACTCGAACTCCTCGAATCGCTCCAACTGGCGTTGCTCTGTGAGGTAAGCAGCCTGCTGCTTGTTGGCCTCGTAGAGTCGGGCCTTCTGCTCGTTGAGTTCCGTGTTGATGCCGACGAAGCGTGTGAGCTGCTCATTCTGCTTGCGAAGTGAGTCTATAGAGGCTTCGACGTTGATGAGCTTGGTCTGAGCGAGGCGGCGGCTGTCGTGGAGGCGTTGCAGCGCAATGTCGTCGAGGCGCTGGGCCTCAATCCGGGCACGGCTCACCTCCCGGCGCACGATGGTGCGCAGCCAAGTCTTGACGTCCTCAGGGATAGCCTCTCCGAACCGCTGGAGCCACCATTGTCGTGCCAGTTCCTCAGTCGTGCTGCTGTTATCGCTTGTCTGTAGATGTGTGTCTGACATTAATAATGTGCTTTAGAGCGAGCAAATGTACTCATTTTTGAGTAGTGCAGCAAGATTTTTGTAAATTTTATTTGTCGTTTTGTTTCTTTAGGCTACTTTTGTAGGCGTGATGTAAAAAACACACTAATTAATTCATAATCTTATGGCATTATCTAATCTTTTTCGCACCATTCTCGCCTCGGCGGCGCTCTCGACTGCAGCTGCCAGTGCCCAAGTAGTGGTTAGCGTTGATGCAGGGCACCCCGGTGCTGCCGTCAGTCCTACGCTCTACGGTATTTTCTTCGAGGAAATCAACCATGCAGGCGACGGCGGACTCTACGCCGAGCTTGTGCAGAACCGCTCGTTTGAGGATGATGACCGGGCGCCGGCCCACTGGACAGAAATCGCTGGCGCCAAGGCTTCGCTCGTGACCGACGGTATGCTCAACGCCCGCCAGGCTCACGCCCTGCGCCTCGACATCAAGGCCTCTGGCGACGGCGTGCAGAACGAGGGCTACTGGGGCATGGCTTTCCGCCAGCAGACGACCTACACCTTCTCTGCCTGGATAAAGGCTGAGACGGCTTACAAGGGAGAGGTTACCGTGCAGCTCCTCAGCCGCGACGGCCGCAACCTTGGGCAGACATCTGTGCCACTGAAGCTGAAAGCGGGTAAATGGACTCAGCTCAAGGACATCACCGTGCTGGCCACGGGCAGCGATGCAGAGGGCTCTATGGCCTTGACGTTCAGCGCTCCCGGCACGCTGACCTTGGATGTCGTTTCGTTCTTTCCGCCCACTTACAAGGGGCGCCCCAACGGTTGCCGCATAGACCTTGCCGAGCTGCTGGAAGATTTGCACCCGAAGTTCATGCGTTTCCCTGGCGGATGCTATGTCGAAGGCCAGACGACGCCGAAGAATAACCTGCACAACCGCTTCGAATGGAAGAACACCATAGGCCCCATTGAGCAGAGGCCAGGCCATCTGAGCGTGAACTGGGGCTACAACATCACCGACGGCTTCGGCTACCACGAGATGCTGCAACTGGCTGAGGACCTGGGCGCTGAACCTTTGTTCGTAGTCAACGTGGGCATAGGCCACGGCTGGCTGCAGCCTTACGACCAGATAGAGGAGTACATCCAGGAGGCGCTCGACGCCATCGAGTATGCCAACGGCGACGCCAAGACTACGAAGTGGGGTGCCGAGCGCGCTAAGAACGGCCACCCAGAGCCCTTCGGGCTGCGCCTGCTTGAAGTGGGCAACGAGAATGCCAACTTCTATTTCGACTCGAACCGCGACCAGAGCGACCACTACTTCGACCGCTATATCCAATTCTACAAGGCCATCAAAGCGAAGTACCCAGAGGTGCAGGTCATCGGAAACGTTGAGTCGTGGGGCACAGATGAGCCCTCCTGGCGCAGCCATCACCCCGTCGACATCCTCGACGAGCACTACTATCGCTCGCCATCGTGGTTTGAGAAGAACTTCACAAAATATGACAGCTACGACCGCAACGGCCCGAAGATCTACATCGGCGAATATGCCGTAACGCAGGGCTATGGCGTCAATGGGCACCTCACGGCCGCGCTGGGCGAGGCCATCTACATGCAGGGTCTGGAGCGCAACTCCGACATCGTCATCATGGGCAGCTATGCTCCCATCTTCGTCAACGAGCACAATCCTGCCTGGCGCCCTGACATGATCCGCTTCAACGCCTCGGAAAGTTTCGGCACACCCTCATATCATGTGCAGAAGATGATGGCAAATAATATAGGTACGCGCGTAGTACCCGTGAGTGTTAAGGCTAACACTTTGCCCCCGACCATAGGTCATCACATAGGTTTCACCACGTGGGGCACCAAGGCCGAGTTCCGCAACTTGGAGGTCACAGATGGCGGTGAGAAGGTAATCCTCAAGGACCAGCTGACCACAGACAAAGGCTCTTGGAAACGCTTCGGCGGCGCGACCGACGGACGCCGCCGCACGCAGAGCCAGTGGGCGTTTGGCGATGGCGTGCTTGCCCAGCAAAGCCAGAGGGCTGAAGGCTCCGTCATCCTCAATACCACGACTCTCCCCGACGACTACACCGTCCGCGTCCAAGCACGCCGTTTGGAGGGCAACGAGGGCTTCATCATCGTCTTCGGCGCCGAGGACGACGAGAACCTCATCTGGTGGAACCTCGGCGGATGGGGCAACTCGCAGCACGCCATTGAGCACATGGCCGACGGAGGCAAGAATACACTCGCGGCCGCTCAGGGCCACCTCGAAGAGGGACGGTGTT
>JAFUFW010000011.1 GCA_017469685.1 Bacteroidaceae bacterium | reverse complement strand
GCCAAAAAGTCTTATAACTTTTGGTGAATTGCCTTATGACTTTTGGCGAAATGTCTTAAGGGTTTCGGGTGGATCACCATGGTGGGACACCTCACACGTGCGGGCGTATCGGCGGATGAGACCGGTCGTGCAGGCGGATACGACCAAATGAGTTGGCGCTTTCGGCCGTTTGTGTTGGCAGATGCTGCCGCATGAGTTGGCAGTATGCTGCCGAATGAGACGGTTACAGGTACTGCATAAGGACGTCCCAGACGCAGATGATGTGGCAGAGGCTGCCGGCCAGGACGAAGAAGTGGAAGGCGCTGTGGGCGTAGGGGCGGTTGGGGCCTATGGCGTAGAAGACGGCGCCGGTGATGTACATCACGCCTTCTGCGATGAGCCACACGACGGCGGCAGAACTGACGCAAGCCATCAGCGGCTTGAAGGCCACGAGCACCGAGAGACCCATCAGCACGTAGCAGGCGGTTTCCACGTAGCTGTGCTCTTTCAGATTGGTGAAGCTCATCACCGTGCCGGCAATGGCGCAGAGCCACACGAAACAAAACAAGCCCCATCCCCAGAAGCCTGCGTCGCGCATGGCAATCAGGGTGATGGGGCTGTAGCTGCCGGCGATGTGCCAGTAGATGGCGGCATGGTCGAAGCGGCGTAGCACCTCGCGGGCATGCCAACTCTGCGGCAGGGCGTGGTAGACGGTGGAGGCTACGTAGGAGCCGAGCATACCTGCAAGGTAGAGCGAGACGGAGGCTGTGGCCCAGCCGTCGCCCGCGCGATGACACCACACGAGGAAGCCCACGCCCACGACGATGCCGAGGGCGATGCCAGCCGCGTGCGACCAGATGTTAATGCGTTCTTCCTTTTTTGTATAGTTAATCAAAGCTTAGAATTCTATTATTCAACTTTCGTATGTTTTTTTTACCACAGATTACACAGATTCCGCGGATTGCATCTCCTGATGCTTTCTAATCTTTTATCTGTGATTACACTAATTGTGCGGCACGCGACGCAGGTGCCGGGTGAAATCTGTTAATTCTGTGCAATCTGTGGTACAAGTACCATTTGCAGACGGATGTCGGTGGATGAGCTGCCGATGAGGAGGCGGATGGGGTAGGGCTCGAGGCGGCGCTGCAACTGACGGCCGACGATGGAGAGGTCGTCGGGCGTGAGGGTGAGTTCCACGCGGCGTCGCTCGCCCTTAGGCACGGCTACACGGGCGAAGGCCTTGAGCGCCAGTGGAGCTTGCACTACTGAGGACTTAGTGTGCTGCACGTAGAGTTGCGCCACTTCCTCGCCGTCGAGTTCGCCTGTGTTCTCTACGTCGAAGCTCACATTGTAGCGACCTTCGGTAAGCGTGTCGACCCGGGGGGCGGAGTAGGCGAAGGTGGTGTAGCTCAGTCCGTAGCCGAAAGGATAGAGAGGCTGGGCGCTCATCTCGACATAGTTGTGAGGGGCGGGGACTTTATGGCTGTAGTAGACTGGCAGCTGGCCCACGTGGCGCGGCACGCTGAAGGGCAGGCGGCCGGCGGGGTTGTAGTCGCCGAAGAGTACGTCGGCTATGGCTGTGCCGCCTTCGCCTCCAGGATAGTAGGCCGTGAGGAGGGCGTCGGCGTGCTTGGCAGCCCAGCGTTTGTCGAGTGGACGCCCTTCGATGTAGACGACGATGAGGCGCTTAGCCACGGGGCGCAATGCCTCGAGCAGCTCTTGCTGGCGGCCGAGGAGGTCGAGGGTTGTGCGGTCGAAGCCCTCGCCGGCTTCCATATCACTGACGGTTGTTCCGTTGACTGCCGCAGCTCCCGAAGCCTCGTAGCTGGTGCGGAAGTCGCGCGCGCTGGAACCGCCAACGCAGCATACAACCACGTCGGCCCTCTTTGCAGCCTCCACAGCTGCAGCGATATTGCTCTCGGTGGTATCGCGAACGGCACAGCCCTTGACATATTCCACTTGTCCGGCCGGCAGCTTGGCGCGTATGCCTTCGAGTATGGTAGTGACGGCGTCGTCGGCCTGAGGCGCAGTGTAGTCGCCAAGCAGGTTGTAGACATTGTCGGCATTGGGGCCGCAGACGAAGACTCGGAGGTCTTTGGAGAGGGGAAGAGCGGGGAGGGAGGCTTCATTTTTCAGCAACGTTATTGAAGCTCGGGCAGCTTCGAGGGAAGCTTGGCGGTTGGCTGTAGAGCCTACGGCGACAGCAGCTTTTGGCTGCACGTAGGGATTCTCGAAAAGACCCATGGCGAACTTAAGCCTCAGCACACGGGCCACTGCGCTGTCTACGGCCGATTCCTCGACTTCACCATCGCGTACTGCTTCGATAAGTTGCCGGTAGGCCTGCGCTCCGAGGTCGACGTCGACGCCAGCGTCCAGAGCCAACTTAGCGGCTTCGCGGCGCGAGGCTGCAACGCGATGTGTGCCGGCAAGGCCGTCGATGCTGAAAAGGTCGCTGACGACAAAGCCGTCGAAGTGCCAGGCAGTGCGAAGAAGGTCTGTCAGCAGTGAGCGGTCGGCCGTAGTGGGTATGCCGTCGATGGCGTTGTATGAGGTCATCACGGAGAGGGCTCCGGCATTGATGGCAGCACGGAAAGGAGGCAGGTAATCCTCGTGGAGGGCTCGCAGACCAATGGAGGAGTGGCCTCCATTTTGTCCGCCGTCGCTGGTGCCATAGGCTATGAAGTGCTTAAGGGTGGCTATAGTGCTGTAAGGTTTGCTGAGGTCGCCGGCGCCGAGGCCTTGGATGAGTGCTGCTCCGATCTGCGCCGTCAGGCAGGGATCTTCGCCCATCGTCTCCTCGACGCGCGACCAGCGCGGATCGCGGGCCAGGTCGAGCACAGGGCCGTAGCTGATGTGTCCGCCTTGCAGGCGAACCTCCTGCCCGATCACCTCGCCTGCTTTCCGGGCAATGTCAGGTCGCCACGTCGCTGCCATGCCCAGCCCTGTGGGGAAAACCGTGGTGCCAATGGCCATGTGACCATGAGGAGCCTCCTCGGCAAGGAAGAGGGGGATGCCTAAGCGGGTACTGTCGACAGCGTAGCGCTGCAGGGCGTTGGCGGCCTTGGCTGCCAGCGTCGGGGTGAGTCCGTTGGCGAGTGACTTCTGCGTCCAAGGGTCGGCACGGAAGGTAGCCCAGAGCATACCGATATGTTCCTCGTTGATATCCTTCTTGAACGATTCCGATGGCACGACAGCAGCTCTGTCCCTGATCTTCGCTCCTTCATCTTTAATCTCGTAATAGTTCCACGCCATCGTGCAGCGCAGCTGTCCCACCTTCTCTTCGAGAGTCATTCGGCCAATGAGGTCGGTCACGCGCTCCTCGATGGGCAGCGTGGCATTTTTGTATGGAAGGTCCTCTTTAGGATTAGGCGATATGGCGGCAGATGCATGTAGAGGTAGCGACAGAGTCGCAACCGACGAGATGGCCGCGGTGAGGCAGAAGGCGCGTGATAGGATAGAGGTGCTGTTCATCGTAGCAGCTTTTGTTGGTCATAATTGCGAGTGTCAGCTTTGTATGTGGCCTCGGCGCCTGCGGCATAATAGGCTCCGACGGCGTTGAGGCAGAGCGGGCCTCGGGCTTCAGTGATGCTTACGCGTATCGCCTTAGTGGAAATCGTGTGGAAACGTAGCAGGCGTTTGTAACCAATAGTGGTAGTCTCTTCGCCCACATCTAAGGGTTGCCACTGCTTGCCGTCGAGGTATTCTACGGTGAACGCCTTGACGCGCTGGCCGAGCGGGATGTACTCTTGCAGCGCAAGACGGTTGACAAGAGTGGCACGCTTGAAGGTGAAGGTCAGCGTGGCTGACGTGATACCGTCGTGAGTGGCCCAATAGGTGTCATAGTTGTCGTCGGTGAGCGCCTTGGTGGAGAAGGCATTGCCGCGGGTGTCGGAGGCACTGACGGTGGCGCCCTTGGCCAGAAGGTTTTCCTTCAGCTCAGCTTGTATACGCTGGTGGAAGGCTACGGCGTTCATGGAGTCGTTGGGATGGATGAGGCCGTCGCGGTCTACGGGGAAGTTCAGTAGGAGCGTGCCGTTGTGGCCCACGCTGCGGTAGTACAGGTCGGTGAGGTACTCGGGCGTCTTCACGCGGTCGTCCTCGCTCTCGTGGTAGAACCATCCAGGGCGAATCGAGACGTCGCACTCCGAGGCCACCCATGTGTCGCCGTCGGCATGTCCGCTCTGCAGCTCCTCGAAATGTGCGTAACCAGGATATACATCGTTGATGCGGAGAAACGACCAGTTGGTGGGGAAGGCATAGCCCTTCTCGTTGCCCACCCAGCGGCAGCCGGGGCCGCCGTCGCTGAAGATGATGGCCTGCGGCTGATGCTTGAAGACCATCCTGTGGGCGCGTGGGAAGTCGTAGTAAGTGCGGCGGTCAATCTCGCGCTGCTCGCGAGCCCCGCCATAGTAGCCGTCGCCACCGTTTGCGCCGTCGAACCACACCTCGAAGAGCTCGCCATACCGTGTCATCAGTTCTTCAAGCTGGGCATAGAAGTATTCCACGTAGAGAGGTGTGCCGTAGAAAGCCTGATGGCGGTCCCAGGGCGAGAGATAGACACCCATCTTCAGTCCGTATTTCTTGCAGGCCGCCGCCAGTTCGCCCACGATGTCGCCCTTCATCATTCCCTCTTCTCCCCCAGACGCTCCGGCCCGAGCCGTTCGGCTTGCATACCAGGGGGTGTTGCGCACACAGTAGTCGGTATATTTAGATGGCCAGAGGCAGAATCCATCGTGGTGCTTGGCAGTGATGATGACGCCATTCATGCCTGCAGCCTTGAGCGTGCGGGCCCACTGCTCGCAGTCGAGCTTCGTGGGGTTAAAGCAGTCGAGCGGCGCATCGCCATAGCCCCACTCACGGTCTTGGAACGTATTTGGCCCGAAATGAATGAAGGCGTACGTCTCCATCTGTTGCCACGCCACTTGATGCTTGGTGGGCAGGGGCGCGATGGGCGCAGGAGCCTCGTCCTGGGCGGAAACACTGAGGCCCGACAAAAGGCAAAAGCTGATATAGAGGAGCCTTTTGCACGTGGCAGTCGGGTTAGTCTTGTTCATTATGTATATTATAAATAATTAATGTGTAAGTTTGTCCATTGATTTCGGAGCAAAGATAGGTAAAAAAAGCGTTCTGCCTCGTTTTTATTTGATTTTTCTTTGTCCGTTTTATCGAAATGTCTATTTTTGCAACGAATAACCACCTTAACCAGACTTTAAAACCTACAGATATGCGCACGCCGTTTTCCGCAATCGCTCTTATCTTAGCCTTGTCCGCCAGCTTCACCGCTTCGGCTCAGACAGGCTTTTCTTTTACCCGTGGCATTGGCCAGTATCCTGGTCGGCAGTCGGAGTTTTTCGGACCTCGTTTTGAAAAGGCTGAGGCTGGTAATGCGCCACTTGTCAACCTGGCTTTGCATCGTCAGGCCTTGGCTTCATCGTCGGTCGACTATAACCTCTGTGCACATCTCGCCACCGACGGCATCATCGACTCTTGCGAGCCTGCAATCCTCGTGGCCAGCACGCCAGAGGGGCGCCTGCCTAAGCGCGAGGCAGAGTGGGCTATCGACGGAGGCCCGTTCTCCAACCAAGTTCTTTTGGGCGAGCACACCTGGCTGCGCTATGACTGGGGCGGCGATCAGCGTCTGGCGGCGCGTGCCCTTCGGCTGGACGGGCGTGTGGCCTACCGTGAGGACAAGGCTACGGAAGGCTACACGATAGCCGTCCAAGCCTCTGACGACGGCGTGTCGTGGACCACGGTAGGGCAGCTCAAAGGCCGCGGCCTTCCAGGCAATGCTATGGACTACAAGGTAAGTTCCGACCCCAACAAGCAGACCGCTACAGACTACCTGCCGGCGCGCACGCTGGAGCAGACTATCCGCTTTGACCGTTCCGTCGTGTTCCAGCATTTGCGCCTGGTGGTTGACATGCCAGGTGCGGCTTACTGGGTCGTCAACGATCTGCATTTCCTCGACGACGTAGGGCAGGAGGTGTGGGCTCAGCCCTCGCAAGAGTTCGCCAGCATGTGGATGAGCGACGGTGGCGGCTTGCAGTGGCTGCGCATCGACCTGGGCGCTCCTTCTACGGTGGAGAAGGTCGTGCCGTATTGGCATGAGGAACCTCGTCGTTGGCACTACGATGTTGCCACCGACGGCTCCTCGGTGACCATCGTCATGGAAGAGCCTTCCGAGGCTGGATTCTACGCTCTGCGCGAGGTGGAGGTCTGGGGACGGCAGTCGCAGCGTTTGGTGCCTCAGCCCGTAAAAGGCTGGGAAGGCAACCGCTACGAACTGAGTGGAGGCCATTGGAAGCTGAAGCGCAGTTCTGAGGTCAAGGCCTCGGGCGCAGAGATAGCCACCGATGGCTTCGACGACGCTTCGTGGCTTTGGGCTACGGTGCCAGGCACGGTGCTGATGTCCTATGTCAATGCAGGTGCGGTTCCCAATCCCAACTATGCCGATTGGGTCGACCAGATTTCTGAATCGTTCTTCCGAAGCAACTTCTGGTACCGCGACGTTTTCGAATGGAAGCCCGAAGATAATGGAGAAAGGGCTTTCCTCAACTTCGACGGCATAAACTGGAAAGCACGTGTATGGCTCAACGGCAGCTTCCTCGGCACCGTAGAAGGAGCCTTCCGCCGAGGGCGCTTCGACGTTACGGGGCTACTGCGCGAAGGCGACAACGTGCTGGCCGTGGAAGTCGTCTGCAACGAACACTTTGGCGTCGTAAAGGAAAAAGATGCCAACACGACGCAGTTCAACGGCGGCATTCTCGGAGCCGACAACCCCACCTTCCACGCCACCATAGGCTGGGACTGGATAACAACCGTGCGCGGCCGCAATGTCGGCATCTGGAATGAGGTCTACCTCACGCGAGAGGGCGCCCTGACGCTCTCCGACCCCTACGTAAAGACCCGCGTAGGACAGAAAGTGGAGGTGACGCCGTCAGTCTTTGTTCGCAACAACAGTGCCCAGCCCGTTCTTGCCCGCCTCTGCGGTTGGATAGGCGATGTTGAGTTTGAACGCGACATCCAACTACCCGCCCTCTCGGAGCAGGAATTCACGTTCTCTCCTGAAGACTATCCGCAGCTGGCCGATGTGCGCCTTCCCCTGTGGTGGCCCAACGGCTACGGAGAACCCGCGCTCCACGAGGCCGGCTTCAGCCTCAAGCCCGCCACGCGCCTCTCGATGCTCGAGAAAGAATCTTCAATTTTAAATTTTAAATTTTCAATTTTAAACTACAAAGCCGGCCTGCGCGAGATGACCTACGAGGGCCTTGGCGACAGCCTGCTCATATACGTTAACGGTCGCCGCTTCGTGCCCCTTGGCGGTAATTGGGGCATGGACGAGCACAACCTGTGCTACCGTCGCCGCGAGTACGATGCAGCCGTAAGCTTCCACCGTTACATGCACGCCACAATGATCCGCAACTGGGTGGGCATGACAGGCGACGACGATTTCTATCGTGCCTGCGACAGCCTCGGCGTCATGGTGTGGCAGGACTTCTGGCTCGCCAATCCTTGCGACGGTCCCGACCCTTACGACGAGACCCTCTTTCTCGGCAATGCCTACGACTACGTCAGGCGTATACGCAGCCATGCCAGCCTTGGCATCTTCTGCGGCCGCAACGAAGGCTACCCGCCAGCCACCATCGACCGCTCGCTGCGCCATTTTGTAGCCACCCTAACGCCTGGCATGGGCTATATTCCCAGCTCTGCCGACGACTGCGTCACGGGCCACGGCCCCTATTGTGCCCAGCCGGCGCGCGTCTATTTCGAGCGCCAAAGCGGTAAGATTCACACCGAGCGCGGACTGCCCAACGTCATGAACTACGAGAACCTCGCCCGCACGCTGAGCCCCGAAGCCTTGTGGCCGCAGAGCAAGCAGTGGGGACAACACGACTACACCCTCAACGGAGCCCAGCGCGCCAGCGAGTTCAATGGCCTTGTCGGCCGCGCCTTCGGACCTTCGCGCAGCGCTAAGGAATTCACAGCCCGTGCGCAGGTTGTCAACTACAACGGCTACCGCTCGATGTTCGAGGCCACAAGCGTCAGCCGCGCCGGACTGCTCATCTGGATGAGCCACCCTTGCTGGCCGTCGATGGTATGGCAGACCTACGACTACTACTTCGAACCCACCGCTGCCTTCTTCGGCATGAAGAAAGGTTGCGAGCCTCTGCACATACAGCTCAACGCACTGACTGACCGCGTCGAAGTCGTCAACGCTTTCGCAGGCGACCGCGCCAAACTCACCGCCACCGCCACCGTCTACGACCTGCGCGGCCGCCGCCTCTGGAGCCAGAGTCAGCGCCTCACGGCGGGGGACGATACCACCGTGCCCCTCTTCGCCCTCAGCGCCAAGGCCCGCCAGACCGACTGCGCCCTGCTGCGTCTGGAGCTGCGCGAGGGGAAGCACCTCGTATCCGAGAACGACTACTACGTGGGCAACGACGCCGACAGCCTCTCGCTCGCGCCCCTGCTCAACCTGCCCAAGGCCAATGTGGAGACGAAGACCACCCTCGACCTCGGCGGAGACCTCTGTTCAGCCACTGTCACGCTGACGAACCGCGGCAAGGCCCTTGCCCCCTTCATCCGCCTCAACCTCCTCGGCGCCGACGGCGAGCAGATTCTGCCAGCCGACTACACTGACAACTACTTCAACCTCCTCCCCGCCGAGAGTCGCACCGTCATCATCACCTGGCGTCGCGAGGATGGCCGTGACGGGCAGCCAATAGTTAGTGTCACTGCATTGAATGAATGAGACTCAAAATAGAGGCTTAGGGGCTTCAGACAAAGCCCTTAAGCCTTTTTTTATTACTTCGCAAGAATAAGTTTAATACTATGTTAAAGAAACTATTGGCCGCAGCGATGGCTGCACTCTTAGTGGCTGCCTGCCACAACCTCGGCGCCGGCCGCCAGCGCTTAGATAGCCTCATCTCCGAATCCGAACAGATGCTTGAGGCTGAGGAGATCGACTCCGCATGGGTCTTGCTTGAGCTGGCCTACGCTCTCGCCGACAGTCTGAGCTTGCCCGATGGCAAGGCCGAAGTCTTGCTGACCATGTCCCGCTGCTATAATATTGTGGACCGACCCGACTCTGCCATAGCGTGCCTGCAACGCGGGCTCGCTGCCTGTCCGTCGGCCTCCGATGCCCTGCTGGCTCAGTACTATGCCGAACTGTCGGCCACATATAATATTACGGGCGACATGCGCGCGTGCGTAGAGTGGGGCGGCAAGGCGCTGCCGCTCATGCGCCTCTACGGCAGCGACGAGGACTACGCCATCATGTGCGGAAACACCGGCATAGCCTACCGCCGCCTCGGCAACAACGATTCTGCTGCTATCCTTTACCATCAAGGACTCGAGCGTGCCATGAGCGCTGACGACGCCGGCAGCCAGGCCTACCTGGCAAACAACCTCTCGGTGCTCTACACCGAGATGGGGCGCTACGCCGAAGGCATCAGCTATGCCGACAGCGCCGCCGCGGGTGCCGCACGCGCTGGCGACGAGGTGGAGCGCCTTTCAGCGCTGGCCAACAAAGGCGTTGCCCTTCAGCTCAGCAAGCGGCCGAAGGAGGCAATAAAGCTCCTCACCAGCACCTTAGAGCAAGCAGAGGCCACAAACAGCACAGCCCTCAAGCTCAAGACGATAAACTATCTGCTGAAGTCGCTGATCGATGCGCGCCAGTGGCAGGCTGCGGCCGACGTCCTCAGCCGCGGCGAAGCCATAGCTGCGGGTATGCCGCAGGCCGGCACCGCTGCCGCCGGTATCCTCGAATCGAAGATGATTATTCAGACCGAGCAGGGCCTTTACCCAGAAGCCCTGCAGACCATCGGGCGCCTTGAAGAGCTTATGAAGCAGCAACAGGTGATACCGCTCCACCGCCTGCTCAACTTTAAGAGCCGCTGTCTGGCCGGTCTTGGCGACTATCGAGACGCCTATCGCCTGCAGGCTGAGTCCTCAGCGCTCAGCGATTCCGTGAAAAGCCGTGAGAACAACGACAAGCTTGACCGTCTCGCTACAAACATACGCGTCATGGAGAAAGAGCTGCAGTTGAGCCGACTCGGACAGAAGCAGGCGCAGACGCAGAAAGCAGCCATACTCCTCGCTGCACTGCTCCTCATGGCTGCAACAGCCATGGCTCTGCTCATCCTCTGGGCGCGCCAGCGTCGCAGTCAGGCCGAGATGCGCGAGACGCGCAAATACTTTGAGGGCGTCGAACAGGAGCGCGTACGCTTCGCCCGCGAGCTACATGACGGTGCCTGCAACGAACTCCTCGCCATAGGCATGCAACTCAGGCGCGAAGAGCCCGACGTCGACGACGTCACCCACCAGATATCCGCCCTGCGCACACAGCTGCGACAACTCTCCCACGAGCTCATGCCGCCACAGTTCACCGAAGGCGTGACCCTCAACGATGCTCTCGGCTACTACCTCTCGCACATAGAACAGCCGGCCGTAAGTTTACGCTGTGTGGGCGAAGGCTGGGACCGCATTCCCGCAGCCACGGCATACCAGTTCTACCGCATTGCCCAGGAGACCATAGGCAATATCATAGTGCATCAACCCTCTACCAGCGTCGAGGCATCGCTGACGCTTTGCGGTGATAAACTCGCTATGGACTTCGTCTCAGAGGGACAAGTCGTTGAGGGCGACGGCCGGGGCATAGGGCTTCAGTCGCTGCGCGAGCGTGCAGAGAGCATCGGCGCCACGCTCACTACCGAGCAGACGACAACCTCTTTCGCGCTTCACGTCGCGAGCCGCTGATGCCTCTCTTTTATTATCATTCGGACTACGGCATTCCGTAGTTTTTGTCTTTTCCTTACATTTTTTTTCGTGAGGGAAAGGTTTTTTTGTCTTTTTTATCTATGTTTGCAGACGACAAATCAACATAAAACTCAAGAATGGAACAAACAGAAAAGGCAAACCTGCTCATCATCGAAGACCATGAAATAGTAGCCATAGGACTAAAAACCCTCATGGCAGCAAACCCTGCCCTCGGCACCATCGACTGCACAGCCACGGCGAAGCAAGCCATGGAACTCACAGTGGCGCATCCTTATGACTTATACATCATAGATGTAGAGTTGCCCGACATGACGGGCATAGAACTTTTAAAGAGCCTTCAGACGCTCTCGCCCGACAGCGCTTTCATCTTCCACACCATCCACGACGAGCTGTGGACGCTGCATAAGATGGTAAGCAGCGGGGCTAATGCTATAGTGATGAAAAATGACGACCCGGGCGAGATGCAGCAGGCCATAGCCAGCGTGCTCGACGGGGGCACCTATTTCAGCAGCCATTTCCGCGAATGTTGCGAGGAGATGGAGCGCCACCAGACGCTATCGGAACGCGAGATAGATATCCTGCGCCTCATAGCTGAAGGGCTACAGACGAAGGATATTGCCGAGCGCCTGTTCGTGTCGGCTAACACAATTGAATTTCATCGCAAACGCATCATGCGCAAGCTGGCCGTCACGAACATGGCGCAGCTCGTCAAGGAGGGGATTGCCAAAGGATATATTAATGTTAAACGATAATTCATGAAAGTATGAAACGAATCTTAATTGCGCTCGCCATCATCCTGGTCGGGCAAGCACAGGCTCAGCACATATGGGACGGGACGGCCGACAAACAGCTCTCGGGCAATGGCTCACAAGCCAATCCATTCCTTATTTCCACACCAGAGCAGTTGGCTGGATTGGCCGAGATGGTCAATGTTGACCGTCAGGACTTTGCCGGCAAGCATTTCCGTCTCACACAGGACATATACCTCAACTCCTTCGCAGAAGGCCGTGACACCCTGATGTGGACGCCCATCGGGCAGATATTCATGGACTGGCAGACAACCGACACTTGTGCTTTCCGTGGCTCGTTCGATGGCGGAGGACACACTATTCACAATATATATTATGCCGGCGGCATAGGCTGGGGCTCGGATTGGGACCCTTATGCCTGGAACAGCGACATAACTTCGCTTGACCTGAGCATCTTCTACAAAGCCCTGTTCGGCGTAGTGGATGGAGGAACAATAGAGAACGTGAATATGTCAGGCGGCATGATGTCGGCCTTGTCACAAGCTATGTTGGTGACATCCGTACAGAATGGAAGTACCATTCGCAATTGCCACGTGGAAGGTACTTTGAGGAGTTCGAGCGAAGGGACGGAGATGGCCGGCCTTGCCTACGACAACCATGGCCTTATTGAGAACTGCAGCGTCAATGTTACGACATGGGGATACCGCGCAGCACCCATCGCTGTGAACAACCATGCGGACGGCGTAATCCGCAACTGCGTGGCTGAGGGCGAAGTGAACATCACCTGTCACGCCGTGGGCTCAGGCTTTGTCTGTAATAACTATGGCCTGATAGAGCAATGCGAAAGCAGCACCAACATCTCGGCCAAGTTGGGTAATAACCCCGGACGAGAGAATTCGCTTAGTGCTGCAGGGTTCGTTGAAAAAAACTCAGGCATCATACGTGAATGCATGGCTCACGGCAAGCTCTCCTCCGACAACACGCCTATCTTTGCCACTGGTATAAGCGTGGTGGCAGGCTTCTGTATGACCAATACCGGCCGCATTGAGTCTTGTTATGCTGATGGCGAGTATAAGGACAACAGCACAGGGGATTATCCAGCCGTGATGGTAATGTTCGTTCGTGATAATGGGATTGTGGCCGGCCATACATATGAGACTCCGCAAACAGGTGTCATTGTCAACAGCTTCGCGGCAGGTAGCATAAGTCCATGTCTTCAGCCGCTTAAGACCCAATGGGAAAGGTTCGCATTCACATTCCATGCCTCATTCAACGATGATACAAACAGCATTAATTATGAGCTTGCAGAACCAAGCATGGAGGTGAACTGCTATTGGCGCAGCGATGGCTTACCCTCCACGAACAATCCGATAGGCGGAGAGGAGGGGTGGTCGGCCCATGAAGTCACGCTGGCCTATATGCAAAGTCAGGCTTTTGTGGATACGTTGAACCGTGTGGCCAAGCTTTTGGGCACAAGCCAGTGGGAATATCGTCCTGGCCAGTTGCCACGAGCCACTGGCGTCCGCACTAAGGATGCCTCAGTCTTTTTCCCGGGCGCAGGAACCAAGGAAGACCCATATCTTGTGGGCAACAAGGAACAGTTGCAGGATTTGGCATGGCTCACCAATCATGGTTATGATTTCAGAGGCGAATATCTGCGTCAGACTGCAGACATCATATTAAACGCACCGATGGAGCAATGGGGAGAGAATATGCCCACGCAGTTTGAGCCCATAGGAACCACCTTAGAGCTTCCACGCTGCAAAAGCAAGTGGAGCTACTATTTCAGAGGCAACTATGATGGCGGTTTCCATGAGGTGCAGAATATGTATATTGACAATCTGGGCACCCAACAAGGCCTGTTCGGCAATATAAGCAACCGATACAACAGCGTCATTCGTGACCTCGGTGTCACAGATGCATACGTTCACGCGTGCAGCGGAGGCATATTAGCCGGCTATATCGGTAAAGGCGCCCATATCATACAGTGCCACGTCTCAGGCGAGGCCTTGCACGTGGGTGACAAGGAAGGAGACATAGGCTCGTTTGCTTCAGACAAAGGTCAATACGTGCTGATGCTGAACTGTATGAGCAGCGCAGAGGTGAACGGCGAGGGCGCTTTCGTAGGTTACGGCCTGACCAGCTATGGCAGTCAGATCGTCAATGCACTCTACACTGGCACAAGCAATGTGAATAGCCCTGGGATGGCATTTGAAAAGGAGGAGAACTGCTTTATGGTTTGCGAAGACTATGATGAAGGTGGTGAAGGCGGCTACTATAGTTGGAGGACGGTTGAGTGGCTGCAATCGGCAGAGTGCGTTAACACCCTCAACGATGCCGTCTGCCGATGGAATGCCGAGCATATGGGCGACCCCGACCTACAGCTCAACTACTGGCAGATGCGCAGCGGCGACTATCCTTGGGTGGCGGACAATGGGGCGTACACACCCGCGGTGGCTGTCAAGTTTGAAAGTAATGGCGGCACGGCTCTGCCCACTCGCTACATGGAGGCCGGAAGCATGGCGGTGGTGCCCGCACGTCCCACCAAGGAGGGGCAAATCTTTGCCGGGTGGTATAAGGACGAGCAACTGACTCAGTTCTTCGATTTCGAAATGGAACAGCCCACATCAGACCTTACGCTCTATGCCAGGTGGATAAAGAACGACATCCACGACATCGACCTTACGCCCTTCAACAATAAATTCGCCAACACATTCCATATCAAGACAGCCGCGCAGTTGCGTGGATTCGCAGCTATGGTAAACGGAGCCTATGATGACGAGGGTAATTTGACGACTGTTCCCAACGACTTTGAAGGCAAGTCCGTCGTTCTGGACAACGATATATTCCTGAACGACACTACCGATTGGGCCTTCTGGGGGCATAATGCCTACGCTACGACATGGATACCCATCAAGGGGTTTAAGGGGGCGTTCAACGGGCAAGGACACATCATATACGGAATGTATATCAGTGTATTTGACATACCTTTGCCTTACAGCGAGGAGACAGACAGCTATGGCCTGTTCAGCTCTATTGATGCCAGCGGTTGCACTGTCACCGGCCTTGGCATAAGGGCTTCGGCTATTGTCATGCAGTCGGGCGATGCCACTAATGATGATTTCAAGATTGGCGACATAGCCGGATTGATGGTGGGATACCTTGAGGGAGAGAACAACGCGGTGGAAAAGTGTTTTGCCGAAGGACGTATTGTCTGCCCGAATAGCAAATATTGGGATGTGTACGCGGCAGGCATCGTAGGTCAAGAACGGGGAAAGGACAATCGCATCAGCAATTGTTATTCGCTCGTAACTATAGAGAATGTCGAAAACAATACCCATGCCGGCAGCCTGGCAAACATCATGTATGGCGTTATGTATGGGAGCAAGAACTGCGTCGTTAGCAATTGCTATAGCGCCGACCAAAGCTATAAAGGTTTAGATGCGGGCTCCAATGGCAGCAGTACATACTACAACAAGGAACTGGTCGCCAACCAGAAGGCCAAAGGCGGAAAGACGACTGCAGAGATGAAGGCCAAGGCTACCTATGTTGATTGGGACTTTGACGAGACATGGGGGCGCAACAATGACATCAACGACGGCTATCCATTCCTGCGCCTGTTCTATCCCGATGCACCGGCCGACAGCGATGACCCGATCGTGGATAAATGCATTGATCTTGAGGAGACGATGCCCGTGAGCCTCCGTGTGGAGGGATCACGCGTAGTGCTCGCAGGCAGTGGACGCGGCGCGGCATGGCAGGTCGATGTGTTCACGCAGGCAGGTCTGCGGCTCCACTCTTGCGTGTGGCCTGCGGCTCAGGAGCGCTTAGAGCTGGGCATACCGCCCCACACGGCAGTCATTGTCAAGGCTAAGGACTTGCAGACCGGGCGGACCTTGAGCCAGACCCTCACCTCCGGTCGCTGAGCATAGGGTTAAGAGGACGCACTGGCCTGCCCCTCAGCTTTGTAAGACCAGATGTGTCATAAAATCAGGCCAAGGGTTTCAGGTGTCTCACCATGGTGGGACACCTGAAACCCTTGGCCTTTTTTCGTATAACCCTTAACCCTTTTGCCCGAAACCCTTAAGCCTTTCGGCCGAACCCCTCTGGCTCATATTCAGCTGTAAGTGCAAACGTTTGTACAAGCGCTTGCATCTTTTTCCGTTCTTTTCATTGGCGGCCTGTTTTTTTGCCTTAACTTTGCAGCAGGAAAAACCATACTAAACATTTTCTTTCTCAGCATGAAAACGAAAATCTTTTTTGCACTTGCATGCTCGCTACTGACGCTGGCAGCCTGCAACAGCCGCCCGGCAGTCTTCAAGAGCGAGGGCAACGGCGCCGTGGAGGTAAGCAGAATTGACCCTACCAACTGGTATGTGGGATTGAAGGACCCGTCGCTGCAGCTGATGGTCTACGGCCCGGGCATCCGTGATGCCGAAGTCTATGTCGACGGCGCCCAAGTGGACTCCGTAGTGCGCCTCGACTCGCCTAACTATCTGCTTGTCTACCTGAACCTTAAAGGTGTGAGCGCTGGCGAACTGCCCATAGCGTTCTGCCGGCCAGGCACCGACGACAAGACCATCGTGCGCTATCAGCTCAAAGAGCGCGAAAAGGCCGGCAGCGAGCGCGAAGGCTTCACGAATGCCGACGTCATCTACCTGCTTATGCCCGACCGCTTCGCACAAGGGCCTGAGCATCCGGCGCAGGTCGAAGGCATGAACAACTACGTTGAGGACCGCACGCAACCCTCGCTGCGCCACGGCGGCGACCTCGAGGGCGTGCGCCGCCACCTCGACTACTTCACCGACTTGGGCGTAACAGCTCTTTGGTTCACGCCTATCCTCGAGAACAATTCGCCCGACGACAACGGCGCCTCGACCTATCATGGCTATGCCACTACCGACTACTACCGCGTTGACCCCCGCTTCGGCACCAACGAGCAGTACCGTCAGCTCATCGATGAGGCTCATGCCAAAGGCTTGAAGGTGGTCATGGATATGATCTTCAACCACTGCGGGTTCGACCACCCTTGGGTCAGCGACCTGCCGAGCAAGGACTGGCTCAACATCAGCGAGTGGCTCAAAGGCCACGACCGCCGCGACAGCACGGGGGCTGTCTACCCGACAGAGCAGTTCCAGCAGACTTCCTACAAGATAACGCCTGTCTTCGACCCATACGCCTCAGAGGCAGATATGCGCGAGACCGTCGACGGATGGTTCGTGGCGACTATGCCCGACCTCAACCACCGCAATCCACACCTGATGACCTACCTCATCCAGAACAGCATCTGGTGGATAGAAACGGCTGGCATCGACGGCATACGCATGGACACTTATCCCTACGCCGACCGCACTGGCATGGCGCGCTGGATGCAGCGCCTCGATGAGGAATACCCCAACTTCAACGTCGTTGGCGAGACATGGGTCACGGAGCCTGCCTACACAGCAGCGTGGCAGAAGGATTCGCGGCTGACGGGCTACAACTCCTACCTCAAGACTGTCATGGACTTCAGCTTCTTCGATAAGCTTGCCAAGGCCAAGAATGAGCAGACCGATCCTTGGTGGGACGGCTACAATCGCATCTATGGCAGCCTGCTCTACGACTATCTCTACACCGACCCGACCCACGTCATGGCCTTCGTCGACAATCATGACACCGACCGCTTCCTCGGCACTGCGCAGGGGCCTTATAAGGTGGAAAAGCTGAAGCAGGCGCTCGCTCTGCTTCTCACGCTTCCCCGCATACCGCAGATCTACTATGGAACGGAAATCCTCATGGACGGCACCAAGGAGGTGACCGACGGCAATGTGCGTTGCGATTTCCCGGGCGGCTTCCCCGGCGACGTGCAAGATGCTTTCAACGAGAGCGGGCGAACAGCCGAACAGCAGGAGATGTTCAAGTGGATGAGGGCCTTGCTGCATTGGCGCCAGGGCAACGAGACCATCACCCGCGGCGCTACAACGCAGTTCATTCCTTGGAAGGGCGTGTACGTCGTAGCCCGCCGCTGGCAAGGCAACACCGTCATCACCGTGGTTAACGGAACCGACCAACCCGCCACACTCGAAGTGGCACGCATTGCCGAACTGCTAAGGCCGGAAGGCTCTGCCGCCAGCACCGCGGCCACCGACATTCCTACCGAACGCCGGTTCGACCTCTCGACCGACGTCGCCCTCGCCCCACGCGAGGCGCTGGTGCTGGAATTGGATTAGAGATTCATGTTCCATAAAAATAATTTGCTTCTTGGGCAAAAAAATCCCTAATCCCTAAGTCCTAATCCCCAATTATTTATTACCTTTGCCGCGATATTTGGCCTTAAAGGCCAGTTTCGCGGCTTTTGTTATTGTCTTTAATTAATAATACACTTACCAATTTTCAATAAAATCTTTTGCAATGAGCAAACAAACAGAAAAGATTCAGGAGCTGATTGAGCTCCGGGCCAAAGCCCGCCTGGGCGGAGGCGAGAAAGCTATCGACAAGCAGCACGAGCGCGGTAAATACACCGCCCGCGAGCGTATTGCCATGCTGCTGGACGAAGGAAGCTTCGAGGAAATGGACATGTTCGTGACGCACCGCTGCCACAACTTCGGCATGGAGAAGAAGCAGTACATGGGCGACGGCGTGGTGACCGGTTACGGCACAATCGCAGGTCGCCTGGTCTATGTCTTCGCCCAGGACTTCACAGTGAACGCCGGCTCTCTCTCCGAGACCATGGCACTGAAGATCTGCAAGGTGATGGACGCTGCCATGAAGGTGGGCGCTCCGGTCATCGGCCTCAACGACTCGGGCGGTGCCCGCATCCAGGAGGGTATCAACGCCCTGGCTGGCTACTCTGAGATCTTCCAGCGCAACATCATGGCCAGCGGTGTTATTCCGCAGATCAGCGGTATCTTCGGTCCTTGCGCCGGTGGTGCTGTCTACAGCCCCGCACTGACTGACTTCACCCTGATGATGGAAGGCACCTCTTACATGTTCCTCACAGGCCCTGCCGTGGTGAAGACCGTGCTGGGCGAGGTGGTCACTCAGGAAGAGCTCGGCGGCGCCAGCGTCCACTCCACCAAGTCTGGCGTGACACACTTCACCGCCAAGACGGAGGAAGAGGCTATGGCCATGATCAAGCAGCTGCTCAGCTATATCCCGCAGAACAACCTCGAGAAGACTCCACGCGTGGAGTGCACCGACCCCATCGACCGCAAGGACGACTACCTCAACGAGATCATCCCCGACAACCCTAACATGCCTTACGACATGTATGAGGTCATCGCCAGCGTTGTGGACAATGGCGAGTTCTTCGAGGTGCAGCCCAACTACGCCAAGAACATCATCGTCGGCTTCGCCCGCTTCAACGGCGAGAGCGTGGGCATCGTGGCCAACCAGCCGAAGCAGCTGGCCGGCGTGCTCGACTGCAACGCCTCGCGCAAGGGTGCTCGCTTCGTCCGCTTCTGCGACGCCTTCAATATTCCTATCGTCACGCTCGTTGACGTGCCCGGCTTCCTGCCCGGTACAGGCCAGGAGTACAATGCCGTCATCCTGCACGGCGCCAAGCTGCTCTACGCCTTCGGCGAGTGCACGGTGCCAAAGGTAACTGTGACCCTGCGTAAGTCCTATGGCGGCTCGCACATCGTGATGAGCTGCAAGCAGCTGCGTGGCGACATGAACTACGCTTGGCCCTCCGCCGAGATTGCCGTCATGGGTGCCGCCGGCGCTGCCGCCGTGCTCTATGCCAAGGAGGCCAAGGCCATCAAGGAGGAGAAAGGTCCCGAGGCTGCCAAGGAGTTCATCGCCGAGAAGGAGGCAGAGTACACCAAACTCTTTGCCAATCCCTACAATGCCGCCAAGTACGGCTACATCGACGATGTGATTGAGCCCCGCAACACCCGCTTCCGCATCATCCGCGCTCTGGACCAGCTGGCCGACAAGCGTATGACGAATCCTGCTAAGAAGCACGGTAATATTCCACTCTAAACCAAACTCACTATGATACTATTATCAACCGATTGGGGCCTGGCCTGGGGCATGGCAGGCATCAGCGTGGGCGTGGTCTTCGCGATCCTCATCCTGCTGGTGGGCGTGCTCTACATCTTCAGCGCTGTGGCAAGGGGAACAGCGGCGAAAGCCGAAGCCGCTGCCAAGCCAAAGGTGCTGACGGGCGCAGAATACGTCAAGTCCAAACAGGCCGATATCGCCTCCGCATCTGATGCTGAGAAAGTGGCTCTCGCCACTGCCATATACCTCTATATGGGCAACCAGCACGACGAGGAGAGCGGCATCCTCACCATTCACCACACCAATCACACTGCTTGGCACGCCGAGCTGAACAGACACCTGTAATAATTCATTAGGCCAAAAGATTATGAGGTTTTCGGGGCGCTTCGCTTTTAGAAGGAATGTGCCCTCAAGACCTCAAAACCTTAAGACCTCAAATAACTCCAAACAATGAAAGAATTCAAGTTTAAAATAGACGGCAAGGACTATGAGGCTCAAGTTGCTGAGCATGACAATGGCGTCCTGTCCGTGACACTCAACGGCAAGACATACGCCGTCGAAGTTCCCGCTATGGCACACCACGCTGCCAAGCCTGTCGTACATCAAGCTGCAGCTCCAGCAGCTGCTGCCTCACACGCAGCTCCCGCTGCCGCTCCTGCCGCCGCAGGTAGCGTCACTGCTCCCCTGCCCGGCACCATCAAGCAGGTGCTCGTAAGCGAAGGGCAGAAGGTGAAGAAGGGCGACACGGTCATCACCATGGAAGCCATGAAGATGGAGAACGCCATCACGGCCGAGGCCGACGGCACCGTACTGAAAGTCCGCACAAGCGTTGGCGCCAGCGTCAACCAGGGCGATGTCCTCGTTGACTTTCAGGCTGAGAACGCTCCTGCCGCAGCCCAAGCTCCCAAGGCAGCTCCCGCACCCGCAGCACCCGCAGCGCCCGCAGCTGCTGGTGGCAAGGGCGTTGAGGCTCCCCTGCCCGGCACCATCAAGCAGGTGTGCGTCAGCGTCGGTCAGGACGTTGCCGCAGGCGAGACCGTCGTCGTCATGGAAGCCATGAAGATGGAGAACAACATCACCGCCGAGTTCGCAGGTAAGGTTACAGCTGTCAAGGTGGCTGTAGGCGATCAGGTGCAGAGCGGTCAGGCACTGGTGGAGATGGCTTGAGAGAAAGGTACTATTCATAATTCATAATTGCAAATTGACAATTACGATGAAACAATATCTCAAGTATTTTGGTGTGTTGGCAGTGATGCTGATGATACCAGCGCTGGTCTCTGCCCAGGACTTTTCTTTCGGTACCGCCATGACCAAGTTCTGGAACGATATGGGCTTCACCAGCTTCTTCGTCGGCGAAGGATGGAAGAATGCCGTGATGATCTGCATCGCCTGTCTGTTGCTCTACCTTGCTATCAAGAAGGAGTACGAGCCGCTGCTCCTGCTGCCCATCGCCTTCGGTATGCTCCTCTCGAACATCCCCGACGCTGGACTCTTCCACACTTCCATGTGGAACGATGAGTTCCTGAATCCCGACAGCCCTTACTTCCACAGCTACCGCCATGTGATGGCTGAAGGTGGTTTGCTCGATGTGCTTTACATCGGCGTCAAGGCGGGCGTCTATCCCTGCCTTATCTTCCTCGGCGTAGGCGCCATGACGGACTTCGGTCCCCTCATCGCCAACCCGAAGAGCCTGCTGCTCGGCGCTGCCGCCCAGCTCGGCATCTTTGCCACGTTCCTCGTCACGCAGATGGACTTCTTCGGCTTCAATCCCGCTGAGGCTGCTTCCATCGGCATCATCGGAGGCGCCGACGGCCCCACGGCCATCTTCCTGACCTCGAAGCTGGCTCCCCACCTCCTCGGCCCTATTGCCGTGGCAGCCTACTCGTACATGGCCCTCGTGCCCGTCATCCAGCCGCCCATCATGCGTGCCCTGACCACCGAGAAGGAGCGTAAGATCCGCATGTCGCAGCTTCGCTCCGTCTCGAAGAAGGAGAAGATTATCTTCCCCATCGTCGTGGCCATCGTTGTCAGCCTCATACTCCCGAGTGCTGCAACGCTCATCGGTTGCCTCATGCTGGGTAACCTCATGAAGGAGAGCGGCGTTGTGGAGCGTCTCTCCAAGACCGCACAGAACGAGCTGAACAACATCGTCGTTATCTTCCTCGGAACAACCGTCGGTGCCACTGCTACGGCAGAGGCCTTCCTGAACTTCCGCACTATCTCGATCCTCTGCGTGGGCATCGTCGCCTTCGGCGTAGGTACCGCAGGTGGCGTCCTGCTGGCCAAGTTCATGAATATGTTCCTGAAGGAGAAGATCAACCCGCTCATTGGCTCCGCCGGTGTCAGCGCCGTGCCCATGGCCGCCCGCGTCTCACAGGTCGAGGGTGCCAAGGCCGACCCGCGCAACTTCCTGCTCATGCACGCCATGGGTCCGAACGTGGCCGGTGTCATCGGTTCAGCCGTCGCTGCCGGCATCTTGCTCAGCTTCCTCGGCTAAGGATAAAAAAACTACGGATTATACAGATTTTACGGTTCATGTCCTGTGGATAGAAAGAGGACATGAACCGTAAAATCTGTATAATCCGTAGTTTTAGATATTTGTTGAGCTAAGGTGGTGATACTTCGCTGTAGCTTCCTCCTCAGCGCACGATAAACCACGGGTTATGCAGGTCTTCTTTATTATAGCGTAGAGGTTCGCCCGTGAGTGCATCCACCACCTCACGTCGGGCAGCACGGGCTATGGCGTCGCCTGCTGCAGTGTCCCACTCCATTGTGGGGGCATGACGGGGGTAGACGTCGGCTTTGCCTTCTGCCACCAAGCAGATTTTTAGGCTGGAACCGCTGCTTGCGAGCTGCAAGTCAGGATGGTCGCGGCGCAGGAGGTCGATGTAGTCGGCAGTCTCTTTGCTGAGGTGACTGCGTGAAGCTACGACGGTAAAGGTCCTTTCCGTATCGCTCTTCAATGGTAAGGTCACTCTTTGTCCGAGCTCTTCCTTATAAGCCCCTTCGCCTATGCTGCCGTAATAAAGCTGTTGCTTCACCGGCACATAAATCACGCCCATGACTGGCGAGCCGTTCTCCGCGAGGGCTATGTTCACCGTGAACTCTCCATTGCGCTTGATGAACTCCTTTGTCCCGTCAAGCGGGTCAACTATCCATAGGCGTTGCCACGAACGGCGGATAGAGTAGGGCAGATGTGCTCCCTCCTCACTCAGCACTGGAATGCCTGTGGGCTCAAGAAACGTCATTATGCGCGCATGAGCAGCCTTGTCGGCACGTGTCAGAGGCGAATTGTCGGCCTTACGCTCTATGCCAAAATCAGCCTTGGGATCATCATAGATGTTCATGATATCTCGGCCAGCCTCTAAAGCTGCAGAGATTGCTATTTGCAGTAATTCTTCTTTTCTTTCCATAATGCAAAGGTAGTCATCTTTTGCAAAAGCATGTCTTTAACCGATATTTTTTTATCGTTTCTTGCGGAAAAAACCTTTCAGTACGCGCGCGCAAACAATAATATATATGTTTAACGTGATTTTTGCCTGCAAATTTGGCCGCTCAAGCAAACTTTACTAACTTTGACCGCTTTTATAACGAAAAACCTTAAACATTCAACTTTTAAACCTTAAACTTTCTATGGCAGATAGTAAAGAAAGACTCTTCGCGGACTTCACCGCCCCGACACGCCAGGAATGGCGCGACAAGATTGAGGTCGACCTCAAGGGCGCTGACTACGAGAAGAAAATGGTATGGCGAACCAACGAAGGTTTCTCCATGCAACCCTTCTACCGTAAGGAAGACGTCGACCAGCTGGCCACCGTCAATGCCCTGCCGGGCGAATTCCCTTACGTCAGGGGCAACAAGAAGGACAACAACCAGTGGTTCGTCCGTCAGAACATCGATGCAGCCGACGCCAAGGCTGCAAACGCTAAGGCGCTGGACATCTTGAACAAGGGTGTCAACAGCCTCTGCTTCCGCGTGCCTGGCGACCAGTGCACGAAGGAAAACCTCGCTGTCCTGCTCGATGGCATCTACGCAGACATTGTGGAGCTGAACTTCTGCACCTGTCAGCGTCATTGCGTGGAGCTGGCCGAAGCCCTCGTGGCTTACTTCACAGAGAAGGGCTACGACCTCTCGAAGCTCGAAGGCAGCATCAACTTCGACCCCATCTCGAAGATGCTGAAGAAGGGCAAGGACACCACTCCCGTACTCCAGTTCGCAAAGCCCCTCGTAGAAGCACTGGCTCAGTTGCCGCAGTACCGTTGCATCAATGTCAACGTAGACCTGCTCAATAACGCCGGTGCTTTTGTGTATCAAGAGCTTGGCTACGCCCTTGCTTGGGGTGGTGAGTATCTTGACGAGCTCGTAGAGGCTGGCGTTCCCGCTGAGGAGGCTGCCCGTCGCATCAAGTTCAACTTCGGCATCAGCGGCGTCTACTTCATGGAGATTGCCAAGTTCCGTGCTGCCCGTATGCTTTGGGCAGAGATCGTGAAGCAGTACACCGCCGATAAGGAGGCTGCCAAGATGCGCGTCAACGCCACCACCAGTTCCTACAACCTCACACTCTTCGACAGCTATGTCAACATGCTGCGCACGCAGACCGAGACGATGTCTGCTGCCATCGCCAACGTCGACTCCATCGTGGTCACGCCC
This sequence comes from Bacteroidaceae bacterium, assembly GCA_017469685.1. GTDB lineage: Bacteria > Bacteroidota > Bacteroidia > Bacteroidales > Bacteroidaceae > Physcousia. The sequence continues at coordinate 11,525 of JAFUFW010000011.1, read as the reverse complement.
TTCGACGTGCCCTACGAGCAGCCCACTGAGTTCGCCGAGCGCATCGCCCGCAACCAGCAGCTGCTGCTGAAGGAAGAGTGCCACTTCGACAAACTCGTGGACGTCAGCGGCGGCAGCTACTTCGTGGAAGAACTGACCGTAGCCATCGCCCAGCAGGCTTGGAAGTTGTTCCTCGCTGTTGAGGAAGAAGGTGGTTTCCTCGCTGCCGCCAAGGCCGGCACCATCCAGAAAGCCATCAACGACACCGATGCTGCACGCCACGCCAACGTAGGCAAGCGCAAGGAGTTCCTCCTCGGCACCAACCAGTTCCCCAACTTCACCGAGAAGAGCGAAGGCAAGGAGCCCCTGGCTGCTGCTTGTGGACACTGCTGCCACGAGGCTGCTGAGGAAAGCGAAATCCCCGCATTGAAGACCAGCCGCCTCGCCTCGGACTTCGAGACCCTGCGCCTCACCACCGAGAAGGCTGCCAAGCAGCCCGTGGCCTTCATGCTCACCATCGGCAACCTCGCCATGCGCCAGGCCCGCGCTCAGTTCTCTTGCAACTTCCTCGCTGCTGCTGGCTACAAGGTAGTCGACAACCTCGGCTTCCCGACAGTGGAAGAGGGCGTGCAGGCTGCTGTCAAGGCCGGTGCCGACATCGTGGTGCTCTGCTCCAGCGACGACGAGTATGCCGACTACGGCGTTCCCGCTTTCGAAGCCCTCAAGGCTGCCGACCCCAAGGCCATCTTCATCATCGCAGGTGCTCCTGCCTGCTCTGAGGACCTCAAGGCTGCCGGCATCGAGAACTTCATCCACGTCCGCGTAGATCAGCTCAAGACGCTGAAGGAACTCAATAAGAAACTAAACGTTTAATTTACAATTTAACGATTTACAATGTACAATTTATGTACAATTTAAATCATTTACAATGGGCATGACCAAAGAGGACTTGCGCGAACGTCTGACCATCTTTGCTGTTAGAATTGTTAAAATGGTGGATGCTATGCCACCAACCATTTCAGGCAACGCTATTGCTCGTCAGATTGTGCGCTCAGGTACGTCTCCGTCTGCCAACTATCGCGCAGCTTGTTTGGCTAAATCCGACAAAGACTTCGTCAACAAGCTTAAGATGGTAGAAGAAGAATTAGATGAAACGAACCACTGGCTTGACATCATCATGAGAAGTCAGCTGATAGAGGCCAATCGTATTCAGCCACTCTTCCAAGAGAGCAAAGAACTCTTGAGCATCATTGTAAAGACCATTACTACCACTAAAGCCCGAATGAAGGCCGACGAGGAGGTTAGACGTAAATAATTAAATTGTTCCATAGTAAATAAATTGTAAATCGTAAATGGCTAAATCGTAAATAAAAATGAGACCTAATTTTTCCAACATCGATATTTTTGCCGGGATTGAGGCCAAGAACGGCCAGGCCTGGCAGCGGGAGAACGGCATCACTGCCAACTGGAAGACTCCCGAACAGATAGACATCCAGCCCGTCTATACGAAGGAAGACCTCGAAGGCATGGAGCACCTGGACTTTGCCGCTGGTATTCCTCCCTTCCTCCGCGGCCCGTACTCGATGATGTACCCCTTCCGCCCGTGGACCATCCGTCAGTATGCCGGCTTCTCCACCGCCGAAGAGTCCAACGCTTTCTATCGTCGTAACCTCGCCAGCGGACAGAAAGGCCTCTCAGTGGCCTTTGACCTGCCCACGCATCGTGGCTACGACCCCGACAACGCCCGCGTTGTAGGTGATGTAGGTAAGGCAGGCGTGAGCATCTGCTCACTCGAGAACATGAAGGTCCTCTTCGCAGGCATCCCCTTGAACAAGATGTCCGTCTCCATGACCATGAACGGCGGCGTGCTCCCCGTGCTCGCCTTCTACATCAACGCAGGTCTGGAACAGGGGGCCAAGCTCGAGGAGATGGCCGGAACCATCCAGAACGACATCCTCAAGGAGTTCATGGTGCGCAACACCTACATCTACCCGCCCGCCTTCTCCATGAAGATCATCGCCGACATCTTCGAGTATACTTCGCAGAAGATGCCTAAGTTCAACAGTATCTCCATCTCAGGCTACCACATGCAGGAAGCAGGTGCCACCGCCGACATCGAGCTGGCCTACACGCTGGCCGACGGTATGGACTACCTCCGCGCTGGTATCAACGCTGGCATCGACGTGGATGCCTTCGCACCCCGCCTCTCCTTCTTCTGGGCCATCGGCGTCAACCACTTCATGGAAATCGCTAAGATGCGTGCCGGCCGTCTGCTCTGGGCCAAGATCGTGAAGAGCTTCGGCGCTAAGAACCCCAAATCCATGGCTCTGCGCACCCACTCCCAGACTTCCGGTTGGTCGCTCACCGAGCAGGATCCCTTCAACAATGTCGGCCGCACCTGCATCGAGGCTATGGCTGCCGTGCTGGGTCACACACAGTCGCTCCACACCAACGCCCTCGACGAGGCCATCGCCCTTCCCACCGACTTCAGCGCACGTATCGCCCGTAACACTCAGATTTACATCCAGAACGAGACGCAGGTGTGCAAGCACATCGACCCGTGGGCAGGCTCCTACTATGTCGAGAAGCTGACGCAGGAGCTGTACCTGAAGGCTTGGGAGCACATCCAGGAAATCGAGAAACTGGGCGGTATGGCCAAGGCCATCGAGACAGGTCTGCCCAAGATGCGTATCGAAGAGGCTGCAGCCCGCACCCAGGCTCGCATCGACAGCGGCGTTCAGACCATCGTCGGCGTGAACAAGTACCGCCTCGAGCACGAGGATCCCATCGACATCCTCGAGATTGACAACACCGCTGTGCGCCTCCAGCAGGAGGAGTCCTTGAAGGAACTCCGTGCCAAGCGCGACAACGAGCAGGTGAAGAAGGACCTCGAAGCCATCACCGCCTGCGTGCAGGAGTTCGCCGATGGCAAGCGTTCGGAGCACAACCTCCTCGACCTCGCCGTCACCGCCGCCGGTCACCGCGCAACGCTCGGCGAGATCAGTGATGCCTGCGAAGCCGTCGTGGGCCGTTACAAAGCAGTAATCAGAACCATTTCAGGCGTGTATAGTTCAGAAAGCAAGAATGACAGCGACTTCGAGGAAGCCTGCCGTCTCACAGAAGAGTTCGCAAAGCAGGAGGGCCGTCGTCCTCGTATCATGGTTGCCAAGATGGGTCAGGACGGTCACGACCGCGGTGCTAAAGTCGTTGCCACCGGTTATGCCGACTGCGGCTTCGACGTTGATATGGGCCCGCTGTTCCAGACGCCCGCCGAGGCAGCCCGCGAGGCTGTGGAGAACGACGTCAACATCGTCGGCGCCAGCTCCTTGGCAGCAGGTCACAAGACCCTCATCCCGCAGCTCATAGAAGAGCTGAAGAAGCTCGGCCGCGAGGACATCATGGTCATTGCCGGCGGTGTCATCCCCGCCCAGGACTACGACTTCCTCTACAAGGCTGGCGTAGCTGCCGTCTTCGGCCCCGGTACCTCCGTGGCCAAGGCTGCCTGCGAGATGATGAAGCTCTTGCTCGGTAAAGAATAGTTCTTTGCTAATACATGCGCACATGTCATGCGCATCCCAATACACAAAATCACCCCCGAAGCCTTATGGCCTCGGGGGTGATTTTTAGTGGTCAACTCTCTTGACTGCTTTCGTCACAATCTTGATGCCTGGCGACAGTTTGCGCTTCAGCGCTACGAGTTCATCCCAATGGCGGCGACCCTCATTCTCGCCAAGCTGAAGCATCACCTCCACGCTCTCGTGTTTGAAGCTCGACGCATCATAGTCAGCCAGCACAGGATGGATATAAATGTCCGCCGCCTTACTGTTCTTCTTGTTCTTTGAGATGTCTGGCCGCCGCGTGGCCCATTTCACAAGATTGCCAACGCCAACCCAGTCGGCCATCCGCTCCACGAAGCCAAAGTCCTTCGTTCGCTCCTGCAACTCCGATTGCTGCAGGTCAATAGCGATGACGATGTCGGCACCCATAGCCCGGCAGACGTCAACCGGCAGGTTGTTCACCATACCGCCGTCCACCAACTGCACGCCCTTCCACACTACGGGCTTGAATACACCCGGTATAGCCATCGACGCACGCATCGCCAAGGCTGGGAAGCCGTCGTGGAGCACCACCTCACGCACGTTGCGGAAGTCGCAGGCCACACAGCGAAACGGAATCTTCAGGCTCTCGAACTCATTGAAGCCACGCATGCCCATCAGCGAGTCGAGCATCTGCTCTATCTTACGCCCGTAGAGCGCACCCGCGGCGCCCTGCTTGCCGTTGTCGTCGACGTACACAGGGAAGCCGAAGACATACGTAATCCCGTCATCCCGCTTGTAAGGGTAAATGGTGTATTCCTCGCGGCGGTCGGTGAGCAGCGAGAGCCACGTCTGGGCGCGGAAGATAGAATCCATCTCCTCAGCCCGATACCCTGTGGCATAAAGTCCGCCCACGATAGAGCCTATGCTCGTGCCAACGATGTAGTCAATGGGGATGCCTGCGCGCTCTATCACCTTCAGCACACCCACTTCGGCAGCACCTTTGGCACCGCCGCCGCCCAGCACCAGACCAACCTTTGGCCGTGCTTCAGCCGTATGCTTCGTAGTGTCGTTTTGCTGCGCCCACCCCATCAGAGGCAGCGCCGCCAACAACAATATGATAACCCTGTTTCTCATTTTTTTACTATTCCTTTTTTCCAAAGTCCACATACGGCCTCATCCTCTCCATCGCCTCAGGCGTAAATGCCGGCAGCAGGCTCAGGTCGTCAAGGCTGTTGAGTCGTCCCTGATTGCGGCGGTAGCTCTCTATCGCCCTCGCCCTCTCGAAGCCGATGTAGGGGTGGCGTCCCATCTCCTGCACCGAAGCCCTGTTAAGGTCAATCCTCCGCACCGGGCCCGGCTCCACCTTAAACCATGCCTCCAGCTCGTTGGCCGGGAAACCTTCAATCTCCGCCAGCTGGGCCGTGCTCACGTAGCCGCCGAGGCGTTCGCGGTAGCGGATAATCTGCCGAGCCCTATACGACGCGATCCCCGGCACACGCTTCAGCGTAGTGGTGTCCACGCTGTTAAGGTCCAGCTCCACCAGCTCCTCAAACTTCTCCTGGTGCGGGTAGCGTCGTGCCAGCGAGTCGTGGCGCGCCTCACGCTCCGCCCTCTCAGCCTCCCAGCGCCGCTGGTCAGCCTCCAGTTCCTCATCGCTGTACGGGCGGAAGCGCTTGTCTATCCTTACGTATGGTGCCAGCCGCTCGTACAGCTCTGGCGTCATACCATACAGCCGCTTCAAATCCTCCACGCGGCGGTAGCGCCCTCCTCGCGCGCGATACCTTATTATATTACGTGCCTGCCATGGCTTGAGGCCTACAGCCACCAGTGTCGCAGAGTCCGCCGTGTTAGGGTCAAAGGAAGAAGGCCTCACACCCTCTCCCCCGTCTCCTCTCCTAAATGGAAGTGGGGACTGCCCATCAGCATAACTACCATCATTCCCCCTCCCTTCTGGGGAGGGGACAGGGGTGGGGCTCGAGGAGAGGCTCGGGTTGAGGCTTTCAGTGGAAAGCCCCTTTATCTCGCTTATGCTCGCCACCCCCTCTCTGCCCGCCAGACGCCGCTCCAACAGCATGCCGCCCCAAACACCCAGGGCGGCAACCATTATAAACATCAGGGCACGACGGTCAGCGCGGCGCATTGTTTTGTTCTGCATTAATTAAAGATGATTAGAACAGGAAAGCCCCGAGGGCAGTGTTGCGGCGCTTCTGTGCCAACTCACTTTCCATGCGTTCAATGGCAGTCTTGAAAAAGAACGAAATCAGATATTCATCCGTACCCTCGGTGCGCTTGCGCTTAAGAGCCTCGATATAAGCAGCGCGGTCTTTGATGTCGATGACCACGAGCGGGTGGCCGGCATGCATCAGCAGCCAGTTTGACATCAGGCGTCCTGTGCGCCCATTGCCGTCGCGGAACGGATGCAGGTATTCGAAGAACCCGTGGAAGCGGGAACTGACAATCATAGGATGTATGCCACGCGCCAAAGCGTCAGCTGTCGACTCCATCAGTGCCGGCACGCGCGCCACCAGTGTCTCATGGTCGCCAAACACCGTGTCGCCTGCAGCCATATCTTCTTTGGTATACTCTCCGGGGATGGCACCCGGCGCACGGAAAGCCAGAGTGTTCTCTGTCACCAGCCTGTTCGTCTCACGAAGCAAAGCCTCGTCAAAGGCAGAATCAATGTGAGATGTGACATAGCGGAACGCGCGGAAATGGTCAGCCATCTCAGCACATTCGAGCAGCGAATGGCCCTGCGGCACCATTGCCAGACCCTGCTCGCGCAGGATGCGCGTGTCGTCCACCGTGAAGCTGTTGCCTTCGATGGCACACGAATGGCATGAGAACAGCACCTCATGCCAGGTCAGATAGTCAGCAGGAGACATCCGTGCCACGATGTGCTTCTCATAATCGCGTCTCACACGCTCATAGCGCTCTATTTCCGCTTCAAACATAAGCTTTCTACTTTGTTATTCGCCGCAAAAGTAGTACCTTTCGCCCGAACAGCCAAACTTTTCCGCCATTTTCCGTTTTGCGTCGAGCTGATAATGCAAACTGTAATGCAAAGCCCTGCGGCGCACATCGCGCCGCAGGGCCTATCATTTATCATTTATCATTTCATCCGCTTGCGCATCGCGCATCACCGGCTCCAGTCTTCTTCCCAGATGCTGCTGCCGAAGCCTTTAACAAGACCGTCGTCTGAAGCCTCACCGTCGTGAAGGCCACCGGTAACTGTGTCGTCACCTTCGTTATACTGAAGGTCGCCCGAAGCAGCGATGGGCTGGCAGAATGCTATTTCTGTAGAAGAAAGAGCGGGGGTAATATACATCTTCTTCATTGTATGTTTTGAACTTAAATGTTATCTATACGTGTTTCAAGTCTTTTACTTCACCAGCACCTTCTTGCCGTTAACAACATAGATGCCCTTCGTGAGCTTATTGACACGCTGACCAGCCAGGTTGTAGATGTCTGCGTTGTCGTTGATTGCTTTCACTGCTCCGATTGCATCAGTATCACCGAAGCTGATGGCAAAGCTCTTGATGCCTGCAGCGGTAGCAGCGGGGATGTAAGCGCGATGAGCTGCAAGGGTGGTATGGCTGCCTGCCTTGTAGAAGCCAACACCGTCGCTGCTGCGGCTGAGGATGTAATCGTCAGCGGTGATTGTTGTCTGCTCATTTACGCCAACGAGGCAGTTGGCTTCAACGGCTGTAGCAGATTCAATCACAGGAATCTCTTCCGTTGCACCGCCATCCTTGTAGAGAAGGATACCGGTGTTTGCAGGAACCTTACTGATGCTGTTGAAGGTAAGAGCCGTGCCGCTGATGGTTCCGACGAAGGCCTTAATCTCCTTGCCTGTGAAGTCAAGAGCATTCTCGCTGCAATAGGTGCCGAAACCTGCGGCGGTGACGGTGACGGATTCGGTTTGTGCGGCAATTTCCTTATATAAAACTACATTTTTCTGTGTGTTCTTATAGCATGCGAATCGTGGCTGTTGTGAATTATACATCAAATATCGTGCATTCAGATAGTTGTTGTTAATCTTCATTACGTCATCTTCGATGGAGATGGTCCACTTTGTGCCATTTGTAGCTGAACGATCTGAACTGTTGAGGTAGTTCCCGTCGGTGTTTACGTATAGGAACTTGTTGTCCTCAAGAAGGAACCAACTGCCACTTCCTGCGTTCTGCAATACTATGGGAGTAGCATTCAGTGTTGTGTTGTCAATTTGGTCATTATCGATAATAGCAGTCTTTACGCCTGCATAGTTGTTGGCGTTGTTTACTCCATTCATCACCTGGCCTTCCGCTTCATTTTCGTATACGACAAGATAACGTTTGCCAGCTTCAAGCTCAGAAATAGCGGTGACCTTCTGATAAATGCCGCTGCCAATGACTACGTCAACGAAATCCAAGTCCTCATTAACCATTACAACCAAGGTTGCTGTTGTAGGTTTGAAATTATCGTCACCTTCAAAGGTTGCAGTGATAGTGGCAGTACCTGTAGCTGAGCCAAGTACAAGACCATTGGCTGCATCCCAAGATGCTACATTTGCATTTGTGGTGGTAAACGTAACGCTTACATTATTTGGATTGTTGAACGAAGGTGCAGTGTATTCTGAACCTTGTGTCATTGTCAGATTCTCTACAGAGAAACTAATCTCTGCTTCTTTACGCTCATCGGGTGTTACTGTCACATCTGGATTTGCTATTTGAATTGTGGTGTTGTAGCAACTGATATTACCCGTAAGAGTTACAATGTCATTGACATCGAATGTGATGTCGCTTGTGCTATTGAAGCGAACTGCTATGGTGCTTTCGCTTTGAGCTATCGTTACGTTCTGTGAATTAATTTCTGTCACCTTAGCATTCTCAACCTTTATGAACCAGCCTTGATTGGTGCTCGTGTTGACTTGCTCAATTGTCATCACCTCGGGCGTTACGGTGTTGTTCTGTGAAAGGACAGTGATTGTCGGGCTCTGAATCTGTTGCAAGCCATAGTAGGCACCGCGAGTTCCTTCAACACGGATTTCATCGCCAACTGCGACGGTGAGGTCAGCGCTGGAGTTGTACACAGCGATGGCAGCATTAGAATCTTGAATGTAAGCTGTCTTGCCGCTAACGCTTGTAACGACACCTGTTGTTTTAACATTGCCAGTTGCAGCACGAGCCTCAGCAATGGTCATGGTAGCGTCGGGGTTGCCAGCCTGGGTAACGGTAGCTGTAGCAGTGAGTGTACCGCCAGTGACGAGAGTATAGGTAAGTGTAACGGTAGCTGTGCGAGCAGAAGCCGATGAGTTGGCAGAGCAGGTGAAAGGAACGTTTTCGCCAATAGTGCCAATTGTGAGCCAGTCAGCGTTTGAAACTGCTGCCATTGTGCCGCCAGCGGCATTTTCAAGGGTATAAGTTACACTTCCGCTTGTTACTGTGTAATTGATTTCAACATCAGCTGTTGTCAAGTTCGGTTCGGTGGCACTTACGCGCTTGTAGAATCTGAAGGTTTGGTTTCCTATATTAACGCTAGTAGAAGTATAGCAGCGCCAATCTGTAGAATTATACACACCTAAGAAACGTGAAGTTCCCTCGTGCTTGAGATAGCCACTCGTTGCGTCAATTTTGAATGTCTTGCTATCGTTCTTGCCTACACGAACGCCATTGTTTGCATCAGTGCAATATAACCAAGTTCCTGTAGAACCTTCGGGATAGAATGTGTAGCCGTCGGTTGCGTTGCCGCTAACAGTCCACTTGATATTGTCTGCTACTGTACTGGTGATTTTACCGTCAGCAACAGTTACAGATACGGCGGCAGGTGCACTACTTGTGCCTTTATCATTACTCAATGCATAGTTGCTTCCATTGTTTCCGACAATCACAAAAACATCGCTGGACGTGAGGTCGGCGAGGCTTGTCTCGACCCACTTGTTATCGCCAACAGGGACAGGTGTGCTGTCGCCTACCGTTACTGTGAAGGTTGCAGTGCCTGCAGCATAGGTGTCATCGGCAGCCTGAGAGACAGTGATAGTCTGTGCACTGGGAGTTGCCTTGACGGGAGTCACGGTGATGGTATTCCCGCTGACAGAAGTAGTAATATATTCACTCTCGCTAACCGTTACAGCACCTGTGCTGCTGGTCGTGTAGCCAACTGTCTGAGCGCTTGCATTGTTGTAAAGGTCAAAAGAAAGAGCGACAGGAGCGCCTGTGATGGCGAGGTCGGATGTCTCAAGGGTTGGCGCATTATCATCTTTATAGACAACCTCAATCTCAGAAATATAAATACCGGCTTTTGCAGAAGATGATATTGTGAAAGTGATTGCATCGTTTTCTGATAAAACAATACTATTAGTATTTGTCGAAGTGTATTTAATGAGATTAGTCTTAACTAAAGCCTTCTCGTTTAAGATTGTGGTACTGCCAGCTGTTATAGACAATTTGGGCCCTGTTGTATTTGTGCATGCTCCAGTCAGTGATGCACTGACGATCTCTTTCCCTGCGAAACCTTTTGTAGAAATGGTTATGCTGCTGGGGGGAGTGTTTTTTGTACCGAGATGACAATAGGTTTTTGCAGCGGAACCTGTTGCTTGATCAGATGAGCCATCCCAGGTTATGTTATTCCAGGTTAATGTGGCGGTTTTGCTTGTCCAGTGGACGTTGTTCGAGCCTTTTGATGATGAATCAATAGTCATCGAATAAGTCACTTCTTCTGCCCATGCTCCGCTCACATTACCAATGAGCATCGTACAAACGAGCATAAGCACATTGAGCCATAGGCTCTTGTGTAGTTTTTGTTTCATAAGTTTTAATTAATATTAGTTATATATGTAATTTTCGCGTGCAAAGGTAGTAAAAGATTGGGGATTAGGCATTGGAGATAAGGATTTTTTTTGCTCAAAACTGTAATTTAACATTGAAAGGCATGGAAAAGGGGACAAACGGATAATTATTTTAAACCACAGATTACGCAGATTACACTGATTCAAGTCCTCTGTGTGATAATTATGTAACACATTACACAGATTCAGCGGACGCCATTCCGGACCTGCGGTCGCCCGCTCGAACTTGTTCGCTTGCCACAGCAAGAACCCGTAGCCTTTCGCAGGTGCCGAAAGCGTACAACCTGCAGACATTCGACGCCATGCGTAGTGCGTCGCTCATAAATATGAGAAATGTAGAATAAAATTCAGATAGCAAAGTGAAATGATAATCTGTTCAATCTGTGGAATCTGTGGTTAGAGTATATCCGCTTGATCCGAGTGATCCGTGATATAGATGTTTCGTGTGGGAGATGGGGAGGGGAGGTGTTTATGCTTTTATGAACCTACGTAAGGCCGGATTTGTTAGACAAGAATAAATATCGATGATAATGATATCGTTGTTTATCCGTTCGTATTCAATGCCGTAGTCGTCGATGAAGAGTATTCTGATATTAGCATGGTTGGTCTTACGCCCGATGTCTGGCATGGTGGCCAGGAGGCCAATCTGGCGTTGGAACTTCTGAAGTAGTTTCCTGCTGAATGTGTCCGAGCCGTTGCGCTCGTCGTAGAAGAAGAGGATGTCTTCCAGATGGCTGAGGAAGAGCGAACTATAAAGAATGTTCATAGCCATCTATCGAACCTGTCGTTGAAGGCTTGCTGATTCATACATTGACCGTCTTTGTATTCCTTCTCAGCCTGTTGAGCTGAGAGGAGCATCTCTGTGGTGAGGATGATATGGTCGTTTATAGTCTGAGGTCTCTCGGCGGCTATAAGCTCTCTGGCATATTCCGTCAGCTGGCGCTTAAGTTTCTCAACGCCGTAGCTGGCAGGGACGTTAAGTGAGATACTGATCGTTGTGGACATAGGACGGATGTTTGCTTAAGGTCGTTACAATATCTTCTTTTTCTGTTACAAAGGTAGTAAAAGATTAGGGATTAGGCATTGGAGATAAGGATTTTTTTTGCTCAAAACTGTAATTTAACATTGAAAGACATGGAAAAGGGGACAAACGGATAATATTTTTAACACGGATAGAACGGATC
>JAFUFW010000033.1 GCA_017469685.1 Bacteroidaceae bacterium | reverse complement strand
TATGTTCAAGCAGTCGGGTATGCCATACATGGCATGTTTCATCAAGGCGCAGTTCTTCGGACAGGAGTTCAGGACATTCACGGATGACGGCAGCATGAAGCCCTACAATGACAAGTTGTCTTCGCTGCACAGCCAGTTCCGGCAGTTGGGCAATGACTACAATCTGGCGTTAAAAGAGTTGAAGGTACGTTTTTCTGAGCCTCATGCCACCCACTTGTTACGCCGTATGGAGAAATCCCTTATGCAAATGGCGGAGGTCATGGACAGGGCAAGACATCTGACAGAGGAAGTCCGAAATATACAGGAACGGAAGGACAGTGGTATCTGGACAAATGCCGCCACATGAACGCCTTATATCCTCAGGTGATGTGGAAGACTTTGCAGTCTGACAAAATATCTGTTCCTTTGCACCCATCAAACGGAAAAGTGACCCGATATGGAAAAAATAGTAATCATCAACGAGAGCACTTTCGCCCAATGGACGAAGAGCGTGGAAAGGCTGCATAGGGCAGAAGAAAATCCTGCCATATGTACTGCTTGGCGGAAAGGTGCCTACCGTGAGAGCGACCTGCTGGGCATCCTACAGCAGAACTATGTGCCAGCAGCCAGACATATCCACTGATGATGCAAGTAGTGCAATTCAGAGTAAAGCAGTGAGGCAATCCAATTTGTTTCGGATTGCCTCACTGCTTTATTCCTGTTTGATACGAATTATCCATAAAGTTGTAAGAAATGCTCCAAACATTTGGCAGTTCAAAAGGAAATGATTACCTTTGCAGTTGATATGAGAGCGTTCTTTGGTATAGTGAAAATCATGTAAGAATATGTAAGTTATCTGGTTTCCAAACTGTTACCTATTCAGTTCAGATTTTGTTTCAACCTCTTGATTTTCAACAGCCTATTAGATTTTTTACCATTTTCAGATTATAGTATTCCAAAGCACGTTTGATGATTCTCTTGCCTTCCAATCGAACCGTTTCCATTTTGGAAACAGTTGCTGTCGGTTCAAGTTCTCCCGTGGCATAGATATTGTGGATATGTTTGGAGATAGCAGCTTTCTTTGTGCCGAACAGCAGACCCATCTGTGCCTGTGTCAGCCACACCGTCTCGTTCTCCAACTTCACGTCGATTTGCGTCTGCCCGTCGGGTGTCTGGTAGATGACTATTTTATCTTGTTCCATGCAGAATCCTATGTTAGTGCGAATCTGGGATTGCGTTACAAATTTACAAATAGTTTCTCTTTATAAAGAATAATGAACGGACTATTTCAATGACACATTCCTTTTTTCTGCTTATTTGACATCTTGGAGAGCGAGCAGCGCGGTGATGATGAGTTTCTTGTTCATTATTCTTGATATGTAATCAGGTAATTTATAGTTCAGTTCTTTCTATTTGCGGGAAAGCAGCGAAGAGTTCAAGGGCTTGGGCTGTCTCTTCAATAAGTTTTGTCTTTACAAAGCTCTTTGTTCGTGTGTCGTCGATAACCTCACCTAAACCCTGCATCAAGAGCTTGGGACTTGCCTCACGAACCCTTGCGGCACACCAAGCGGCGTAATCCGCAACAGACTTCCCGGTCCGTTCCCTGATAATTGTTTCATTGATGTTGGCATGCAGCTGTTGCAAGAAGAACCAGACGTCAAAGACGTCGCGTGGCGACAGTCTCTCGCCCATTGCGCATAGTTTGTGGGCAAACATATCGGGAACAGTCAGAACACGAACGTCAGTTCCTGCAAGCACTTTCGTCTCATAATGATTATCATACTGTCGCGTAGAAATCCCCACTTTCAGCCTCCGTTCGCCTTTCCCATAATTCAGCACAAGGATGGGACCATTGAATTTCTTGGCCTCGTCGTCAATCGTACCAAATCGTGTCAAGATGCTACGTACCTTATTATAAACCAAGTCCAACTTGTCGACATCCAACAGATTAAGGTCAAGGTCTGTCGAGAAGCGTGGCAGGCCATGAAAGAACATCAGAGCTGTTCCGCCCTTGAATCCAAGGATGTTGCAGAGCTCTTTATCTTTAAATATCATGCTCAGAATTTGAGCCATATATAGTTTATGTTTCTGCTTATCCATCTGTGTCAGAGTTTTATGTTCAACAACGAGGCGACTCGTTCGTTCAGCTTTTGCGAACGGTATAAAGGGAGGAGGGTGCGTATGTTTTTTGTGGACAATGGACGGAGGTTGTCGAAATAGCAGTTGCCTGCACTCAAGTATATCATATCGAGGAAGGCACGTTCGGGAGTTGCAATAGCGATGTTGTCCTGCTGTTCTATGCCTTCCATGCCGACCCATAATTCCGGGGCGATCTTCCGATATTGGTATTGCTTGCCATCTATCTCAACAGTTCGGCTCAGATAGCTCACACAAGTGATGGTTTCATTCCACTGAAAGACCACGCCGGCACGCTGCAACACATATTCGAGCGAAACATACGATGGACGGAACAGGCTGCAAGCCATCTCTTGCACCTCGTATTTCTGCTTCGTGTAGATGCCTCTCCTGGGATTCCTTATCTTCCCCTCATTGGCATAATAGTGGAGCGACTTTGTTAGCCGTCCGCTATCATTACAGGCTGTCTGCATCAGCAGTGACTGCACCGTAAACACCGTCCTTGGACTTTCGAGAATGCTTTGTAAGATATTCTTTTGTGAACTCATATTCTAATATATTTGTATTTTCAGTCCACAAAAGTACTTCTTTCCCATTGAACGACCAAACATTTTATCCACTATTTCTCTATTCATCATTATTCTCACATATTATCGCTTTTTTCCCCGTCATGGCGATGAGGGCGAGCAGTGCGGTGATGATGGATTTCTTGTTCATCGTTCTACTGAAATGTTGCGGATGACGAAAGCATCCTCTGCGTCACCTTCCTTGAAGTCGAAGGATTCGGGAAGGGTGCCGAAGGGTTCGAAGGTGAGGGAGAAGTCTGTATAGCACAGGTCGCTCAGGTCGCCTTCGGTGGCGGCTGAAGCCAGCCCGGTGGGACAGGTCTCTGCGTCGAGGCTGATGCCGTTGGCAGCTGTCAGTTTGTATTTCCCGCCAGCGGCAGTGAGATAAGAATCCTTGACGATGCGGAACAAGTAGCCCTTCCGGCCATAATAGCGGAAATGGACGATGGTGGCGTTGGCTGTAGCCTCAACTTGAGTGACAGCCAGCGAGAGGTCCTTGCTGTTGTCCTGCCTCGGACCGTTGATGGCGGCTGCCATACCGAAGAACATACCCAGCCCATAACCTCTCTGCTTCCACACCACACGCTTTTCAGGTGACAGGAGCACATAATAGGGTATAGCAGCATTGTCGCAGTAGCGGCTCTCAATGCCGCCCTTGCCCATCTTCCCGTCGCTCCAGTTCGGCCATACGATCTTCTTGCTCCAGTCGCTTTCCCGCCAGGCCGAAGGCTTGTCACGATTGATGCCGACGATTTCCAGTTTCCCTTTCATTTGCTCATAGACTTCTCTCATCTCCGGCTCTGCCATGCGGCAGGGACCGCACCCCAAGCTCCAGAAATCGAGCAGCACATAGCGGCCGCCGGAGAAGGCTTCTGCAATTCGGTGCGTATTCCCCTTCATATCAAAGAGATCTGCATCCTCGGCCTCCTCGCCCGGTTGTACGACATGTTGTGGATATACAAGCGAATGGATGTATGCCAACTCGCTCTCATAGCCCTTCGGCGCGCGTTCGGCGTAGGCCTGCTCCACCGCTTTCAGCTGTTCGGTATAAGGAAAGCCCAGTGTGTTGCGGGCAAAGTAGCTGGCATCCTTGAGTGCGGCAAGCGAGGCCGCGTTGACGGGCAGCGAGGGCAGGAGGTCCAGGGTCTTGCGCAGCACTTCGAGATAAGCCACCTCCTCCTTCTCGTATGGAACGCCCTCCAAACGCATTCGCAGCATCTCGTTCAAGGCGTCACGCGTATGCTCTGCGATTTGGTTGGCCGTCGTCTGCTCTGGCAATGAACTTTCCACCTTCCACGTTGGGAACAGGCAATCCTCGCCCGTTGTGCAGACGACGACATCGGGTGCAACGAAGATGCTTTTGAGGAAGTTCGGGCATCCGTCGCCGGTCAGGAACAGGTTGCACTCCGTAAGCTTCTCCACGGGGAAGGTGAGCGTGAAGTGTCCGTTCTCGACCGTGTCCGATGCTACGGCTACCATGTCGATGAAACTCATAGCCATCGTGCCGTCCTTCAACGCCGACGAATAGCCCTTGATGGTTGCCATCTTTGTCGTCTGTGCCTGTCCCGCCATTGCGACGAGGGCGAGCAGTGCGGTGATGATGATTTTCTTGTTCATAATTGTTGCTTGTCGATGCTAATATATAACTTGATATCTTCTTTTTTGTAGAAACCACCGAGATGGATGACAGCATATCTGCATCCATCGAATTCAATGACCGTATCCTTATAGCCGTTTTCATCCTCCCAAAGATGGACAGTAAAGGCTTGGTTCATGGCCATTCTTATTAAAAGGCGGCCTTTAATACCGAGGGCTTTGCTCGGCTTCAATTTCTTGAAGTTCTTAATTTGCTCATACTCTTCAACAAATTGATGGACAAGATTGACAGAATCCCCAAAATCAAAAGTCTCAGCCACTTTCATGTTTTGAGCATCAGTAAAAGAATCCAACAAGTTCGTGAATTCTATCGCAGAATTGCTCCTGTATTTATGCAGCAAACATTCTATATCTTTATTTTGCGCCTGCCCCGCCATGGCGACGAGGGCGAGCAGGGCGGTGATGATGATTTTCTTGTTCATTATAACTGCGCTTTATTCGTTTAGCAATTGTTCTACAGTCACATTGTCTTTTCGCAGGTTGCCTTGCTTGTCTAAAAAGATGACGAAGGGGATGGCTGAGAACTGGAACGTCTCTTGCAAGTATCCCCATTCGGAAGGCGTGATATGGATGTGTTCGCCTTTGATGTTGTTTGATTCAAAGAATTGACGGCACTTTTCGGGAGTGTCAGAAGTGATATAGAGGTATTTCACAGGCTTGTCCTTGTTGGCCTCCACCTCATCGCGCATATTAATCATGTTTTCACGACAGGGAGCACAATACATGGCCCAGAAATCGACATATAGTATATTACCTTTATATGGCTCAATGATGCGTCGAAAGATGCTGTCTCCCTTTGTGAGTGGTTTCTCTTCTGCCACTTTCAGCTCGTTCTCCCTGATGTATTCGCGATAAGTCAATACGGCACGGCGCATGAGTTCGGGGTTCGTGATGGCTGACAGGACACTTGCCACTTCATCAGCAGCTATGTCGTAATCATTTCCTATCCACTCCAGGGTGGAGGTGAGGTCGCGCATCTGACACACTTGGGCGGTAAAGTTTGTAGGACTTAGTTGTAGCTTTTCGTGCAACTCTTCCATCACCTTGCTTCTTGCTTCGCGTCGATAGACTCTCTTTTGCGAGGCGATGAGAGGTGCTATTGCGGAGACGTAGTTGAAGGGCAGATAGTCTCTCTTCGACGTGTGCAAGGGCCTCATGACGGTAAATTCCATTCTGTTGAAGAAAAAGTCATCGGCACTTATCATCAGCAGCGGATTGTCAAGCAAGTATTGCTCGCGAGGTGCTAAGAAGGTAAAGAATTCTCGCCAATAGACTTCTCTGTCTATGCTATCCATGTCCGTCAGTAAATAGTAGCGGCAGATGTTCTCCAGATGTTGCGAAGTCACGTATGTGCGAAGGATATCGGAAGCCATTGGCGAACAGCCTTCCAGTTCTGGAAGTCCGGCGTTCATTTGTCGTACCACGTCATCCAGTCGTGCCACTTGCTTATCCCTCCAAACCATCAGGGAGTCAGTTCCTTTTTCGTGTCCATCTTCATGGTCAGGGAAGATACAATAGTGTTCATGAATCGTGTTCACCATCCTGCTGACTTCTCCGCTCACCCCCGTTCCACTCACACTCAATCCCTTTTCCCGCGTAGGTTTCGTAGTATCTATCGTCACATTAACAGTATCGCCAGGGCAAGCATATATATTAGCCAGGGGATGTATGAGCACGAACATGGGGTATGGTACATGAAGACTTAAGGAGAATGTCCCGTCCGGCTCAAAGTGAATCATCGAGAGCTTCTCTTTATTGACGATGTAGTCACGCATGATGACCTTTAGCCGTCCGCTAAAGCGTTCTGCGATTTCAGGTTCTTGTGATATCAATTGCCCTTTGATAACCACGTCTCCTCCATGCAACCGATATTCGCTTATCTCAGCACTGGGATAGTTCATCAGCTGTGGAACTTCATCTTTTCTTACCCTCTTCTTGGAACTCGCTTCAAAGCAATGAGGGATGATGAGAAAGACATAGAGAAGGAAGATGATGATTTTCTTGTTCATTGTTATTGCTTGTCTTTACAGATTTTATTACTATCGAATCTTTTTCTTCTCGGAAAAGTTGACGCAAGTTCCACTCTCCTCTGGGTCATTCGAAGAATTCTGCTGTTTTTTCATTGCAGCACGGGTGACAACTCTTTCATCATGTGGTCGAGACCGCCCCTGCCTTTGAAGGCATGGTGGATACTTCCGTCGGCATCAACGGCTGCACTCGCTCGTCTTATGGCATCTCCCATACCCGAGCTGTATTTCAAGGCATAGCGAACGCGCACGCTATCTGGTTTCTGCGGGGCTTCCCCTATAATAGTTCCGCTTAACACGGCAGGTTCTCCTGAGTACTGAAACGCTGGCAGATGTTTTTGTGCCTGTCCCGCCATGGCGACAAGTGCGAGCAGGGTAGCTATGATTGCTTTCTTCATCTTCTTCATGAGTGATGAGTTCTTTTCTTATATGTTTATACACTTATATAACGTAGATATGTCGTGGATGTTAACTCCGAGGCGTGATTATTTAAAGAAGATTAACAATCCTGGCCAAGTCGCCTAAGCCTATTGCCCATGCCAACAAGGCATTCCGGTTCATGGCCCCAAGAGAGTTGTTTATTCCGTGGTCACCGAATGATTATTCCAAGGCCTTGGAATGATTGTTCAATCATGATGGAATAATAAATAGGGTTAAGTGGGTGGACGAGGATGGGGAAGTGTGCATCATACAACTTTTAGTCATCTGTCTTCATTAGGCAGACGTATTCTTCCAGAAGAACAGGCCGATGGCAAGGAGGATGATGAGGGCGGAGACGATCCATGCCCAGATGTTGTTCTTGCGGGAGGTGGCGTGGATGACGTAGTCGTGCGGGATGAGGCGCTCACCCGTGAAGGGATAGTGGATGATGCCGTCGGGGGTAAGTGTGCCCGTGCCTGCATCGGTGACGGTGCCAGGCATCTGCAGCGTGTAGGGTACGGCGAGGGCGAAGATGGCCAGGCGCTGAGTCAATTTGTCGTTGAGTTCTTTGCCCACGGGTGTCTCGTCATCAAAGAAGGGGGCGTAGGCATCGGAGTGGAAGAAGTTGCGCATCAAGGTTGTCAGCTCTGTATTACTGAGCAGGATGTCTGCACCATCCTTCATGAGGTAGTGGGCTAACGAATCCTGCAACTGCACGAAGCGGTCGCGAGGGAGTGGCGGATTGGAGATGGAGTCGTAGCGGCTGGCGATGTAGTCGAAGGCAATCTGGCAGAAGTTGGCGTTGAGCCATTGGGTCACCTTCGTCTCCATCTCGCTCAGGCGCTCCGAAGCTTCTGCACCAGTGAGGCCTGCTATCAGGTTGGGTTCACCCGTGAACCAGTAGCTGAAGAGCTGTACATCAGCGAATGGAAGAGGGAAGGAGTCGGCAAGACCAGCAATTGTCTCGGTGAATTCGTACTCGGTGTAGAACCAGCGGAAACGGCGTTGCAGCTGTGCGTGGCTCTTCAACGTGCTGCCATTAAGCATAAGGGGCATTTGTTCGGCCATCTCCTTCACGTTGTTGAACAGGTGGCGGAAGGTGGTGGTTACGGTGTCGCCCGAGCCGATGTCGGTGTGCGAATCGTGGAAAGCGCTGATGTTCAAGCACTCGGGCATGGGCTGTGACCAACCGATGTTGTCGCCACCCCAGGCAGAGTCGCGTTGAGCCTGCGTCATCACGTTGCTGTAGCTGACAGCACGGATGCATGTGCCGTCTTCATTGATGATTGTATGCAACCTTACATGCTGGTTCTGGCACGAGAGGAAGATGACTGCTGCCACGAGCAGCATCAGTCGTGAACTAACGTTTTTCATTGATGTGTTTCTTTACAAAGGTGTAACTTAGGGTTTGCTGCTGCTTCCGCAAGGAGCGCAAGTAAGTATCCTTCAGGGCATTGCCCTGTGGGAGGTCGGCGTATGACGTAGAGCCCTGCAGTGCTCGTTGGTCCGTGAGTTGCTGGTAGATGAACAGCCCGATGAGCCATGCTGCCGCTAAGGTGGAAATGGTTCTTACCACCATCCAAACGCGGTTGGGGCGTTCCACTGGCCTCTTGGGGAGATTGGCCATGATGGCAGCCGTCAGGTCCTCGCTGTCCGTGAGCACTGGCTGCCGCCCCTGGAGGCTGTCGAGAATATCGTCTATCCTATTCATATCCAAGTTTCTTTAATTGTTTACGTATAGTTTGACGTGCCACGTAGAGATTGCTCTTCACTTGCTTGGCACTTAGGCCTGTGGCCTGTTCCACTTCCTGCGACGAGAGACCTTCCAGCTGACTGAGGGTGAACGCGAGGCGTTGCTTCGGGCTAAGCCCTTCTGCCATCAGACGCACGATGGCCACCCACTCGCGGTTCTCCAGTTCCTGTGTGCCGTCGTTTGCGGCATAATGCCGCAGCACAGCCTCATCATCTGGCATAGCAACAACGAGCCTCCGACTTTTCAAGTGATCCAGACACAGCCGGGAGACGATGGCATAGAGCCAGGTGGTGAACCGTTTCGATGCATCGTACTTGCTGATATTCAGCCACACCCGCAGGAATGTCTCCTGCACGACGTCCTTTGCCTCGTCCTCATCGGCCAGCATCTTCAGCGCCACCGAGAACACCATCCCCTGGCACTCCTCGACCAGCGACCGGAATGCAACCCTGTCGCCCGCCTGGCATCTGCTGATGAGGTTATCGTCTATCTGCGTCATTGTTCGGAAGTGCTTTTACTCATGATACGACCGAAGTCGGCAAAAGTCAAAATAGACGTGAGGTCTTGCCTTGGTAGACTACCGAAAAGTCGGTGAAAGGGCGTGAAGGGTCGTCCGGCTCTACGCGGTTTTGCTGAGCCTCGGCCTTCCAACCTGAAGGTGGCAGCTCTGCCAATCCGAGAGCTTTTCGGATAAGCGGCTCCAGTTCGTCAACTTCTGTTGAATTGGAAAGGATTGTACCGTCACGGTCAATGAGATACATGCCGCCACCCGCGAAGCTCAGTCCGTTCTTCTGCCATACGTTCAGTTCGTCTTTCAGGTCGATGAGGTTCTGCCAAGGATAGCCGTCCTTCTCTGCGGCTTTCGTCATACTGCTTACCTCATTCTCACGAGCAATACCAATAACAGTGAATCCCTTATCCTTGTATTCTTCATAGAGTGGGATGAGGTCGCGGCTATGCTGGCGGCAGGGGCCGCACCACGAAGCCCAGAGGTCAATGACAGCCACCTTGTCACGACAGAGTGACGAGACCGACACCTTTTCACCTTCCGCAGTGCGAGCCTCGAAATCGATGTAGGACCTGCCTGGCTTCAACTTCCAAGCAGCTTCGAGGGTAAGGATGGTATTGTGGATCGGGTTATCGGGGTGGAAGTCCTCATAGGCAGAATGATAGAGATTCATCAGCTTAGTTTTCTGCTCGTCGTGGCGATTGTCGTTATATTGCATTTGTTCAGCGATGTCGTATAGCAAGTACTGCATGGGATGGCCGGCGTAGTACTCTAATTCCCATGCACGGAACTCATCGTACAACTTTTGATATTCGGCCATAAATTCCTGATTGCGCTTCATCAGCCACGAGTCCTCTTCTGGGTTCTTGCCCTGCGCCTGCAACGCCTCCACGCGTGGCTTGATTTCTTCCTCTGCCTGTTTTTCTATCGCATCCATTCTTGAGATGTAAAGCCGCTCGGCCTCCTCGTCCATCTTGATTTTCAAAGTCTGTTCGGGACCGCCGCCAACTATCCGCCATGTGTTGTCATCGAAACACAGACTTACTGTTGCAGCATTCTCAACAAGAAAATTTTCGTTTCGCCATGAACCGCGTTCCCATTGTTCATGCAGGAATACGTTGTAAAGACTCATCTTGTCGGTCTCAACGTCGCAGGAGAAATGTCCCTGGGCATCAGCCTTGACTGTGATGTAGTCGTCTGATACGCGAATGTCCACGCTGGCAGGGCAGATGACAACGGTATTGCCCTGCGTCGTATCGCATAGTGTGCCTTCAACGTGGCATTTCACCTGTGCCTGCCCCGTCATAGCGACGAGGGCAAGCAGGGCTGTGATGATGATTTTCTTTTTCATTGTCAATTCATTATTTCTTGCATGATTCTACGGACAGCCTCTGGATTATATGGCTTTGGCTCGTTGTCTTCTGTTGTAACGCGCTGCCCCTCTCGGTCGAAGATAATGTAGGTTGGGAAGTGGCTTACATGCAGATATTTCTCGACGGCACTTTGCTGAATGGCAGGGAGATTGTAATGAACGAGGTGCTCACCTGTGAGATTGTACTCTGCAACCGTGCTGCGCCAAGCCTCTGTCTGGCTGCCATTGCACAGATACAGGTAAGTGACAGGCAGGTCGCTGAGGGCCTGGTGCAGAGGGTGGGTAAGGTTCTTCAAGTCCAGCTTGCATGGACCGCACCATGTACCCCAAAAGTCAACAAAGACGATGCGCCCACGATAAGGGGCAATGATTTTATCAAAGATTTCCTTGCCGTCTGTGAGGCCTTTGAACGGTTCGTTGGGCATGAAGCTTACTTCGTAATCATTGCGGTGGGCCAGGGTGTGATAGCGGTTGCTGGTCGAAGTGATGATGTTGCGGAAATAGTCATTCCTGACTTCCGTCACAAGACTCTGAAGGGTAGGTCTTAGGGGAGCGTGGTATGTCTCTATTTCAGCGAAGAGGAACACTGCACGGGCGTAGTCGCGTACATCTTCAGGCATGTCGAGGTCTTTCAAGCGTTCTATGTTTTTCAAAGCCTGTCGTTCTCCGACGACACCGCTCGTAAGCAACCCCATTAGGTACGTGTCGGAAAAATATTGTGGAACGGCCAATGCAAACGGATGGCTGGCCAGCATGGAGTCGGGTGCCTCATCCTCCATGAGTGTCTTGTAACCTTGTAGCATGGTGCGGAGTGTTCGCAGGCTATCGGCGTAGGCTTCGCCGCGATCGATGGTTCCGTCGGCTTGCTGTTCGAGCGCGATGCTGATGGCAGTGTCGATGCCTCGCAGATTGAATCCATTTCGTTGGCGCGGAGCGATGAGTTCCTGCATGTAGTTCATGACAATATAACCCAATTTGTCTTGAATGAGCGTGTAGGGATGCGGCAGTTGGCAGATGAAATGGTCGTGGATCCATTGCCAGAGTTTTCCGTCTGACGACTGGCGCACGGTAGCATCTACGTATCGCCGCTGGACAAGATAGTTGGCGATGCTTGCCATGGCGCGGCTGTTGGCATAGTCTCGCCATTGCTGTGAAAGTGTGGGATTGTTTCTGCAGATAGAGTCGTTGGCGGTTTGCAGTCGTTTCAGTTCCTTCTCGGCTTCCTCAATCACAACGGCGTCCGTCTGTGTCTTCATCCATTCCGTGTCCCATGTGCATACCGCTGGATGATGGGCGATGACTTCGTTGCAGAGTCGCACATCCCGACCTTTGACGATGACTTCGCCTGTTTCACCATTCATTTCCACATTGTATGTTTCTCCCGGCGACAGCAAAAGACGTGTCCATACAAGGGCGATGGGAGTCGTATCCATCAGCGGCACTTCCACCTCGAAGCGTCCGAGGCTGTCAAGTTGCAATGGGACTTCATTTGAACTCATCGTTTGCAGAGGCTCGGTGTAATGAATTGCCAGCCAGTCTTCATGTCCTTTCGGAACGTTGATGATACGGCCACGAATCAATGCTGATGTTGGCGTCTGCCCTTGCCCCGCCATTGCGATGATGGTGAGCAGGGCGGTGATAATGATTATCTTTTTCATTGTCGATTCATTATTATAGTGTTACTCATTCCACCCTCGTTACTTCGAAGTCGGTGGCGGAGAACCATTGGCCGAGCCAGGTCATACCCGTGAAGGTGGGGTCGGAACTGAGGCCGTAGCGGATGCGGGTGGGTGCGGTGATGCGGATGGGCTCGATGGTGAGGCGGTTCCAGCCAAAGCCCCTGCAATTGTTGGCACCGCGAATGGAATGAATGCGTTTGGAAATTTCCGCCCTGTCATCTGAGTGGTATTCTGCTTCCGCTTCTTCCCAGATGCCGCCACCCTTGTTGCCCGTCGCTGGAATCTCCACGAACTGCGGCTTCTGGTCGCCCACGATGGCGTAGATGCAGGCACCTGTGCCGTTGGCGCGGGCGATGCAGGTGAGGCGATAGGTTCCGGGCTGAAGCGTTTCGGTGCGTTCGGCACGGTAGCGCTGGCGATGGTGGTCGTCGTAGCAGTCGAGATAGCGGACATCCCAGTCGCCTGTAAGGTACTCGCCATGCGCCGTGAAGCGGTCGTGGCAACCTTCGGCACCGAGAATCTCCCAGCCGTTCTCCTGCAACCACTCCCATTCATGCGTCTGGATATAGATGCCGTTGTGGGTGTGTTCTTCTTCCCAGTGCCTCTTGTTGTAGGCTTCGTCGGCATCAATGAACTTGGGCATGGCATAGCCGAGGGCTGCACCAGCCGCCACGAGTCCCAGGATCCACATCACGAGCATGGCGATGCGCTGGCGATAGGGCATGGAGGGCATCTGCCGGAACTCGTTCAGTAGGCTGTGGATGATGGCGTAGGCGGTGATGGCGAGGACAATCAGAGCGGCTACGACGAAGATGTAGAAGGGAACGGTCAGCGAGGGGATGATTGCTGCAAATTCCGGCGATGTCAAGACACCCCCGCTTTTCTGTAGCCACTGCGTGGGATTCAAGGAGAAAGCTGTCAAGAAGACAATGCCGAACAGGCACCATCCGGCCATGAACACGCCGGCGATGTAGATGCACCAGCGCAGCAGCGTGGTGAAGACCGTCCAGATGGCTGTGAAGAAGCCGCCGATGCAACCGATACAGCCAGACGGACCACGGTGACCAGCAGTGCCAGCCCCCTGTAGCCCCCCGGCGGGGGGCGTATGTTTGCTGCCAGCTTTATCATCCCCCACTGGGGGATCACAGGGGGCCACCTCCTCCGCCAGATTCTGCGGATTCACCTCTTTGCCTTTCATGCGCAGCCGATCCTCTGGTGTCTCAGCCACAGGCATCAGTATGGCAAGGAGGATGTAGGCAGCGATGAGGGCAAAGCCCCAGAAATAGACATGGAAGTAGAGGTGCTGTCCTGGCAGGAACCACAGGAAGTTATACGACGAACCGACGAAGGAGAGAAGCACCAATGCGGCATAGCCAAGGCGCCACCACAGCACATCGCTGCCAAAGTAGGCCGCGAAGCCCGACAGCACACCCATCATCTTCTTATCGGCGGGGTTGCGGTAGAGGCGCTTGGCAGCACCTCCCCCGGCAGACCCTCCCCCCTGCCCCTCCCTGTGATGGAGGGGAGTAGAATGTATTTGAGAGGATGAATCTTCTGCATCGGTTTGGCATTCACTCCTCTCGTCTTTCGGAGAGGAGCCGGGCTCGGGGCTTTCCATCTCATCCGGCCGTCCTATGCGATGGATGATCTCGCGCACGTGTTCTATAGTTATTGCTTCCGTGCCACCCTGCTTCAGGTCGTCGAAGAGTTCGGCGATGCGTGCTTCGATGTCATCGGCAATCTCCTCGCCGCCCTCGCGCTGACGGAAATAGTTGCGGAGCGACTGCTCGTAGGTCGAGAGCAGTTCGTAGGCGTCCTCGTCGATGGCAAAGAGACGCCCGCAAAGGTTGATGGTGATATTCTTTTTCATTGTCCTTGGAAGTCTTGAGGTTGTAAGATTTTGAGAAGGGTTACAGTTCTTGCTATTTCGCCCCATGCGCGGTCGAGTTCTTCGAGGAACTGCTGGCCGTCGGGGGTGAGGCGGTAGTACTTGCGGGGTGGCCCCTGTGTGCTCTCCTGCCATTCGTAGGCGAGCAGGCCATCCTTCTTCAGACGCGTCAGCAGCGGATATAGCGTGCCCTCGACCACCAGCAGCTCAGCTTCCTTCAACTGCTGGATGATGTCTGAGGCGTAAGCCGACTGCCGCTTCAGCAGCAACAGAATGCAGAACTCCAGCATCCCCTTGCGCATTTGGGATTTGGCATTACTTACGTCAACCATTTACATTTACCATTTAACTATTTACGATTTACAATTTATGTACAATTTAACTATTTACGATTTATGTACGATTTAATTATTGAACTATTATTTTGGCCTTCCGGCTGTATGAAATAGCCCAATTCCTCGTTCGTCATTCACCATTCCTGCGGCATGATGAGCCATAGTATCAGATAGATGATGCCGCCGCAGAAAGCGGTGCTGACGGTTAGTATGACATAGACGAGGCGTAGCACGTCGGCGTTCCAGCCGAAGTACTCGGCAATGCCGCCGCATACGCCCGCAATCCATTTATTGTACGGTGAACGAGTCAGTCTTCCTTGTGCCATAATTCGTTTTGATTTAATGGTTCTAAGAATTATCTTTGCTTAAGCGGCTGCAAAGGTAGACCAAATTAAAGTACCTTGCAATACATAGTACTAAACAAATCCACAAAAATAACAATATTTAACCAAAAGTCCCGCAACGAGGAGAGCGTTGCGGGACTTTCTTTTTCAAATAAAAGGTATTTATTCCTTAATGTTTTGCATCTCTTCGAGCAGGGCGCAGGCTTCTTTGACGCTGTTGATTCCCCGGATGAGCATGGAGCGGCGACCTTTTACTTCGTCGAGCTGGCAGTAGGCAGGGTGGAGCGAGAAGTAGGAGATGCATTGTCCGAAGGCATGCGACTGGAAGAAAGGCGAGTCGTCGTCCTTAACAAAATACAGACGCATGCGACTGTTCTTAAGCATTATGCGCTCTGCTCCAAAGTACTTGCCCAAGCGACGGAGGCACACTACGCGTATGAGTTCCTGCGCTGTCTCGGGAATAGGTCCGAAACGGTCGGTGAGGCGACGGCGGAAGGCTTCGACGGCCTCTTCAGTCTCGAGGCCATCGAGTTCGCGATAGAGGAGCATTCGTTCGGCAGAGCCCGGCACGAAGCTATCGGGGAAGGACATTGGCATATCGCTCTCGAGCTGACATTCGTCGACGAAAGCGTCGCCCGAAGTGACTTCGCCCGAGGCCACCTGGTCGGCATAAAGTTCCTTGAACTCATCGTTCTTGAGTTCCTTGACAGCTTCTGAAAGGATCTTCTGATAAGTCTCATAGCCAAGGTCGGCAATGAATCCGCTCTGCTCGGCTCCAAGGAGATTGCCTGCGCCCCGGATGTCGAGGTCCTGCATAGCGATATGAATGCCGCTGCCGAGGTCGGCGAAGTTCTCTATTGCCTGCAGACGGCGGCGGCTCTCCTGAGGCAGTGCGGCCAGGGGAGGCGCAAGAAGGTAACAGAAGGCCTTTTTATTGGAACGTCCCACGCGGCCTCGCATCTGATGCAGGTCGGAGAGTCCGAAGTTGTGGGCGCCACATATTATTATTGTGTTGGCGTTGGGGATGTCAAGACCGCTCTCGATGATGGTTGTGGAGATTAGCACGTCGTAGTCGTAAGAGGCGAAATCCATCATCACACGCTCAAGTTCCTCGGAGTGCATCTGTCCGTGGCCTACTGCAACGCGTGCATCTGGAACATACTTGTGCACCAGCTGTTCGAGCTCTGGCAGTCCAGCGATGCGGTTGTTGACGATGAACAGCTGTCCGCCTCGGCTCATCTCGAAGTCGATGGCTTCTGCTATAATCTCGGGCGAAAAGGTGTGGACCTCAGTCTGTATGGGATAGCGGTTGGGTGGAGGCGTCTGAATGACGCTGAGGTCGCGGGCACCCATGAGTGAGAACTGCAGCGTCCGTGGAATAGGTGTGGCAGTAAGTGTCAGGGTGTCAACGTTGACCTTCATTTGTCGCAGACGCTCTTTCGTTGCCACTCCAAACTTCTGCTCTTCGTCGATGATCAGCAGGCCCAAGTCCTTGAACTTGATGCTCTTGCCAATAAGTTTATGAGTGCCTATCAGGATGTCTATCTTACCAGCCTCGAGGTCGGCAAGCAGCTCCTTGGTCTGCTTTGGCGTGCGGGCACGTGTGAGATAGTCGACGCGCACTGGCAGGTCGCGCAGACGGTCGGAGAAAGTGTGGAAGTGCTGGAAGGCGAGCACAGTGGTAGGCACCAATACTGCTGTCTGTTTGCCATCTGCAGCAGCCTTGAAGGCTGCGCGTACGGCCACTTCAGTCTTTCCGAAGCCCACGTCTCCGCAGACGAGGCGATCCATTGGGCGTGCACGTTCCATGTCGGCCTTGACATCGTTGGTGGCCTTCAGCTGGTCGGGCGTATCCTCGTAGAGGAAGCTGGCCTCGAGTTCATGCTGGAGGTAGCTGTCGGGCGAGAACTTGAAGCCCTGCTCCTCGCGCCTACGACTATAGAGGCGAATGAGGTCGCGGGCAATGTCCTTGATTTTGGACTTCGTGCGCTCCTTCATGCGTTCCCAGGCCCCTGTACCTAAGCGGCTGATGCGCGGCGGTTCGCCCTCCTTGCCTTTGTACTTCGACACCTTGTGCAGGGCGTGAATCGACACGTAGACGACGTCATCGTGGTCGTAGGTGATCTTTATCATCTCCTGCATCGTGACCTCCTTGCTGCCTCCGGCAGGGTTCGTGTTCTGCGGCACCATGACGAGTCCGCCAAAGCGCCCTATGCCGTGGTCGACGTGAACAACGTAGTCTCCAATCTCGAACTCGCGCAGCTCCTTCAGCGATAGCGCCACCTTGCCTGAGCGGGCGCGCTCGCTGCGAAGGTTGTACTTATGGAAGCGGTCGAAAATCTGATGGTCGGTGAAGACACACATCTTTAAATCGTTGTCCACGAAACCAGCGTGGAGGGTCTTCGTTACGGGGGTGAAGGGAATTGGGTATTGGCTTTCAAAAATTTCCTTCAGTCTCTCGGTCTGCTTTGCCGAGTCGGCCAAGATATATAATTTGTACCCGTTCGCGAGGTAATCGGTGAGTGTCTGGCCGAGCAGTTCGAAGTTTTTGTGGAAGATGGGCTGGGCGGAAGTGGAGTAATTAATGACGGTCTCTCTCCCCCTCCCAATAGCGGAGGCTGAAGTATGTGTAAGACTGGGGGAAAGCTCAATACTTCTAAAGACTGAGAAGCCGCTCTCAAAGGTCTGAGCGTCAATAAGGACCTTTTTTTTGTCGAGAGCAGGAGCCGAAGTGAGACTCAACTCGGCCTGTTTGGAAAAGCCCTCCTCCCATATCTGTCCTATGCGCTGGGTCACGAACGTGAGGTCGTTGCTGACGACGACAGTGTCCTCGGGCAGGAGCTCGGCCAGAGGTATTAGGCCGGAGTTCTCGCCGCTGAGTTCGGGCACGAGGGTTATGGCGTCGCGCTTACCATGGCTGAGCTGGCTGTCGACCTCAAAGGTACGGATGGAATCCACCTCATCGCCGAAGAAGTCGATGCGGAAGGGCAGTTCGTTGGAGAAGGAATAGACATCGATGAGCGAGCCTCGCACGGCGAACTGCCCGGGCTCGTAGACATAGTCGGTGCGGCTGAAGCCGAAGGCGAGCAGCGTCTGCTCTACGAACGGGATGTCGACCTGCTCCCCCACCCTAATCTCCAGCGTGCGCTCGTTGAGTTTCTGCCTCGAAATAACCCGCTCTGCCAGCGCTTCAGGATATGTGACGATAAAAGAAGACTTACCCCGCGCCCCCCAATCTTCGCCAGACTGGCTGACGCTCGAGGAAGCGTCGCAATCGCCGGGCGGCAAGGAAGCGGAGCTTATGCCCTCATGCCGGCATTCGGGTTGCGTGCTGAGTCTGGCCATGACCTCTGTGCGCAGGATTTCGTTAGCTGCGTCGCGCTGCCCGAACTTCACAGCCCGCCGGAACGACGAGGGGAAGAACAGGACGCGCTCCTCGCCCATAATCTGTGTCAGGTCGTGGTAGAAATAGCCTGCTTCGTCCTGGTCGTCGAGGATGAAGAGGCAAGTGGCCGGCGAAGCGTCGCCAGCAACGGATGCATCGATGGCGGCAAACACCATGGCCGCCGCGCTCCCTTGCAGCCCAGAAAGCACGACATGGCGCTTGCGCTCGCCGGCAAGCACACGACAAAGAGCTCTAACCTGCGGATGACGGGCGTAGAGCTTCAAGAGTTTCTGTATCTCCATATAGGATTAGTATTTTCGGCGCAAAGGTAAGAAAAGATTAGGGATTAGGGGGCAGAGTATATCGTTAAAAGTTAAAAGTTTAAAGTTTTTCCCATCAAAGATGCGCTTTCTTAAACTTTTTCACTATTTTTGTAGCGAAAAGAGGGTCACAGCTGCGGCTTACTACCATTAAGAGCAAAGGAAACGAATTATAAACCCTTAAAACAAAAGAATATGATACTCTCAACAACCCCAACAATCGAAGGACATCCCGTACGCGAATACAAGGGCGTAGTCACAGGCGAAACCATCATCGGCGCCAACGTCTTCAAGGATTTCTTAGCCAGCCTCACCGACATCTTCGGCGGCCGCAGCGGCTCCTACGAGAAAGTGCTCATCGAGGCCAAGGACACGGCCATAAAGGAAATGATGCAACGCGCCATGGCCATGGGCGCCAACGCCATCGTAGGCATCGACATCGATTATGAGACCGTTGGCCAGTCGAGCTCGATGCTCATGGTCTCGACCAGCGGCACCGCCGTCGTCATCTGAAGCCACCTCTCACCGCTTCTGCGCCAGCCTCTCTCCCCTGCGAGGCTGGTTTTTTTGTGGCTTAAGGCCAACTTTTTGCCTTCCTCTCTGCATTTTTTTCCTTTTTCTCTTTTCTCTTTTAGCTAAACGCATTAACTTTGCAGCTGGAAAACAACAAATCCACGTCCGCCATGCAAGCCGACAGCATCGTTATCATCCCCACCTACAACGAGCGCGAGAACATCGAGAACATCATCCGCGCCGTAACGAGCCTCAAGGAACACACCTTCAACATCCTCGTCATCGACGACGGGTCGCCCGACGGCACCGCCCAGATTGTCAAGGGCCTCATGGCCGGCGAGCTTGCCGGCCGCCTCTTCCTCGTAGAGCGCGAAGGCAAGTTGGGGTTGGGCACAGCCTACATAGCAGGCTTCCGCTGGGCCCTCGAGCACGGCTACGAGTACATCTTCGAGATGGACGCCGACTTCAGCCATGCGCCTTCCGACCTGCCCCGCCTACTGGCCGCCTGCCGCGACGAGGGCTTCGATATGTCGATAGGCTCACGCTACATCACGGGCGTCAACGTTGTCAACTGGCCCATGAGCCGCGTGCTCATGTCGTACTTCGCCTCGAAGTATGTGCGCATGATTACGGGCCTTGGAATCCACGACACCACAGCAGGCTTCGTGTGCTACCGCCGCCGCGTGCTCGAGACCATCGACCTCGATGCCGTGCGCTTCAAGGGCTACGCCTTCCAGATAGAGATGAAGTTCACCGCTGCCAAGTGCGGTTTCAAGATCAAGGAAGTGCCCGTCATCTTTGTCAACCGCGAACTGGGCTCGAGCAAGATGTCTGGCGGCATCTTCTCCGAGGCCGCTTTCGGTGTCATACGCTTGCGCTGGGACGGGTGGTTCAAGCATTATCCTCACTATAAGCAATAACTCTCAGGCATCACCCTTGGAGGCTCCAGCGCGGGCCTTCGAGGGATTTTTTTTGCGACGTTAACCTGTCGGGAAAAAACCCTTAAGGGTTCGGGCCATAACCCTTAAGGGTTCAGGGCAAAACCCTTAAGGGTTCCAGCCTAAACCCTTGAGGGTTTTCGACGGGCGGTTTAGGCACACCGTACTCAAGCCTTATTCAGTCGCAGTTTTAGCGTTCTATTATCTATCGGCTGACAGCAGGGCTCAACGTTCGTTTCGCTCACCTCACCCGGCCTAAGCATAAGAGCCACCACGGACTGCGTTTGCTAACACAATAAATCATGCACGGAAACATTCGCTTCAACGACATAGTCTACGTCAGCGACGGCCTTATCCGCCGCGCCGACATTCTTGTAGAGGACGGCACCATAGCCGGAATATCCGACAAAGAAGTGCTGGAGTCGACGGCAGGCATCGACGAGCTCATCCTGCCCGGAGTCATTGACGACCATGTGCACACTCGAGAGCCAGGCCTCACCCACAAAGGCGACCTCGCCACCGAGACCCGCGCGGCTGCTGCCGGAGGCGTAACCTCGATTATGGACATGCCCAACGTGGTGCCGCAGACAGTCTCGCTCGAGGCTCTGTCGGAGCGGCAGGCTCTCGGGGCCGCCCGCGCCTTCGTCAACTACGCCTTCCATTTCGGTGCCACAAACAGCAATGCCCACCTCCTGCGCCAGCTCGACCCCACAAGCGTACCCGCCGTGAAGCTCTTCATGGGAAGCTCCACCGGAGGTATGCTCGTAGACCACGGCGAAGCCCTGCGCGCTGTGTTTGAGCACTCGCCGCTGCCCATCATGGTCCACTGCGAGGACTCGGCCATCATCGCCGAGAACATGCGCCGCGCCAAGGAGCGCTTTGGCGACGACCCCGACGTCAGCCACCACGCCGAGATTCGCAGCCGCGAAGCTTGCCTGGCATCGTCGCGGCTGGCCGTGCAGTTAGCTCAGGAGACTGGCGCCCACCTCCACATAGCTCACGTGACGACGAAGGAGGAACTGGATTACGCCAGCCTGCAAGACATTCCACTCTCCCCCATTGTGGGGAGCGGGAAGGGGTTCTGTTCCTTAGAGGCCTGCCTGCCTCACCTCCTCTTCACCGATGCCGATTACGCCACTCTGGGCACACGCATAAAGTGCAACCCCTCGGTGAAGACTGCCGAGGACCGCGATGAGCTGCGCCGCGCACTCAGCGACGGACGCATCAGCGTGGTGGCCACCGACCATGCGCCACACCTCCTCGCGGAGAAACAGGGAGGCTGCGCACGTGCCGCTTCCGGCATTCCCATGGTGCAGTTCTCGCTCGTGAGCATGCTTCAGCTGGTGGAAGAGGGCGTGCTGAGCCTCACGCGCCTCGTGGAGCTTATGTGCCACAACCCCGCACGGCTCTTCCGCATAGAGCGGCGCGGCTTCATACGCGAAGGCATGGCAGCCGACCTCGTGCGCATCCGTCGCCAGCCTTGGACACTGACATCCTCAGATGTCGTCAGCCGCTGCACATGGAGCCCTCTCGAAGGGCGCGGCTTCGACTGGCGCGTCACCAACACCTACTGCAACGGCAGCCTCATCTACGAAAAAGGCGCGTTCGCTGCTGACAACGAACACGCCTGTGCCTTGACGTTCAGCGCTGAGCGCTGAGCATCAGTAGGATCTTCGTAAGTTATTGCTCATTCATCTTCTCCTCGTTCTCGCGAG
Source organism: Bacteroidaceae bacterium (assembly GCA_017469685.1). Lineage (GTDB taxonomy): Bacteria > Bacteroidota > Bacteroidia > Bacteroidales > Bacteroidaceae > Physcousia. The sequence continues at coordinate 4,937 of JAFUFW010000033.1, read as the reverse complement.
CTGCGCGGACGTAGTCTCGCACGTAGGCATCGTTCTTGAAAGCATCGGAGGCGAAGGTGATAATCTCCTCAATCTGCGGCGACATCACCGGGTAAGGATAGCCGCTCGTGGCTATCATGAACACGCCCGGCCCCAGCACATCGTCCATGTGGCCCTTGATGAAAGCCGTCACCAGCGCGTCGCTCTGCGCTCCGAGCACAGCCGCCTCGCTGTTGAGCTGCGCCAGGATTGCATCGTGGTCCAGCCCCTCGAGAATCATCTGGCTCTCACGCCGTGGCAAGGCAGCCAGCTGCTCGTCAATACCACGTTTCAGACGGATGAAATTGTAGAGGGTGTCGTTGAGCGCTGTGCCCGAGGCACGGTGGTCGGTTTCGGTGATGCTTATCTCCACGGGGCCGCCGTCGAGCACCACAGGCATCACACTCTCCTCGCCAAGGAAGAGGCTGGCCATGACGACAGAGTCGGCCGGCACGTTGAACGTAAAGCGGCCGTGGATGACACGCGCCGAGTCGACAACAGCCAGCTCGCCGCCCGAGTAGGCGCGCAGCGAGAGCATTCGCCCCTCAAGAGCCGGCAACGTGGTGGTGCCTTCCACCTTAACGGGCTTCGAACAAGCAGCCATGACCAACGTTGCGGCCACTGCTGCCACTAAATTCAATCGGACGAAAAAACGCTTGGATGTATTCATTTTAGTCTGTTCTGTTTTCTTTTTGAGTCTTATATCTTTCTTCTAAGCCCGACTCTACAACGGCAAAGGCTTCGCGCATGACGGCGCGCTCTGCCTCCACGCCCTTGCCTGCGGGCGGTATGGGATTATGGATTGTCAGGCGCAACGGGTGCCAGTCGACGAAATTGAACCCGCGCTTGCGGGGCAGCACCTCGAAAGAGCCGTTGATGGTCACGGGCAGCACGTGCAGTTGCAGCTCATCGGCAAGCTGGAAGGCCCCACGCTTGAACGCGCGCATGCCCCCCGTCCAGGTGCGGGCTCCCTCGGGGAACACCACCAGCGACGTGCCTTCGCAAAGCACTTCGCGGGCCCGGTCGTGGGTAGCCTTCATTGCCTTGGGGCCGCCTTTCTGGTCGACGAAAATAAAGCCGGCGCTCTCGCAGGCCCTGCCCACGAGAGGAATGGCGCGCAGCTCCGACTTCATCATCCATTTGAATGGTCTGTTCAGGAATCCATAGACAAGGAAAATATCAAAGGCGCCCTGATGGTTGGGCACGATGACGTAGCTCTGGCCCGCGGCCATATTCTCGCGGCCCTCAACTTTGACAGGCAACAACAAAATCCACACAAAGGCACGCGACCAGATACGGCCAGGCCAGTAGCTCCACCAAGAGGCGTTGAAAAGTGAGCAACCGATGATGGTGGCCAGAGCCGTCAGCAGCGTCAGCACTATGAGCACTGGCGAAATCAGCAGCTGGTATAGTCGGTACATCCATTTCATAAGCATAGTTGTTGCATCTCTAATCCCTGACACATACTACCTGATCCATCTCATTCCTTCTTCAGTTCCGCCGGTATCCGGAAAGCGGTGTAAAGCTCGAGCACACAAGCCACGGCAAGCGCCACCACCCACTCGTTCCTGCGGGCAAAACCCACTCTGAAGGTCTGCATGATCATCAGGCAGGCCGTCACCAGCAATGCCAGTGCGCCCAGCAACTGTTGCCGCCGCAGGCGGCGAATGATGAAGCTGCGGCCATCATAGCGCTGGAGCATCTGCAGCGGAGCAAACACCAGAGCACCAACGGCGAACAGGACCGTCGCCCACACGGGCTGCCACATGAAAGCAGCTGCGCCCAAGAGCATAAGCACAGCAGCCACCTGCTGCGCCACGAGTTGAAGAGGAGATAGTTCGTGCATTCGTAGTTAAAGAGTTAATCGTTTGAGGCCGAGTCGGCTATCACGAAGACGTCCTCATCGGCACGCTTCATCAGGTATTTTTCGCGAGCCAGCTTCTCCACGGCGGCAGGGTCGGTCATGAGCGACTGCAGGCGCGCCGACTCTTCGTCGTACTGCTGCTGGTATTTGCCAATCTCGCGTTTCAGGTTGCTTATGTCCATGCGACGCTCGTAGCGCACCAGCAAACTATTCTCGTCGACGAGCCCGATGATGATCATGAACACCAGGAACGCCACGGCATATTTATACCTGCGGATATAGCGGTTCCAAAAGTTAAAGAGATGTCCCATAGTCTGTTCCTTATTGTCTTGTTTCCTGTCTTTTCTGGGTGCGAAGTTAAGGAAAAGTTCAGAGTTTCGCAGCCAAACATCAAACTTTTTTTCGTCAAACGCGCTTTTTTCATTCTTTTTATGTAATTTTGCGGGCAAAAGGCAGCCAAAACGCAGCCTTGGCCCACAACAAACAGCTTTAACCCATCTAATCACTTAGTCTGCTACATGAGCGAATATATCGTTTCAGCCCGCAAATATCGCCCCATGACCTTCGATTCCGTCGTAGGCCAGAGCGCTATTGCCACTACGCTCAAGAATGCCATCCGAGCCGACAAGCTCGCCCACGCATACCTCTTCTGCGGCCCGCGCGGCGTAGGAAAAACCACCTGCGCACGCATCTTTGCCAAGACCATCAACTGCCTCAGCCCGAGCCAGGACGGCGAGGCCTGCGGCCAGTGTGAGTCGTGCATGGCATTCAACGAAGGCCGTTCGATGAATATCCACGAGCTCGACGCCGCCTCAAACAACTCTGTCGACGACATTCGCACCCTCATAGAGCAGGTGCGCATACCGCCACAGATAGGCAAGTACAAAGTCTTTATCATCGACGAGGTGCACATGCTCAGCTCATCGGCCTTCAACGCATTCCTCAAGACGCTCGAAGAGCCGCCCGCACACGCCATCTTCATCCTCGCCACTACCGAGAAGCACAAGATTCTGCCCACAATCCTATCACGCTGTCAGATCTACGACTTTCAGCGCATGAGCGTAGCCGACATCGTCGGGCATCTCACCAAAGTGGCCGAGAAGGAAGGCTACACCTGCGAACCCGCCGCGCTGAACGTCATAGCTCAAAAGGCCGACGGCGGCATGCGCGACGCCCTCTCGATCTTTGATCAGGTGGTAAGCTACACCGGAGGCAACATCACTTATGCCCAGACAATCGAGAACCTCAACGTGCTCGACTATGAATACTACTTCCGCCTCGTTGACTTCATGCTCGAGAAGAAGATAAGCGAGAGCCTACTGCTCTTTAATGAAGTGCTCGAGAAGGGCTTCGACGGAGGACCATTCATAAGCGGATTGGCATCGCACCTGCGCGACCTGCTGGTAAGCCGAGACGCACAGACTACAAAACTTCTCGAGGCAAGCGACGACATACGCCAGCGCTATGCCGAACAGGCTGCCCGCTGCAAGCCACAATGGCTCTACCGCGCCATACGTCTCTGCAACGACTGCGACCTCGGCTACCGCACCAGCCGCAACAAACGCCTGCAGGTGGAGCTGACGCTCATCGAGGCCGCTCAAGCCACCGACGACGAGCCTGGCGCGGGGCGCCGCCCAGCACATAGAATCCTTAAGCCAATATTCAGCCTCATGGCAGCAGCTGCCACGAAGGCTGAGACCGGGGCTGCAAGTCAGCCCGGGCAGACCGCGTCGACTAAACAGAAAGCGGCAGACAAGCCTCAAGCCACACCCACCGAAACATCTCCAAGCGCGCCTCAGGCAACTCAGCTGGCTGCACAGACCGTTCCTGCTGGCCAGAGTACCCCAACCAGCAGACCGCACAAGCCTATCAAACTGGCCAAGTTTGGCCCGTCGATAGGCGCTCATCTGCGTAATTCTTCCTCCACCTCCCAAGCCGAGGCCTCGCAGGCTAAAGCCAAGGCCCAGCAAGCCGAACCCTCCATTCTGGAGAAAGAGCCTTTCACGCAAGCCGATTTTGCCCTTCAGTGGCAGGCCTTCATCAACACACTGCCCAGAGAGGAGACGGCTCTGGCTCAGAACATGCGCATCATCAACCCCAAGGTTGAGGAAGGAAGCACGGAGGCCAACATCAGTGTCGACAACGAAGACCTGGCAGCTATGCTCGGACGCATCAAGCCTCAGCTGCTTACATTCTTGCATAAGGCTCTGAAAAACGACCTGATTACCCTTAGCATCACTGTCGCAGACCGGGAGCAACTGCCTACACGAGCATACAACAAGCGCGAACAGCTGAAATATTTCTGCCAGCAGAATCCGGCGCTCATCAGCCTTGGGAAGTTATTCAAGCTCGAGCTGAGCTGAGGGACTAACGCCTGACGCCCACCCCGCTCACACCATCACTCTCGTCGGACAGCCAATAAAGAATGCCTATCGTCAACCGATTCATACCCCTCCGCTCGTTCGCCGCCATAAACCTTTTCGGCCTCATCTTCGTCAGGCGCGGCAACACCTTCACGCCCGCCGACCTACGCCACGAGCTCATCCACACCCGGCAGATGCGCGAATTGCTCTACATGCCCTTCTATGTCGTCTACGGCGCTGAATGGCTGGTGCGGCTGGTTCAGTACAGAAACCCGCTGAAAGCCTATCTCAACATTTCTTTCGAGCGCGAGGCCTACGCTCATCAGGCCGACGTGAACTACCTGACCTGCCGCCGCCACTACGCCTGGCTCAAATACCTTCGTAAATAATAACGATCTCATTCCACAAAAAAGCGCAGGGGGACATCGCCAATAATAAGGCATTGTCCCCCTGCGCTCATGTTTGTCAGAAAGGCGCAGGCAGATTGAAATGCAACGGCTCGCCCGTTGCCGGATGGTCGAAATCAAGCTCCTCGGCGTGAAGGTACAGACGGCTTGCGAGCTCGCCGTAGAGTCTGTCGCCCACGATGGGCTGTCCTAAACCGTCGGCCGACGAGGCGTGGAGGCGCAACTGATGGGTTCTTCCCGTCTGAGGATAGAAGGCTATGCGCGTGGCAGGCCTTTCCTGCGCAG
>JAFUFW010000010.1 GCA_017469685.1 Bacteroidaceae bacterium | reverse complement strand
TGAGTTCGGGGACGTACATCAGCAGGGTGGAGACGAAGTCGGAGACGTTCTCCGTCTGCTCGTAGTGGCCCGTGTCGAGTGTGTACATCTGCTTGCGGGTGGCGCAGTAGGCGGTGTAGAAGTCGTGGCTGCCTACGGTGTAGCTCTCGAGTCCGATGCCGAAGAGCTTGGCTTCGAAGCATGCTTTCATGTCAGACAGGTCCTCTTCCATGATGCGGTCGAGGCTGTCAACGAGCAGTTCGCGGTACTTCTTGCGCTGGACGGTGAGGTCCTTGGAGCCGTCGTGCACCCAGATGTTCATGATGCAGGGGTCGCCCTGTGCCTTACCCATGGCGTCGGCGATGCGGCGGCAGCGCTTGGTGTGCTCAATCCAGAACTCGCGGATGGCAGGGTCGGGGTTGGAGAGGCTGAGGCTTCCGCTCTTGGGATGTGAGAAGCTGGTCGAGTTGAAGTCGAGCTTCATGTTGTTCTCCTTTGCCCAGTCTATCCAACTCTGGAAGTGCTTAACTTCCACTTGGTCGCGATCAACGAACGTATTGCCGAAGTCGCCGTAGATCTCGTGCAGGTTGAGGCGGTGGTTGCCGGCGAGGAGTGTCTTGACGAACTCAATGTCCTTGCGCACCTCGTCGATGTTGCGTGCGCGCCCAGGGTAGTTGCCTGTGGTTTGAATGCCTCCGCTGAGGGCGTCGTTGCGCTCGAAGCCGACCACGTCGTCGGTCTGCCAGCAGTGCAGTGAGATCTGTGTCTTCTCAAGTTCGGCGATGGCCTTGTCGGTGTCCACACCTACGGCGGCGTAGCGCTCGCGTGCAATCTCGTAGGATTGCTGAATCAGGGATTCTTTCATTGTGACTTAATATGGTTAAAATAGCTTGTTAGTTAACTTATTTGCTACAAAAATAAGCATTTTTCTGATTCCTCAAGAGAAAAACGTCAACTTTTGCACATCTTTATGGAATTATTTGACCTCGAATCTATTATTTTTTCGTATCTTTGCGGCCGAAAATGCACAATAATTATTATTAAATGGACTTAAAAGTACTCGAACTGAGCGAACAGGAAATTGTTCGCCGACAGAATATGCAGGCGCTGCGCGACATGGGCATCGAGCCTTATCCCGCCGCCGAGTTCCCCGTAACGGCATGGAGCACAGACATCGTAAAGAACTTTGTAGACCTGCCTATCATCGGCCAAGACGAGGAAGGCAACGATGTTCGTGAGACTGCTACGCCCGAGAACAGCCCCGTAGTGAGCATTGCCGGGCGCATCATGGGCAAGCGCATCATGGGCAAGGCCGGTTTTGCAGAGCTGCAAGACTCGAAAGGAAGAATCCAGGTGTATGTGCAGCGCGATGCCATCTGCCCCGGCGAGGACAAGGATTTGTACAACACCGTCTTCAAGAAGCTGCTCGATCTCGGCGACTTCATAGGCGTGAAGGGCTACGTCTTCCGCACAAAGACGGGCGAGATCAGCGTTCACGTCATGGAAATGACGCTGCTGTCCAAGAGCCTTAAGCCATTGCCTGTTGTGAAGACTGACGCCGAAGGTAATGTCTATGACAGCTTCGACGACCCCGAACTGCGTTATCGTCAGCGCTACGTCGACCTCGTTGTGAATGCGGGTGTCAAGGAGACCTTCGAGAAGCGCGCCACCATCGTCCGCACCATGCGCCGCATACTTGATGAAGCAGGCTACACGGAGGTGGAGACACCTATTCTTCAGAACATCGCAGGCGGAGCATCGGCCCGTCCGTTTATCACGCATTTCAATGCCCTGAACCAGGACATGTATATGCGCATCGCCACCGAGCTCTACCTGAAGCGCCTCATCGTGGGCGGCTTCGAGGGCGTGTATGAGATGGGCAAGAACTTCCGCAACGAGGGCATGGACAAGACCCACAACCCCGAGTTCACGTGCATGGAGCTCTACGTTTCCTACAAGGATCTGCTCTGGGGCATGGGCTTCACGGAGAGGATGTTAGAGGAAATATGCACGGCTGTCAATGGCAAGCCCGAGGTGGAGATCGACGGCAAGGTCATCTCCTTCAAGGCTCCCTATCGTCGCCTGCCTATCCTCGAAGCCATCAAGGAGAAGACCGGCTTCGACTGTGACGGCAAGAGCGAGGACGAGATCCGCGCCTTCTGCAAACAGAAAGGCCTGGAGGTGGACGAGACCATGGGCAAGGGCAAGCTCATCGACGAACTCTTCGGCGAGTTCTGCGAGGGCACCTTCATCCAGCCCACCTTCATCACGGAGTATCCCGTAGAAATGTCTCCGCTGACGAAGATGCACCGCTCGAAGCCCGGCCTGACTGAGCGCTTCGAACTGATGGTCAACGGCAAGGAGCTGGCTAATGCCTACAGCGAGCTCAACGACCCCATCGACCAGGAGGAACGCTTCAAGGAACAGATGCGCCTGGCCGACAAGGGCGACGACGAGGCCATGATCATCGACCACGACTTCCTGCGCGCCCTGCAGTACGGAATGCCTCCCACCTTTGGCATCGGCATCGGCATCGACCGTCTGGTGATGCTCCTCACTGGCAAGTTTGCCATCGGCGAGATCATGCTCTTCCCGCAGATGAAGCCTGAGGTGAAGGCGCCGCGCGACAAGGACGAGGCTTTCACGGCTCTTGGCGTCCCTGCCGACATCATTCCCGTGCTTCGTAAGGCCGGCTACAACCTCGTGTCCACGCTGAGGGGCGAGAAACCCGCAAAGATACAACAGCAGATCATTGAGATCGTCAAGAAATACAAGCTTGATATAGAGAAGCCCTCGCAGGACGCCATCGCCCAGTGGACGGCATAGAGTCTCTCGTCATTCATCATTCGTCACTGATTTATCGTGTTAGGCTTCGGTAATTCATCCAAAAAGGAAACCGCCCCCACCCTCTCCATGGAGAGTGAGGCAGGGAGCGAGCTCACGGCATCCAGTGTTGGCCGAATAGCCATCATGGGCGGCGGCTCGTGGGCGACGGCCATCGCCAAGATGATGCTCGAGAAGAACGACCGCATCGCCTGGTACCTGCGCCGCGACGACCGCATCGAGGACTTCAAGCGCCTGAGCCACAACCCCGCATACTTGACGAGCGTACATTTCGACGTCAGCCGTATAGACTTCTCGTCGGACATCAACAGGGTCATCGAGGATAGCGACACGCTTGTGTGGGTGACGCCCTCACCTTACTTGAAAGGGCACCTGAAAAAGCTGAAAGTGCGGCTTCGCGACAAGTTCAATATCACGGCCATTAAAGGTATAGTCCCCGACGAGAACCTTTGCGTCTCTGAATTCTTTCATCAGATATATAATGTCCCTGACGAGAACCTTGCCGTGCTCGCAGGTCCCTCACATGCCGAGGAAGTGGCTCTTGGCCGTCTGACATATCTCACTGTAGGCTGTGCCGACGAGGAGAAGGCACAGGCTTTTGCCGACATGATGGCCTCGTCGTACGTCAAGACGAAGACGTCGCGCGACGTCATAGGCATCGAATATGCCTCGGTGCTGAAGAACGTCTACGCCATAGCTGCCGGCATCTGCAAAGGCCTTAAGTATGGCGACAACTTTCAAGCCGTGCTCATGGCCAACGCCCTTCAGGAGATGAACCGCTTCCTCTCCACCGTGCATCCTATTCAGCGCTCCATCTTCGAGAGCTGCTATATGGGCGACCTCATAGTGACAGGTTACAGCCAGTTCTCGCGCAACCGTGTCTTCGGCCAGATGATAGGCCAGGGCTACTCGGTCAAGAGCGCACAGGTGGAGATGGAGATGATTGCCGAGGGCTACTTCGGCACCAAGTGCATGAAGGAGATCAACCGCCACATGCACGTGAACATGCCCATCCTCGATGCTGTATATAACATTCTTTACGAGCGCATAGCTCCAACTATAGAAATAAAGCTACTGACGGACAGCTTCCGCTGACCGCCATCCCACGCCTGGCGCCTTCGTGGTCGTCAGGCTTCTTTGTTAAGTAACGATCTTTAATAATTCTGAAAATGCTTAAACTCGACACAACCAAAGTTGCTCCCTTTGTGAGCGCAGAGACTATCAATGGCTTGGCCTCCCGCGTGGCTGAAGCTCAGAAAGCACTTGAGGCTGGCACCTGTCCTGGCAACGATTTCCTCGGATGGCTCCACTTGCCCTCAAGCATTACGCCTGAATTCCTTAACGACATCAAGCAGACAGCTGCTGTGCTCCGCTCGGAGTGCGAGGCAGTGGTAGTGGCCGGCATCGGCGGCAGCTACCTCGGCGCGAAGGCTGTCATCGAAGCCCTCTCGAACAGTTTCCAGTGGCTCGTGGGCAGCGACGGCCCCGCCATCCTCTTCGCAGGCAACAACATCGGCGAGGACTACCTCGCTGAGCTCACGGCCTACCTGAAGGGCAAAAAGTTCGGCGTCATCAACATCAGCAAGAGCGGCACCACCACCGAGACAGCCCTCGCCTTCCGCCTGTTGAAGAAGCAGTGCGAGGAGCAGATGGGCAAGGAGGCTGCCAAGAAGGTCATCGTGGCCATCACCGACGCCCGTCGTGGCGCTGCCCGCACCTGCGCCGACAAGGAGGGATATAAGAGTTACATTATCCCTGACAACGTGGGAGGCCGCTTCAGCGTGCTCACGCCCGTGGGCCTGCTGCCCATCGCCGTTGCAGGCTTCGACATCGAGCAGCTCGTCCGCGGTGCTCAGGATATGGAGAAAGCGGCTGCCGCTCCTTTCGCTGAGAACCCCGCCGCACAGTATGCAGCCACCCGTTTCGCACTCTACGAGAGCGGCAAGAAGATTGAGATCCTGGCCAACTACCAGCCTAAGCTCCACTTCATCGCTGAATGGTGGAAGCAGCTCTTCGGCGAGAGCGAGGGTAAGGACAAGAAGGGTATCTACCCCGCCAGCGTTGATCTCACCACCGACCTCCACTCGATGGGTCAGTGGATCCAGGACGGCGAGCGCACTATCTTCGAGACCGTCATCAGTGTGGAACAGCCCGAGCACAAGCTCCTCTTCCCCAGCGACGACGAGAACCTCGACGGTCTGAACTTCCTGGCAGGCAAGCGCGTGGATGAGGTCAACAAGATGGCCGAGCTCGGCACTCAGCTGGCTCACGTGGACGGCGGCGTGCCCAACATCCGCATCGCCATCGACCGCCTCGATGCCTACCACCTCGGTCAGCTCATCTACTTCTTCGAGAAGGCCTGCGGCATCCACTGCCAGCTCCTCGGCGTGAACGCCTTCAACCAGCCCGGCGTAGAAGCCTACAAGAAGAATATGTTCGCCCTGCTCGGCAAGCCCGGGTACGAGGCCGAGACCGCTGCCATCCAAAAGCGTCTCGGATGCTAAAGGCTGTTCTCTTCGACATGGACGGCGTGCTGTTCGACAGCATGCCTGGCCATGCCTACGCCTGGGCGAAGGTGATGACCGAGTATGGGCTGCCGATGCGTGAAGTGGACGCCTTCGAGAATGAGGGGCGTACGGGCATCGGCACCATCAGCATCTTCACCCGCCGCTACTTGGGGCGCGATGCTACCGAAGAGGAGGCTCAGGAGCTCTACCGCCGCAAGACCATCGTCTTCAACGAATATATGGCTGCGCGAGGGGGCGAGGCCCCTGAGATACCTGGCGCTGCTGAAGTATTAAATAATGTTCGCGCGCACGGACTCATGCGCGTGCTCGTGACCGGTTCTGCCCAACAGTCGCTGCTCGCCCGCCTCGAAGCACACTATCCCGGGCATTTCGTGCCCGAGCTTATGGTCACGGGCGATGACGTACGCTACGGCAAGCCCAACCCCGAGCCTTACCTGATGGCGCTGAAGAAAGCCGGCATATCGGCCAACGAGGCCATCGTGGTAGAGAACGCGCCCTTAGGTGTGAGGGCTGCTGTGGCCGCAGGCATCTTCACCATCGCCGTAAACACTGGTCCCTTGGATCCGCAACTATTGCTCGACGAGGGTGCGAGCCTGCTCTTCCCCTCCATGCAGGCACTCAGCGAGCATTTAGGTGAAATCCTCAATTAAGCAAAGTGATTGAAACAATTAAGCCGGCTTTATCGCTCGATAAAGCCGGCTTAATAATTACCTTATTCAGAATTGCTTTAAAAAAGGCTTAAGGTCTTGGGCAGACCCCTCTAAGCTAATTGAAATCTTCACTATTGTTTGTCGAAATCAATGCCTACGCTGGTGAATCCAAAAGTCTGGAAGAGAGCTGTCAGCTCGGCGCGCGCATTCTCCTCAACCTGCAGAAGTGTCAGAGGAGTCACGCAGCGCTGACGCATCTGTCGTGCAGCCTTGTAGTACATCATCTCCTTGGCCCTTGCGCTCCATGAGCCACTCTCGAAAAAGGCACGAGTGCGGGCTTCGTCAATAAAACGTTCAGAGAGCAGGCGCACTGGCGGCAACTGCAGGTGGACACTGTCGCCCACTGTCTGCACCCATCCTTCACGCGCCTGCCTAAGGTCGAGGCCAAAGCGGAGGGTGCCGTGGTATATGCGCACGAGACGGTCGTCGCGCCCGAGGGTACGATGACGGGTGCTGTCTACGAGTTCCTCGTCGGCAATTGCCAGGAATTCCCATTCGCCGATGTTCTCGATTGAGCGTATCTGCACAGGCGTGAGGTCAATGCCGTCGCTGTGCACTACCTCCACATCAAGAATCTCGCGGTTCTCGTGGCAGCGGCGCACGCCGAGGGCGCAAAACACTATGGCAGTGGCGATGATCAGCGTGTTCGAGAGTATATGGTTGCTTCTGTCTGTCTGTTGCTTCATGAGTTTCTTCTGTCGTCACAGCTTCACCACGCTGCGTTCGTTGTCTATGAGTTGCGGTAAGTCGCTCTCGGTAAACTCTTTGCGGAATGTAATGACAATGTCGCTCTCCGCATAACCCATTGAGGCGATGAGCGGCATCAGCGTGCGGGCTGCGCTCTGCCGCGCTGTAGTGAGGATTCCCATCTGCGGGACCGTCTTCAAGATCGCACGCACGCCTTGGGCGGTGAAATCAGTCATTTCCTCGTCGGTGAAATCGCTGCGGAGGAGGTCGGTGTACTGCCTTGTCGACTGGTGGTCGATCTTCGACGACGTTACCACGACTTTCGGGTCGGGCAGTGTGATGTGTATCTTCTGCCCGTCGGGCGAGCGCTCTATCTGGCTCTCGTTGAAGCCAGAGAAATCGATGTAGGCCTTCAGCGTCACGTCGATGGGGATGGCTATCTTGCGGTCGCCAAGCGAGAGGCGCGTGTCGAGGGTGTGGCCAAGCAAGGTGGTACGCAGAAACTTCACGTCAGAGTGTGTCACAATCTTGTGCACACGATACTCAGCCGTATGCAGCCTTGAGGTGCGGGCCACGGCCAGCACCAAGTCAACGCTGTCGGCCACGGATGCGTCGGGATGGGTGTCAGCGGGTTGTTCACTGACGCTCGTGCAGGCGGACGTCAAGAGGATTGCCGCGACGACCATTAAGGTGCAAAAAAGTCGTTTTAGTTTCATTTCCGGCAGCAAAGATAGTGTTTTTTCATTTTTCTCACCGTCTCTTTCCTTGATATTTGAATTAATTGTTTATTTTTGCGGCACATTTAACTATATAGGACTATGAAAAAGCTCTTATTGCTGCTGCTGACGATGCCGCTCATCGCGGCAGGCTGCACGCAGAAGCAAACGTCACAAGCCGAGGCCACTGCCACGGGCGAATACATTGCCGAGAGCGAAGCGGCCGACGGCGTGCAGCGAATGCACGAATACAATTTCACCGACACCGTGTCCGTTGACGGCCGACAGTACATCTATTGCCTACACCGCGAGGCATCTGACAGCCTGCCGGCTGTGGTCGACGACGAGGGCAGGCGCTTTGCCGACAACGTCTACACACTCTCCATCATGTCTGGAGGCCAGGAATTTTTCCATCGCAGCTTCACCAAAGCGGCCTTCGCGTCCCACCTGAGCGAGGACTTCCGCCAGCAAGGCATCCTCGACGGTATGATGTTCGACCCCTCGCTGCCTGGACTCACCTTTGCCGTGAGCGTCTCGATGCCAGAGAGCGACATGATGGAGCCCATGCTGCTGCGAGTCGACCGCCAAGGAGGCATAGCCATAGAGCGCGATGAGCGTAGCGATGCCGACCTCGACGACAGCGGCGACGAAGAGGGAGTATAGTTGAAAGGGAAACATCATGAAAGCCATCAAAACCAATATAGAAGGTCTGCTCATACTCGAGCCACGCGTCATTGAAGACGCTCGCGGCTACTTCTTCGAAAGCTTCTCCGAGCGCGACTTCGAGACCCTCGTCGGTCCAGTGCATTTCGTACAGGACAACGAGAGCATGAGCCAGCGCGGCGTAGTCCGCGGCCTGCATTTCCAACGCCCGCCCTTCAGCCAGGCTAAACTCGTTCGCTGCATACGTGGGTCCGTGCTCGACGTTGCCGTCGACCTGCGCCACGGCTCACCCACCTTCGGCCGCCACGAAGCCATAGAACTCACAGAGCAGAACCATCGCCAGCTATTCATCCCCAAGGGCTTTGCCCACGGCTTTGCTGTGCTCTCCGACGTTGCCGTTTTCCAATACAAATGCGATGAATTCTACCATCCCGAGGCTGACGGCGGCATACAGCTCTGCGACCCCGAGCTCGGCATAGACTGGCACATCCCCCTCAACGAAGCCATACGCAGCGAGAAGGACAAGATCCTGCCTCGGCTCCGCGATTTCGACAACCCGTTTTAGACACTCCCACGCCCCCTCTCTCACGAAGAGGAGAGAAGAAAGGAATGAGACAAGCCTAACGACATATTTCTAATTATTATTAATATGCATCCAACTAACCATACAACACCCTCTTCCCCATCTTTAAAAGAGGGAGAGACATGCAGTAAGTCTATAATCATCACCGGCGGCGCTGGCTTCATAGGCTCACACGTCGTGAGACTCTTCGTCACGAAAAACCCCGACTATCGCATCATCAACCTCGACAAACTTACTTATGCAGGCAACCTCGCCAACCTGCGCGACATTGAGAAGTGCCCCAACTACAAGTTCGTGCGCATGGATATCTGCGACTTCGACGGACTGCTCAAGCTTATGCAGGAGGAAAAGGTAACCGGCATCATACACCTTGCAGCCGAGAGCCACGTAGACCGAAGCATAAAGGATCCCTTCACCTTCGCCCGCACCAACGTCATGGGAACCCTCGCACTGCTCCAGGCCGCAAAGGTATATTGGGAAAGCCTGCCCGAACGCTACGAAGGCAAGCGCTTCTACCACATCTCGACCGATGAAGTCTACGGAGCACTCGAGATGACGCATCCAGAAGGCATACCTGCGCCATTCACCACGAAGGCCTCGTCAGACAAGCACCCCGCATACGGAGAGCAGTTCTTCACCGAGGACATGAAGTACCTGCCACACTCGCCTTACAGCGCTGCCAAAGCGTCAAGCGACCATTTCGTGCGAGCCTACCACGATACCTATGGGTTGCCTACCATCGTTACCAACTGCTCCAACAACTACGGTCCCTATCAGTTTCCAGAGAAACTCATACCTCTTTTCATAAACAATATCCGCCATCGCCGCCCACTGCCTGTCTATGGCAAGGGTGAGAACGTGCGCGACTGGCTCTACGTCGAGGATCACGCTCGAGCCATAGACCTCATTTTCCACCGCGGACGAGTGGCCGAGACCTACAACATTGGAGGCTTCAACGAGTGGAAGAACATTGATATCATCAAGGTGCTCATCAACACCACCGACCGCCTGCTCGGCCGCAAGGAAGGCGAGGACATGAACCTCATAACCTTCGTCACCGACCGTGCCGGCCACGACCTGCGCTACGCCATCGACTCACGAAAGCTGCAGAGTGAACTCGGCTGGGAGCCTTCGCTGCAGTTTGAAGAAGGCATCGAGCGCACCGTCCGCTGGTATCTCGACAATCAAGAGTGGATGGACAACGTCACCTCCGGCGACTACCAGCGCTACTACGAGGACATGTACACCAACCGCTAACTTCAAGGTCTTCTATTCGAGTAAAGACACATATATTATTCGTTGAGGGAACAAAAAAAGGGACTATGCCATTGTATTTGGCATAGTCCCTTTTTTGTACAAGTCGCCTTATAGCGTCTTGTCTGGGTACATGCTTTGCCACCATTCCGGCTCGTCCTTAAGCCAGCGGTCGAACCACGCCCAAATGGTGTTCTGCCAGCGCAGTCGCTTCTGATAGTCTGTGATGTGGTGGTCCTGGTCTTTCACAAGCACCATAGCAGTCGGCCGCTCGAGCAGTTTCAGGGCTGTAAACATCTGAATGCTCTCGCCCACGGGCACGTTGTGGTCCTGATCGCCGTGTAGGAAGAGGATTGGTGTGTGAATCTTGTCGGCGTTGAACAGAGGGCTTTGGCCTACGTACAAGTCCTTTCGAGTCCAGGGGTAGCTGTTGGCCATAGAAACCTCGCTGTAGGTGTATCCCCAGTAGCCCTCACCCCAGTAGCTTGTGTGGTCGCTGATACCAGCATGGCTGATGGCGGCAGCAAAGAGGTCTGTCTTCGTCTGCAGGTACTGCGTCATGAAGCCGCCATAGCTGGCTCCTATGCAACCTATCTTCTGTTTGTTGACCCACGAATGCTCGCGGCAGAACGCCTCGACGGCTCCAATGATATCCTCTGCCACACCCTCACCAGCGGTGTTCACATGCTGTGCTGACCATTCCTGCCCGAAGCCTGTGGCACCATGCGGATTCACAACAAGAACCACGTAGCCCAAAGCGGCGTAAGCATGCTGAGGATAACGGCTCTCGAAGTTGCGGCTTGTGGGTGAACAGCCGCCGTAGTAGTTGACAATCATCGGATATTGCTTCGAAGCATCAAAGCCAGGCGGCAAGTAATAGCGGCAGGATATGTGCTCGCCTCGCACGTTAGTAAAGACGTAAGGCTCGCAGACACCAAGCTCCACATCCTTCAGAGTTTCAGCGCTCAGGTCTTCCAATTTGACAATGGGGCAATTCACTACCGAGAGATCATTCTTCTCCGCCTTGGCTTTCTTCAGGTCCAATGAATAGAGCCGGTCGCTGTTTGACGCGCTTTGAGCATAGAGCACCAAGGCGGAAGCGTCTGTAGCCACGCTGAATCTTTCCACCAATTCTTCGGGAAGGGCGATTCGCTGTATCTTACCCGTCTGTGGGTTGAGTCTGAACATATTGACGCTGTCCTTGTCCTCGGCCCTGAAATAAACGTTATTATCAAAGGTGCTCCACACGAATCTCGATACGTTTGGATTGAAATCCTTTGTCAGCGGCTTGATATCCCTTGTGTGCACATCCATCAGGAACAGTTGGGTATCAATCATGCTGGGTGTCTGACCTTCACGCACGTTCTTGCCGATGCCGCCGAAAGCCTCGGGCGAACCGCTCAACAGTACTTGCCGCCCGTCGGGCGAGAACTGGCAACTGCTAATGAAGCCTTCGTTGAGGGCCAGCGTGTCTGTGGCCAGACTTTCGAGATTTATGCGGAAGATCGAACTGACCTCTGTGGGCCGTGGCCCCAGCTGGCTGTTGCTTGTCGCAACTAACGCATAGCGTCCGTCGTTGCTGACATCGTGGAGATAGGTGCTCGAATGTCCGAAGGTCAGAGGTTGCAGCAATCCTGACTTGAGGTCGTATACGGCCAGATGCGTACGGGTGCGCCAGCCAGGCTGACGGTCGTCAGGATGGATTACCTCATAGACGTCTGGCTGTTCTTTCGGACCTTCATCGCGGATAGTGAAGATGAGACGGTCTTCGGTGGGCGTCATTCGGAACGAACCTGCAGGAATATCAGTTGCCAACACCTTCTCGATCTTGGTCAATGGATCTGTCGCTACCAGTTGCCGCTGGCCGTTGTTCTCGCGCGTATAATAATAGTTGTTGGTGTGGGGCATCCAAGTTATGCCAGCGCGTTCGTCAACTACCTTGCCCGTGGCCACCTCTCTCACCTCACTCTTCCACTGCAC
Organism: Bacteroidaceae bacterium; assembly: GCA_017469685.1. GTDB lineage: Bacteria > Bacteroidota > Bacteroidia > Bacteroidales > Bacteroidaceae > Physcousia. The sequence goes on along the minus strand of JAFUFW010000010.1, from coordinate 13,433 downwards.
CTGTCCGCCTGGCTGCGTCTTGGTGGTCGACACAATCATCCATTTGGCATTGGGCGATAGCGACACATTTGTGTAGCGGCGTGCGTGCAGCACTTCGTTAATTGTGTAAAGCCGCTTATCGCCGATTGCACTTAAGCTGAGGTTGCTCTTCGTTGTTGGCACAACGGTGACCTTAAGAGAGTCTGAGCTTGTGGCTGTTGTCATGGCCTTTATGACGACCTCGTGCGTGCCGGGCGTCAGTTCAGTCGTGGTTCCGCTTGCCACTTTATTGCCGTCGATGTAAAGCTCGTAGTGACTAAGGCCGCTGACATTTACGGAGGCCTTGGCAAAGCCAGTGTTCATAAGGCTGAATGCGGCTATGTGCAAAGCCGGACGTCCATTGCTGTCTTTCGCCAACACGGCATCGGTGAAGGGCTTGCCTTCGGCTGCTGAGGCCAAGTTAAGCGGCGTCGCCAGCAGCGACTTCTCGTCGAACACCTTGCCGTCGACTCCTGTGCTATCAACAAGAACGGGACGTTGAAGGGGCAGTGGGCCGACGTGGCGGAACGTGGTGACCTGAAGGTCTTGGGCGCTTGTGCCGACAGCTATCGACAGCAGCCCAGCGATGATGAGGCTTTTGTCCATCGTTGAATTAGTTCTTAGTGTTGTAAACCTAACAATTTATTTCTGCCGACAAAGATACGAAAAAATGTGCAGTTCACTACATTTCTCTGCAATTTCTTTTGTCCTGACAGAGAAAAGGTCTATTTTTGCGCTGCAAAAGGATTATGTCAACACAACGAAGCAACATCATACTCCAAGGCCTCACAGCAGCAGAGGTTATCGCTTCACGCGCAGCCTTTGGCCGCAACGTCCTCACTCGCCGCGAACGCACGCCTTGGTGGCGCAAGCTGGCCACTAAATTTGCCGACCCGCTCATCGTCATCCTCCTGGTGGCGGCAGTTCTCAGCATAGGCATCTCCTTCTACGAATATTTCGGTCTTGACGCTGGCGCCACGGCATTCTTCGAGCCTGTAGGAATCGTCATTGCAATAGCCCTTGCCACTGGGCTTGCCTTCTGGTTTGAGCAGAAGGCCGACCGTGAGTTCACACTCCTAAATCAGCAGAACGACCACGAGCCCGTACGCGTAATCCGTGGCGGGCACGAGACGAGCGTGCCACGCTCTGACATTGTCGTGGGCGACATTATCCTCCTTTCCACAGGCGACGAGATACCAGCCGACGGACGTCTTCTTGAGGCCACACAGATGATGGTCGACGAATCGTCGCTGACTGGAGAGCCCGTGTGCCACAAAAGCACACAACCCAACGAGCAGGATACAGAGTCCACATACCCCTACGACATGGTGCTCCGAGGCACCAAGCTACTGGAAGGCCACGGCATCATGCGGGTCACAGCCGTGGGCGACGCCACCGAGAACGGGCGCGTGTTCACTGAGACACAGATTGACTCATCCGTGCGCACCCCACTCAACGAACAGCTCGACCGCCTCGGACTCCTAATCTCTCGCGCGAGTTACGCCATAGCTGCCCTCGTTGTCGTGGGGCGTATCATCATGTGGTTTATCGCCAACGGAGAGTCATCTATTCTTCTTTTTCAATCTTCTTTCATCAATTACCGCTTCCTTGCCTACCTCCTACAATCGCTAATGCTGGCCGTGACGCTCATTGTCGTTGCTGTGCCCGAAGGTCTGCCTATGGCCGTGACACTCTCCCTCGCCTATTCCATGCGCCGGATGCTTAAGACTAAAAACCTCGTACGCCGCATGCATGCCTGCGAGACCATGGGCGCCGCCACCGTCATCTGCACTGACAAGACCGGCACCCTCACGCAAAACCGAATGCAGGTCGTGGAAATCTGCCAGCCCAATAGTGCCCAAGAGGAAGACCCATCATCAGTCTCTTCCCTCCCTTCGCGCAGGGGAGCGGAGTGGATCTTCAATAACATTTCTGTCAACAGCTCCGCCTCACTCGACGGTGACGCCGTCCTCGGCAACCCCACCGAAGGAGCGCTCCTCCTTTGGCTTCGCAGCCAAGGCCTTGACTACGTCTCCCTGCGGGCTGGTGCCAGCGTCATCGACGAAGTCCCATTCACTACCGAACGCAAATACATGGCCACCCACATCGCACACCCCAACGGCCACACAGGCGACACATTATTATATATTAAAGGCGCCCCAGAAGTTGTCCTGAACATGTGCGACATCATTGAGAACGGCGAAGACTCAAGCTGCACCACGGCTGAGCTATATGCCACACTTCGCCTGTGGCAGCAGCGCGGCCTGCGCACCCTTGCCCTCGCACATGCCTATAACAACGAACGTCCACTGCTTGATGCTCTCGTAGGCATAGCCGACCCTGTTCGAGAGGACGTCCCCGCTGCCGTGCGCGAGTGCCTCGACGCTGGCATCGGCATAAAGATTATCACTGGCGACAGCCGACTGACTGCAACAGAGATAGCACGACAGATAGGACTGCTAAAGGATGACCTCGTTCCAGCCTCGTCCCTCACAAACAGAAATGGACAGGAGAGAATCCTCACAGGCACAGAAGTGGCAGCGATGAGCGACGAAGAGCTACGCACTTGTGCCCGTGACATCACAATCATAGCCCGCGCACGGCCCACCGACAAGCGCCGTCTCGTAGAAGCGCTCCAGGCCGCAGGCGAAGTGGTGGCCGTGACGGGCGACGGCACCAACGATGCGCCAGCCCTGAAGGCTGCGCACGTAGGGCTCTCGATGGGCGACGGCACCGCAGTAGCCAAGGAAGCCTCCGACATCACAATCATCGACAACAGCTTTGCCAGCATAGGCCGCGCCGTCATGTGGGGGCGCTCCCTCTACCGCAACATACAGCGCTTCATACTCTTCCAACTCACCGTCAACGTCTGCGCATGCCTCACCGTGCTGGCCGGAGCCTTCATGGGCACCGACGCGCCGCTGACAGTGACCCAGATGCTGTGGGTGAACCTCATCATGGACACCTTCGCCGCTATGGCCCTCGCCTCGCTCCCCCCCACCCCGGCCGTCATGCGCGAGCAGCCTCGCGACCGCCGCCGATTCATCATCTCTCGGCCCATGTGGCACTTTATCCTCGGCGTAGGCCTCACCTTCTTCGTGCTCACAACAGCCCTTCTCTGGCTCTTCGAGCACGCCGAAGTCACCGACCTCCGTTCCCTAATGGTCCTCTTCAGCAGCGTCCCCCACACATGGCACCACGACTCGCTTTCACCCCTTGAGATGAGCCTCTTCTTCACGACCTTCGTGATGCTCCAGTTCTGGAACCTCTTCAACGCCCGTGCTTTCCTCACGGGTCGCAGTGCCTTCGACCTACGCCACTGCCGGGAGTTCCTCTTCATTGTAGCCATTATCTTCGTAGGACAGATAGCCATAGTGCAGTATGGCGGTGCCATGTTCAACGTTGTTCCCCTTACTTTCAGCCAGTGGCTAACCATCATCCTCGCCACCTCTCCCATCCTCATCATAGGCGAAGCAGTGAGGGCTGCCAAGAAAAGACTGAGATATTAAAGTCTTTTAGGGCAAATCAACCTTAACGCCTACGCCCTTAGCCGCTATACTCTTCTTTGCAGGAGCATACAATAACACAAGCATTTGGCAGCTGCATTTGTGGGCGTGCAGTAATATTTAACCAAACATTATTAAGAAGTAAGCATCTTTGTATTCCTACAAATTGGAACACTGATTAAGTCAGATGCAAAAACAAAAGGTGGCTACCCATGAGGGTAGCCACCTTTTGTTTTTGCTTGAAGTTGGTGGGAATCATTCAGCTTTCTTGCATTTCTCGCAGTCGCATCCGATAAGACACCAAATGCAGGCAGCAAGGGCAGCGCCTACGAAGGGGCCTACGATGAACACCCAGAGATCCGACAGAGCCTGACCGCCTTCGAAGAGAGCAGGACCAATGGAACGTGCTGGATTAACGCTGGTGCCAGTGAAGTGAATGCCTACGAGGTGAATGAGGATAAGCGACAAGCCAATTGCGAGACCTGCGAAGTTGCCTGCACCTTTTTTCTCGTCTGTAGCGCCAAGGACTACCAGGACGAAGAAGCATGTGAGCACGACCTCTACGAGCAAGCCGTTGCACACACCATAAGAGCAAGCGTTAGCACCTGTAGCCGTAGTGATAACGGCGCCATCGCCAGCAGTCTGGACAACTGCATAAAGCAAAGCGGCTGCAATGACAGCGCCAATCACCTGGAATACCACATACCCACAGGCATCCTTGGCGGAGATGCGCTTCGTAAGCAGGCAACCGAGAGTGATGGCGGGATTGATGTGGCAGCCCGAGATGCCACCGATAGCGTAAGCCATAGCCACAACAGAGAGACCGAAGGCTACTGCTGTGCCGACTATCGAAGCCGTGTCAGAACCGCAACCGAGGGCTACAGCTGTACCACAGCCAAGGAACGTAAGGGCAAACGTGCCCACCATTTCTGCTAAATACTTTTTCATAAAATGGTTGTTTTAAGAGGTAAATAAAAAAGATTAAGAAACTCTATTTCGGCGTAAAATTAACATCTTCCTGCGATGCGGCCAAACTTTTAGCCGATTATTTGACGTTTTGACCTAAAAAAAAGCAAACAGGCGCTTCCTGCTCAAGGATTTTGGCGCAGGAAGGTGCCTGTGTGGCTCTGGTGGCATGCTGCCACTTCGGCAGGTGTGCCTGCACAAACAAGGTTACCGCCCTCGGCGCCGCCCTCGGGACCGAGGTCGATGATGTGGTCGGCACGGCGGATAACATCCATATTGTGTTCAATGACGATGATTGTGTGGCCCCGATTGATGAGTGCATCGAAGGCAGAAAGCAGGCGTCGGATGTCATGGAAATGGAGTCCGGTGGTGGGTTCGTCGAAGATGAACATCGTAGGCACGGCGCGCTCGGTGCCTATATAATAGGCCAATTTAACGCGCTGGTTTTCGCCGCCCGAGAGTGTCGAAGACGACTGTCCGAGCTGGACGTAGCCCAGTCCGACATCCTTGAGGGGCTGCAGTCGCCGCACGATACGCTTCTCGCCATGTTCGGCAAAGAAATCCATGGCCTCGTCTACGGTCATCTGCAGGACGTCATTGATGTTGCGGCCATGGAAGCGCACGTCGAGGATATCGCGCTTGAAGCGCTGCCCGTGGCACGACTCACACTCAAGCACGAGGTCGGCCATGAACTGCATTTCGATGGTGACGGTGCCCTCGCCCTTGCACTCCTCGCAGCGTCCGCCCTCAGTGTTGAATGAAAAGTGGCTGGCGGTGAAGCCCATCTGCCTGGCCAAAGGCTGTTCGGCGAAGAGGCGCCGTATCTCGTCGTAAGCTTTCACGTAGATGACTGGGTTGGAGCGGGAGCTCTTGCCTATGGGGTTCTGATCTACAAATTCCACGGCCTGAATGGCATCGAGGTCCCCCTCTAAGGCCACGAACTCGCCCGGGCGGTCGGCCACCTCGTCAAGATGCCGCTTCAGGGCGCGGTAGAGAATATCGCGCACGAGGGTACTTTTCCCTGAGCCTGAGACGCCGGTGACGCAGGTCATCACGTTGAGCGGGAAGCGCACATCAATGCCTCGGAGATTATTGGCACGAGCGCCTTTGACTTCTATGAAGCGATTCCAGGGGCGGCGGTTCAAAGCCCCCTCTTCGTCTCCAGCATAATCCAGCCCCAGCAGCCATTGCAAAGTATGTGAACGTTCCAATGCCTCATTTGAATACCCGGCTACATGACCATCCTCAGTAGTGGCCACTCCTCCCCTCCGAGAGCGGGCGGAGGATGGTTCTGAAAAGTCTGAGGGAGCACCCTGCCACACTAACTCACCTCCCAGGCGGCCTGCATCGGGGCCTATGTCTATAATAAAGTCGGCTGCACGAATGATGTCGGCGTCGTGCTCCACGACGACGACGGTGTTGCCGAGGTCTACCAGCTGGCGCAGCACGCCTATGAGGCGGTGAGTGTCGCGCGGGTGGAGTCCTATACTGGGCTCGTCGAGGATATAAAGGGAGCCCACGAGGGCCGAGCCGAGGCTTGTAGCTAAGTTAATACGCTGGCTCTCGCCCCCGGAGAGGCTGTTGGAGCGGCGTCCAAGGGTAAGATAGCCTAAGCCTACGTCTATGAGGAACTGCAGGCGGCTCCGTATCTCCACCAGCAGGCGCTGAGCAACAGCATATTCGTGGTGAGTAAGCGAAGAACCGAGCCCTTCCACCCATTTCATCAGCTCAGTGACGGGAATGTCGACGAGCTGAGTGATGGCGCGGCCTCCTACTTTGACATACGAAGCCTCGCGACGGAGGCGCGTGCCATGGCAGTCGGGGCACTCTGTCTTGCCCGTGTAGCGGGCAAGCATCACTCGGTTCTGAATCTTGTAGCGCCCCTCGCGAAGGTAGTCGAAGAAAAGATCTATGCATACGTCGCCATTGTGCCATCGCTGCTCGAGCGTCAGTCCGGGGTGACGGCCGTGCCACAGCAGGTTTTTCTCTTCATTGTTGAGCTCGAAGTAGGGCTTGAAGATTGGGAATCGGATGCTTTCGGCCCTGCGGATGAATTCAGCCTTCCACTCGCTCATCTTCTCGCCGCGCCAGCACTGGACGCAACCATCATAGACACTCTTGGACGAGTCAGGGATTACAAGGTGCGGATCGATGCCTGTGACGTTGCCCCAGCCTTCGCACGTAGGGCAAGCTCCCATTGGCGAGTTGAAGGCGAAGAGCTGGTCGGAAGGCTCCTCGAAAGTGATGCCGTCGGCCTCGAAGCGCGTCGAGAACACGTGTTCTATGCCTGCAGGCAGGAAGCGCAGCATCATCTCTCCCCCACCCTCGTAGAAAGCCGTCTCGGCAGAATCGACGAGGCGTGATATTAAATCTTTGGCACCGCTCACGGCCAGACGGTCGATGAGCAAGCGTATGGCTTTGCCTGCAGATGTTTCCGAGCGTTTCTCCGCCAGATAGTCCTCAATACGGAGAGTCTCTCCGTCAACATCGATACGGGTGTAGCCCTCCTGCATGAAGGCTCTGAGCTGCTCTTCGAAGGTGCGCCCTTCGCTGATGCGAACGGGGCAGAGCACCATGAAGCGGGTGCCAGGGGAATAGCTGAGCATGCAGTTGACTACGTCCTCCGTAGTGTGTTTCTTCACCTCCGTCCCGCTTATCGGGCTGAAAGTGCGACCTATGCGGGCGAAGAGCAGACGCAGGTACTCGTAGATTTCGGTGCTTGTGCCCACGGTAGAACGGGGGTTACGAGAGATCACCTTCTGCTCAATGGCTATAGCGGGTGGGATGCCACTGATAAGGTCGCACTCGGGCTTGCTCATGCGCCCGAGGAATTGGCGGGCGTAAGCGTTAAGACTCTCCACGTACCGCCTCTGGCCCTCAGCATAAAGGGTATCGAAGGCCAACGACGACTTGCCCGAGCCTGACACGCCGGTGATGACCACCAGCTTGTCGCGAGGGATGTCGAGCGTCACGCCCTTGAGGTTATTGACGCGAGCGTTGCGTATGTGTATGTAAGAATCTGATTCTTTCTTTTGCATGTTCGTCTACAACGAAATGGGTCTTTCCGTTGTCAAAGCTTCACCTTCTTCACTTTCGACTCGTTGTGCAAGCGGTCGAGGGCCGTGACTACGTAGACACATTTCTGTGCTACATCGTCGGCTGGAATGGAATAGAAGGTGCTGGATGTCACGGCCACGAGGTGCGTGGGTCGGCTGATGTCGATGCTCTCGCCCTTTGCGAAGCGGTATACTGCGTATGCCTTGGCCACGTCCATCTCCTTGCGGCCCTTGGGCGCAGTCCAGAAGAGCACAGGGCCGTCGGCCGTGTGGATGACTTTTGTCTTGCGGACTTTTCCGGGTGCCTTCTTGTCTATCCATGGCATAGAGGGCTGAAGAGCTGGCTTGGTATGGTAGCTGGTTCGGAGTGCTGTGGCGTAACCTCCACGGTCGTCGGCCACGGCGCGTGCATACCATTGGCAAGAGCCATTGATTCCGGGCAGCCCTGTCTGCAGGCGCATCTTCTGAAACATATCGCCCTTCTGGGCGGTGCGGTCGACATCCTGACCAATATAAAGAGGACGTGCGTGCGCGTGGGCGCTCCACCATCTGATAAGCTCGTCGTAGTCAGCGGCGCGATTGCCTATTTCCCAGTAGATTTGCGGGATATTATAGTCCACCCAACCCTTCTCTACCCAGAGGAGCACGTCGGCGTAGAGGTCGTCGTAGTTCTGAAGGCCGTTGGTGCGCGAGCCTTCTGGCCATGAACGCTGGTTGCGGTAGATGCCGAAAGGCGATACACCGAACTTAACCCACGGCTTCACGGAGCGGATAGCATCGTGGAGCTCATGGATAAACATGTTCACATTCTCGCGGCGCCAGTCGCCACGGTCTCGCCCCTGCCCGTAGGCGGCATAGGCTGCATCGTCGGGGATGGAGAGCCCTGCAACGGGGTAGGGATAGAAATAATCGTCGATGTGGAAACCATCGACGTCATAACGTCTTACGATGTCGCGCGCCACGTCGCAGATGAAGCGGCGGTTCTCAGGCAAGCCTGGGTCGAAGAGCATCAGGCCGTCGTAGGCAAAACAGCGTTCAGGATGCTGTACGGCATAATGCGTGGTCGCAAGCGCCGGCGTGCCCTTGGTCTTGGCGCGATAAGGATTAATCCATGCGTGAAGCTCCATTCCACGGGCGTGGCATTGCTCCACCATCCACTCAAGCGGATCCCAATAAGGTTGCGGCGGCGTGCCCTGCTGGCCTGTCAGGTAACGGCTCCATGGTTCCAACTGGCTGGCATAAAGGGCGTCGCCCTCGACACGGCACTGGAAGAGGATGGCATTGATGCCGCAAGCCTGCAGCGCATTCAGTTCGCGCGTCAGCTCAGCTTGCATGGCATCGCGCCCTACGCCCTGCCACTGACCGTTGACGGCCTGAATCCAGGCACCACGAAATTCACGTTTAGGCATGTGCACAGACTGTGCACACACTAAGGCAGCATTAGCCACGAGGAGTGCCAACGCCAGAAAAAGTCTGATTTTTTTCATTGTTGTAATTACTGAATTCCGTCCGCAAAGATAAGACAAAATCGGGAAAAACAACTAACTTTTTGCAAAAAACAATACACAGAGCTTTACAGTCAGTGTCGTTTGCGTTAAATAAAGCTAAAACTTCCGCAATAAGCTTGGTTTCTCAGCTCTTTTCAATTAGCTTTGCACAAATATTCAACAACCTCAAACAATTATTATTTTAAGGAGTACATCTATGTTTAAGAAAGTTTTCTTGGGCGCCCTCTTCGCGCTCACGGCCATTTCGGCCAATGCTCAATTCGAAGCAGGCAAAAAGTATGTAAACCTCTCAACAAGCAGCCTCAGCCTTTCCTACAGCAAGAACGACAAGTTGCGTTTCGACATCGGCGCACAGGCCGGCGTCTTCGTAGCCGACGACTGGATGGTTTTTGCTCAGGCAGAGTACAATCATAAGCGCCTGATGTACGACCGTCTGAGGTCAGTAGGCCGCAAGGTTCATCAGGACGAGGTGCTCCTCGGCGTGGGCGGTCGCTACTATATCGAGCAGAACGGCATCTATCTGGGGCTGGCAGCTCAGTTTGCACACCACGAGCAGTCGTTCGACAACCTCTATCTCACCCCCGAGATTGGCTACGCCTTCTTCGTTAACCAATATATCACCCTCGAACCTGCCGTCTACTATCAGATGTCCGTCAACGACTTCTCCGATGCAAGTACGGTTGGCCTGAAACTCAGCGTGGGCTTTACATTTTAGCCCCACAGCCCGACAATTTCAAGTAGAAAACTCAACAATCTTTCCCATAGTCGTATGAAAACCAATCTAAGTTCACAAATCACCCTTGACCGCGTGTCGCCCCGCTACTACCGCCCCGACGGCAATATCGAGCGCTCGGTGCTGACGCGCTTTGAGAAATTACCCACAGACATTTACGCCACTGCCGAGGAAGGAGCCGCGGAGGTAGCGCTGAAGATTGCAGCCACCATACGCCAGCGCCAGCGTGAGATCCGCGCATGCACCATGGCTTTCTCTGGCGGAGCAACCCTCACAGAAGTATTCAACCAGCTCGTCCGCATGCATCAGGAAGAAGGCTTAAGCTTCCAGAACGTCGTTGTCTTCGTCACCTACGAGTACTATCCCCTGCCTGCCGACAGCGTGCAGTCGAACCTGAAGATACTGAAGGAGCAGTTCTTCGACCGCGTAGACATCCCGGCCCAGAACATTTACCCGCTCGATGGCACCACGCCACAGGAGCGCGTCAACGAGCATTGCCTGGCCTACGAGCGCATGATTGAGCAGATTGGAGGCATTGACATAGCGCTGCTCGGCATCGGGCGCATGGGCAACATAGCCCTGAACGTCACAGGCTCGCAGCGCAACAGCCACACGCGCCTCGTGCTGCTCGACGCCACGAGCCGCGCCGAGGCCGTAAAGGTGTTCGGAGCTGAGCAGAACGTGCCCGTCTGCGCCATCACCATGGGCGTCTCAACCATCCGCAAGGCCAAGAAGATTTTCCTGCTGGCGTGGGGTGAGGAGAAGGCCGAAGTGATCAAGAGCGCCGTCGAGGGCGAGATGACCGACGCCCAGAGCGCCACATTCCTGCAGATGCACAACAACGTGCAGGTGGTCCTCGACCTCTCGTCGGCCGCCAACCTCACACGCATCCGCCGCCCATGGCTCGTCACCTCCTGCGACTGGAACGACAAGCTCATCCGCTCCGCCATAGTATGGCTTTGCCAGAAAACAGGCAAACCTATCCTCAAGCTCACCAACAAGGACTACAACGAGCACGGCCTCGGCGAGCTGCTGGCCATATACGGCTCAGCCTACGATGTCAACATCAAGATCTTCAACGACCTTCAGCACACTATCACCGGCTGGCCAGGCGGCAAGCCTAATGCCGACGACAGCAACCGTCCCGAGCGCGCCAAGCCGGCCCAGAAGCGCGTCATCATCTTCTCGCCGCACCCCGACGACGACGTCATCTCGATGGGCGGCACGCTGCAGCGCCTGGTGAAGCAGAAACACGAGGTGCACGTGGCTTATGAGACTTCAGGAAACATCGCCGTTGGCGACGAAGAGGTGTTCCGCTTCATGCACTTCATCAACGGCTTCAACGAGCTCTTCGACGAGGGTAAGAACGAAGTCATCAACGCCCGCTACAAGGAGTTCATCGACTTCATCAACAAGAAGAAGCCAGAGGATTTCGACACTCGCGACATCCTTGAGGTGAAAGGCCTTATTCGTCGTGGCGAAGCACGCATGGCTTCAATGTACAGCGGCATCCCCCTCAAGCGCGTCCACTTCCTGAACCTGCCGTTCTACGAGACGGGCAAGATTCAAAAGAACCCCATCTCGGAGGCCGACATCGAAATAGTGCTGGCACTGCTGCGCGAGGTGAAGCCTCACCAGATCTTCGTCGCAGGCGACCTTGCCGACCCGCACGGCACTCACCGCGTCTGCACCGACGCCGTCCTGGCCGCCATCGACATTGAGAAGGAAGCCGGCGCCGAGTGGCTGAAGAACTGCCGCATCTGGATGTATCGCGGAGCCTGGGCAGAATGGGAGATTGAGCACATCGAGATGGCCGTGCCCATCAGCCCCGAGGAACTGCGCACCAAGCGCAACGCCATCCTCAAGCACGCCAGCCAGATGGAGAGCGCACCTTTCCTTGGCAACGACGAACGTCTGTTCTGGCAGCGCGCCGAGGACCGCAACCATGCCACAGCTGAGCTCTACAACAGCCTCGGCCTGGCTGCCTACGAGGCCATGGAAGCCTTCGTGCAGTACCATCCACTCTGATTCTTCACATTATTTACTAACCACAGATTACGCAGATTAAACAGATTATTCATATACATTTAATTTCGAATGTTATGGGATATTCAATCTGTCAAATCCGGGTAATCTGTGGTTCTTTAATTATCTACTCATGAAACACAAAGAGATTATCTCAGCAGCAATCATTGCCCTGGGCATCTGCGCCCTCGGCTGGTTCGTGAAGGCCGGCATCGACGATTTTGCCAGCAAGGACCGCCGCGTCAGCGTAAAAGGCCTGGCTGAGCAGGAAGTGCCGGCCGACAAAGTGACGTGGCCCATAGTGTCGAAGGAGGTAGGCAACAACCTGCCCGACCTCTACGACCGTATCGGCGCGACGCAGACAAAGATCAAAAACTTCCTCACCGCCGGTGGCATCAAGGCCGACGAGCTGGCGGAGAATGCCCCTTCTGTTGTCGACCTCAGCGCACGCGAATACGGCGACCGCAATATGCCCTACCGCTACATCGTCACATCAGTCATCACCGTGACGACCTCTGACGTGGCAAAAGTGCGAGGCCTGATGGCTAAGCAAGGCGACCTCCTGAAGGAAGGAGTAGCCATAGCCGACGGAGGCTACGAGAATCCCGTGAAATATGAGTTCGTGGCCTTCCGCGAGATGAAGCCCGCGATGATGCAAGAGGCCATTGCAAACGCAGAGAAGACTGCCGAGCAGTTTGCCGAGAACTCACATTCGCGCCTCGACAAGATCATCAACGCCGACCAGGGACAGTTCTCCATCGAGGACCGCGACTCCAACACGCCCTGGATAAAGAAGGTGCGCGTCGTGACGACCATCACCTATTCGCTGAAAAACTGAAATGTTCGCGCCGTCATGTGACGCAACAAAGCACAAGCCCTCTCGCCCCCGCAAGAGGGCTTTTTCAATTATTCTAAAAGGCTCGTAAACGAAGATATCAAAGCCATTCAGAATAAAAAAACTTGTTTTACTTCAAAAAGTTTGCCCTGGTCTGCAAAAAGGCTTAAGCTAATTGAGCAAAAGGGTTAAGCTAATTGAACAAAAGGCTTAAGGGTTTTGTCGAGTTCCACCGGTGGAACTCGATGATACGTCTTCTCGTATCTTTTTGCACATCCGCTCGTCTCTTTTTGAACGTCCGTTCATGCAAGCCAACACAGCAGGTTGCATGGTACGAAACAGCCGGTTGCATCCGCAGATGCAACCGGCTGTGTTTTTGTTTTCAGCTGCGTTACTTTGTCTTCAGACGCAGAATCGTCAGCGAGAAGGGCTGGGCGGGAACGGCAACTACACTGGCGGGCTCGCTGAAGTGGACGGGGCGCTCGACGGGTGAGACGTTGAGCTGTGCGCGCATGGAGTTCTCGTCGCTGCCTTTCTCAGAGGCGAGTACGATGGAGCGACCCTCTGTGGCTTTGACGCCGTTGAGCTTTATGCTGGTGGGCAGGCTCTGGCGTGTTGGGTTCACGAGCTTGACGATGATCTCGCCGCTCTTCTCGTCGAGCGTAGCGTTGGCATAGAGGCCCTGGCGCTCAGGCAGGCTGAACTCGTGGATGAGCTGGCCGTCGAGCAGGCAGCGGGCAGAGGTGCCGCGCACTTGAATCTCGACGTCGTACCACCGTCCCTCTT
>JAFUFW010000001.1 GCA_017469685.1 Bacteroidaceae bacterium | reverse complement strand
GAATAAGGATCATTTAGCGTTATTTCGATGTTTAGATATTTTATTCTTCAATTGTCAATCTTCAATTGTCAATTTTCAAGGAACCTCCGTAGTATGTTCTCGCCCACGCTCCCGCTCTTCTCGGGGTGGAACTGTGTGGCGAAGAAGTTGTCTTTGCGAAGGGCTGCACTGAAGGGCACTATGTAGTCACACGTCGCCGTAGTGAACTCGCACACAGGTACGTAGAAGCTGTGGATGAAGTAAACAAACGAGTCGTCAAGAATACTGCTGTTGGCGGTATGCTTTATGGCGTTCCACCCCATGTGCGGCACCTTGTCCTCATGTCGTTGTGGCTGGAAGCGCAGCACGTCGACGGGGAATATGCCGAGGCAGGTTGTGTCGCCCTCCTCAGAGTGGCGGCACATAAGCTGCTGGCCTATGCAGATTCCCAACACGGGCTGACGGAGCGAGCGGATGACACTGTCGAGGCCGTGGCTGCGCAGGTAGCTCATCGCCTGGCTCGCCTCGCCTTGTCCGGGGAACAGCACGCGGTCTGCCGAGCGCAGCTGAGCCGCATCGTCAGTGACCACAGGTTCTACGCCCAGACGCTTCAGCGCATGAACCACCGAATATACGTTTCCGGCATTGTATTTGACGATAGCTACCTTCATAATCGGCTGCAAATATAATAAAAATGTTCGTGCGCGCGCGAACTTTCCTGCTCCTTTTTACAACATAATGGCCAAAAAGACGATTTATGTCAAGCGGCTATAGCGTCTTCAATAACTCAATTTATCAAATCCCTACATCCCATGCACCTTGTCTTTGTTCTTCTTCGCGAAGTCCTTCCACGATTTGGCTCCGCCGGCTACAGTGGGGCGTGAGCTTTCGATGAAGTGGCAGTAGGCAGCGGCAAGGCCGTCGGTGGCATCGAGCCATGGTAGCATTGCTTCGTCAGGTATTTTCATCATCTGTCGAAGCATGTATGCCACCTGTTCCTTAGAGGCTGAGCCGTTGCCGGTGATGGCCATCTTTATCTGCATGGGGGCATATTCGTGGATGGGCACTTGTCGGCTGATGGCTGCAGCCATGGCTACGCCCTGTGCGCGCCCGAGCTTGAGCATGGACTGTACGTTCTTCCCGAAGAATGGGGCTTCGATGGCGAGCTCGTCGGGCAAATAGCTCTCGATGATGCCAGTGACGCGCTCGAAGATACGGCCCAGCTTGAGGTAGTGGTCGCCATATTTGCGCAGGTCGATGACGCCCATCGTGACCATCTCAGCCCGCCGGCCTGTGATCTTAATAACACCGTAGCCCATGATGGTGGTGCCAGGGTCTATGCCTAATATGATACGTTCGTTTTCCAAACTTTTAATTTGCTGCTTTAATTGTCTCCACCTCTTCCATCATTGTAGCAAAACCGAGTATGCGGTTGTTGAAGGTTTTCGCGAGTTCGTTGTCGATCTGTTTGCCCTCGTGGATGAGCCAGTAGTGGAGTCGTGCTGTGCTCTCGACCTCAAACTGCAGGGCAAAACATTCGCTCTCGTCGTCGCGGTGAGAGAGGATGCGTGAGAGTCGGGCGCTGCTGACGTAGGAAGTCTGTCCGAGGCGTGGCAGCACAGCCTGGCTGACCCAAATGACAAAGTCGCGGGCATCGGCAAGGGGCACGTGGTAGGTGGTGTTGTAGATAATCATGCTGCAAAAGTAAGCAATAAAGATTAAAGATTATTGACAGGGGGTGCATGAAATTCGGTTTAGCCTTATTTTTTCTCTTTTTTTAAGACTTCTTTTGCTGCTTATTCCGCTAAAAGGTGCTATTTTTGCAGGCAGATACGCGAATATTTACTATTAACGCTATAAAGACTATGAAGAAAATCATCCTTTCAGCTCTTCTCGTGCTCGCCGCTACGATTGGCGTACAGGCACAGACGCAGAAGACATCGGTCAGCGTGGCTTCGGCTCAGAGTGCAGCCAAGGCTGCCGAGATAAAGTTCGACACGCTGTCGCATGACTTCGGCATCTTCTCCGAAAAAGACCCCATTGTGCAGTGCACTTTCACGTTCACTAACGTAGGCACGGCTCCCCTGATCATTCATCAGGCCATTGCCAGCTGCGGCTGCACGGTGCCGACGTACACGAAAGATCCCATCAAGCCCGGCGAGAAGGGTTCTATTGACGTGACCTACAACGGCCAGGGCAAGTTCCCGGGCAAGTTCCGCAAGACTATCACCGTAAGAACCAACGCCAAGGAGTCCGCCGTGGTGCGCCTGAGCATCGAGGGCACGATGGCGGAAGCTAAGTGAGTTACAGGGCAATGAAAAGACATCTCATTCTTATAGCCTTGGTGGCTGTTGCTGCCGTAGCTTCCGCCAAGGCCAAGAAGCAGCCGGCAAACCCGCTGGGCGACGGGCAGAGCGACCGCGACTATTGGACGGAACTGGCCTACACTATGGCAGCGCCTGTGCTGGAGAACATGGCCAATGGCACGCTGCAGAAGAATATGAAACTGGAGCTCTCACCCACGTGGGACAACCGCGACAAGAAGGTGGCCTATATGGAATGCTTCGGGCGCCTGATGGCGGGCATCGCGCCTTGGCTCACGCTGCCTGACGACGATACGCCCGAGGGGCAGAAGCGTCGCCAGCTGCGCGAATGGGCCATTAAAGCTTACACCAATGCCGTAGATCCCGAGAGCCCCGACTATCTGGGGTGGGGAAGTGGTGGTCAGACGCTCGTCGACGCAGCCTACGTTGTGGAGAGTCTTTTCCGCGGCTATAAAGCTTTGTGGGAGCCTCTTTCCGATGAGACCAAGCAGCGTTATTTTAAGGAGCTACAGGGTCTGCGCCGCTATGACCCTCCTTATACTAACTGGCTCCTGTTTGTGGGCATGGAAGAGGCTTTCCTGATGTATGCCGGCGGTGGTTATGACGCCTTCCGCATAAAGATGGCTATGAGCAAGGCAGAGGAATGGTATATCGGCGATGGCCTATACTCTGACGGCCCCTCATTCGCCTTCGACTACTACAATGCCTTCGTCATTCAGCCCATGTACAGCGAGTGCCTGCAGATGGTCGCTGCGCGTCAGCCCAACAACACCTACCTCATACGCTCGCACGGCGACAAGCGCAACGGAGCCAAGAACCGTCTGGAAGTAGTTACTGAGCGTATGCAGAAGTACAGCGTCATACTCGAGCGTTTCATCTCGCCCGAAGGCACTTTCCCCGTCGTCGGCCGCTCAATTCCCTACCGCCTCGCTGTACTGCAGCCACTGGCTATGCTGGCATGGCAGAAGCAACTGCCGAAGGAACTCTCCAACGGGCAGGTGCGCGCTGGCATCACTGCCGTGATGAAGCGAATGTTCGAGGGTAAGGGGAAAAGCAATTTCACCGAGGATGGCTACCTGACGATAGGTTTCGTGGGCTCACATCCTAATGTGGCCGACTGGTACACGAATAACGGGTCGCTCTACATGACGTCGCTTGCCTTCATGCCCCTCGGCCTGCCAGCTGACGATCCTTTCTGGACAGATGCGCCTGAGAAGTGGACCTCGAAGAAAGCATGGGAGGGCGACGACTTCCCGAAGGATCATAAATGGAACATCAACCGCCAAGAACTCTACTGGGAGTGAGGCCTTTTGGGCGTCAAGTGCGGAAAGGTCCTTGCCCGCAGCAGTACATTATATATTTGTATGCGTATGCGCGCGTGACAAGCATAGGCCTAAAGCGATAAACTAACAGCCTGACAATAGAAAAAGCCTTAAGGACCGGACTCCCGGCCGTTAAGGCTTTTTCTTTGTCCTTGCATACCTCCTCTCGTATGCTTCCGGGCGTTCATGAAATAACCCTTAAGGGTTTCCTGCAAAACCCTTAAGGGTTATGCCCGGAACCCTTAAGGGTTTTTCCGCATAAGCCCGGCCTTATTCAGCCATATGCTTTCTTATCTGCGACGACGCTTGCGGCGCCCGAGGCCGAATACGGTGGCAACGGCTGTAACGGCACTGAGGCCAAACTGAACTGCACGGTAGATGTCGACTCCGTTTGCAAGCAGACGCGTAGCTCGATCCCACCGGTCCTTCGACTGCGGCTTAGGCGAGAACAGCGAGCTTGCCGTGGTGCGCATGAGCGTCTGGCTCTCGTCGAGCTTCTCCTTCACGTGCGCCTTCTCCATAGCCACGGCTTCGCGCGTCGGGTCTTGCATCTGCGATGCGAAGAGGCTTACCATGAACTTGCCTACGGGTGCAGCAATCCATGCCGTCCGGTTGACGTAGATCAGCAACGTGATGAACAGCAGCACGCCGGCGATGATAGCAAAGCCCCACACCTCGCTGCCAAGCCATACGCCCAAGAGGTAAGCCAGTGCGAAACTGGCAAAGAGCAGCACTAAGGCGCCCACAAGAATGATGATGCCCCAGAGCGCTATGGCTGTTAGCAGGCGCGTGAGCACCTCGGTGGTCTCAAGCGAGATGTTCTTGCGTTGCAGATTCCAGTAGTTGCGCGCCTCAGTGATGAGGGTCGTCATCTGCTCGGTAGTCTGTCCTTTGTCGAAAAGCATGGCCTTGAATAGTCTTCTGTGAAGTCTTTATTCCTCGTCCTTGGAGGCGTTGGTGAGCTCCTCGGTGATATCGTCGACGAGGGCGTCCATCTCCTTGCGGTCGAGGCGTATGCCACGCTTGCGCAGGGCTTCGGCGATGCGCTCGCGTGTGTCAGAACCCTTCTCCGGGGCCAGCAGGAGGCCGGCGGCTGAACCTATGATTACTCCACTGAGGAATGCTGCGAAATAGTTGAATGCTTTCATAGTTTTTCTGTCGTTGTGAGCTGCGCTTTTGGCCATCAGCTCTGGTTATACTTAATAATATTGTTTTTCTGTGTGCAAATATACGTTTTTTCCATTGCCCGCTACTCTTTTATACATGTTTTTTAAGGAATATAGGCTAAAAAGCGAATATTTAACGTTTTTTACGGGAAAAGTCTTTTGCGGGAACGAAAAACTTTGTATATTTGCGGCGAATTTAGTATTCACAAACAATAAAGGAGTAAAAAAACAATGAAAAACTATCTTATCTTGGGTGCCGCCGTATGCGTGGCTATGTCTATGGTTTCCTGCAAGAGCAGCGAGAGTGCTTACAAAAAAGCCTATGAGAAAGCCAAGGCACAACAGACAACCGTCGTTCAGACTCAGCCCACCGTAGTGGCTCAGCCAACCACCGTTACCCCAGTTCAGACCGTTACCACAGCCCCCGTTGCTACCAACGAGAACACTCGCACTGAGAACCTCACACTCGTCAGCGGCGCCGGCTTGAAAGCATATAGCGTCGTTGTAGGCAGCTTCAGCATCCGTGCTAATGCCGACAAACTGCAACGCACACTCTCCAACAGTGGCTATGCCGCCCAGATTGCTACCAATCCTCAGGGCATGTTCCGTGTCATCGCTTCAACATACGACGACCTCGGCAGCGCCGTTCAGAGCCGCAACAACCTGCGCTCTCAGTATCCTGATGCTTGGCTGCTGCGCAAGTAAGCTGCAGGCATCACAACACCAAATTAGGCATTTCTTTTTGGTAAAGTGAATATATGTAAGATTTTTGTAAACAGGGGTAGGCTGTGAAGCTAACCCCTGTTTTTTGAACCCATTCCTCGCTCCACATCTTTTACAATACTCTTCTCTATACTCAATTCTCAATTAGAATATGCGTGTCCTCGCAATAGACTACGGAAAAAAGCGTACGGGCCTGGCTGCCACCGACCCTCTGCAGCTCATAGCTAACGGTCTGACCACTGTTGAGACTAAGAATCTCGAAGCCTTCATCCTCGACTACGTCAACCGCGAGCCCATAGAGCGCATCATAGTGGGGCAGCCTCGCCAGATGAACGGTGAGGACAGCGAGAATATGTGCCGCATCGTGCCATTCGTGAATCGTCTGCGCAAGCTGCTGCCCGACACCCCCGTAGAACTCTTCGACGAACGCTTCACCAGTGTCATGGCTCATCGCACAATGCTCGAAAGCGGTATTGGGCGCAAGGCACGGCAGAACAAGGCTCTCGTCGATGAAATCTCTGCCACCATTATCCTGCAGGGATGGATGGAGGCGAGACGGCCTAATCACTAATCACTAATCTCTAATTCAAACTCCAAAATCAATGATTTTACCCATTTATACTCTTGGCCAGCCCGTCCTTCGCAAGGTTGCAGAAGATGTTGACCCTCAAGATCCAGAGATACAGCAATTCGTCCAGGACATGTTCGACACCCTCGACCGCTCCTCTGGCATAGGCCTTGCCGCTCCGCAGGTCGGCCGCTCTGCGCGCGTAGTAGTAATCGATCTCAACCCCATCAAGGACGATTATCCCGAGTACGACGGCTACCGCCACGTCTTCTTCAATCCCTACATCGAAGAGTACGACAAGACCAATCAGGAGACGATGGACGAAGGATGTCTCTCGCTGCCTGGCATGAGTGAGAAAGTGAAACGCCCCACACGAATCCGAGTCTCTTATGAAGACGAGAATGGGCTGGAGCACGACGAATGGGTCGACGGCTACCTCGCGCGCGTCATGCAGCACGAGTTCGACCACCTCGATGGCAAAGTCTACACCGACCACATCGTAGGTCTGCGCAAGCAGATGATCAAAGGCAAACTCAACGACATTATCAAAGGCCGCTTCTCTTGCGACTATAAGGTTAAAGTGAAGAGATAATAATGAGTGAAAAGTGAAAGAGTGAAAAGTGAAAAATAAGAGTTTCATTCCAGTTGTGTGGAAGTGTAGGTTTTCAAGCTTGCGCTATATATTTATATTTTTCATTTTTCACTCTTTCATTTTTCACTCTAAAGCCCAAATCAACACCGACCGTGTCATGCTCATGGGGCGCAATGCTCTTTACTATGAGGACTATGTGCTGGCCATACAGCGGTTCAATATGGTCATTAATGCCAAGCCCTACCTCCATGAGCCTTACTTCTTCCGCGGGCTGGCGAAGTTCTATCTTGAGGACTTTGCAGGTGCGGTGCAGGACTGCTCAGAGAGCATCGACCTGAATCCCTACGTAGCCGACAACTACCAGCTCCGTGGCCTCTGCCGCGTCAATATGAAAGACTACGAAGGCGCCATCGTCGACTACCGTCGTGTGATCTCTATGGAGCCAAAGAACCGCCCTTCGTGGCACAACCTCGTCCTCTGCTATTTTGAGCTGAAGCAGTATGCACAGGCAGACTCCGCACTTGACCAAATGATACGCTACTGGCCGCACGATGCCGAGAACCTGACGATGAAAGCGCAGGTGGCGATTCAGCAGGCCGACACCGTGCGCGGGCTCGCTCTCGTCGATTCAGCCCTCGTCGTCGACGCCTACGATGCTCAGGCCTGGACCATGCGCTCGATGATAAGCCTCAATAGGGGAGAGTATGCTCAAGCCGAATCCGAAATAGACAAAGCTATCATCCAGCGCCCCCGTGTGGCAGGCAACTACATCAACCGGGCACTCGCACGCTACCACCAGAACAACCTTCGCGGTGCCATGACCGACTATGACCAGGCCCTTGAGATAGACCCCCGCAACTATCTCGGCCACTTCAACCGCGGCCTGATGCGCGCCCAGGTGGGCGACGACAACCGTGCCATTGAGGACTTCGACTTCGTACTCTCCGTAGAGCCCGACAATATGATAGCCCTCTTCAACCGTGCCCTGCTGCTCGACCAGACTGGCGACTACCGTGCCGCCCTACGCGACATCTCCCGTGTGCTTGAGGAATACCCCGACTTCCTCGTAGGCTATCAGCAGCGGGCAGCTATACGGCGCAAGATAGGAGACTCTTATGGTGCTGAGCGCGACGAGTTCCGTGTGCTGAAAGCCCGCCTCGACTCCCGTGCAGGCATCAAGCATCATGCGACTAAGACGCGTAAGAAGAGCGCCCACAACATCGAGGACTATGCCAGCATCGTCGAGGACGACACCGACGAGCCTGAGCGCGAGTACGCAAGCGACTACCGCGGCCGCGTCCAGGACAGGCGTGTAGAGGAGCTGCCGCAATCCATCGTTGTGCTGGCGCGTCACTCCCGCCAGAGCGTCACCAATCGCTACAAACCCTTTCATCGTTGCGTGGATGATCTCAACTCGCAGCTCGCTCAGGGCATAGCTCTATGCCTTACAACCACAGAACCTCAGCTCGATGCAGCCCAGTTGCAGCTTCATTTCACCAGCATAGAGCTTACGTCGCAGCAAATTGAGCAAGCTGCTGCGCCGTCAGCAAGCCTCTACATTAGCCGCGCCATCGACTACTACCACGTGCGCGACTTCGAAAGTGCACTCGCTGACCTTGGCCGTGCCGAAGTGCTGGCACCTAAGGATGCTATCGTGCCCTTTGTCATGGCTCAAGTACGTTGTCGGCAAATGGAAGCCCAGAGTGGGGGAGTGGATGCTACAGCCACCAGCGTGCGCATAGGCTACCAACGTGCTATTGACGATTTCAAGCGAGCCATAGATCTCGCCTCTGACTTTGCCTACGCCTGGTACAATATAGGTTGCATACAGATGGCGCTCCACGACTATGGCGATGCCCGCAAATCCTTCTCCAAGGCATTGAACGCCGAGCCCCGTTTCCCCGAGGCATACTTCAACCGTGGGCTCGCCTGCATCCTCGACGGTCAGACTCAGCTCGGCCTCTCCGACCTTTCCCAGGCAGGGGAATATGGTATCTATAGCGCTTACAACCTCATTAAGCGCTACTCCAAAGATAGAAAATGAACACCACTCCCGACTTTATCGACAGCTTGCAGCCGAATGAGATTTTTGTGTTCGGCAGCAATATTTTGGGGTACCATGCTGGTGGCGCTGCCTTGACCGCATTGGGCTTCGGCGCCGTGCGAGGACAGGCCGAAGGGCTGCAAGGCCAGACTTACGCCATTCCCACTGATTTTGGGATTCAGGGTCAGGAAGATCTCTCTCCATATATCAACCGTTTCCTGCAGTTTGCCAACTCGCATCCCGAACTGCATTTCCTCGTCACGCGCATAGGATGTGGTATAGCAGGAAACACGGACGAGATGATAGCGCCTTATTTCCGCGAGGCTCTGGCGATGGATAATGTGAGCCTGCCACGAAGTTTCGTTGACGTTCTGCTTGGGCGTGAGCGACAATTTGACCTCCAGCGTTTCATCCGTGCTCAAGAGGGAACCTACGGTTCTTATCAGGAAGCACTCTCTGAGATACGTTCTGGGCAGAAACAAAGCCATTGGATATGGTACATCTTCCCGCAAATAAAGGGCTTAGGCCGTAGCTCCAACTCAGAGTATTACGGCCTTGAAGGAGTAGAAGAGGCTAAGGCTTACCTCGAACACACGGTGTTAGGAACACGTTTAAGAGAAATCACAACAGCCTTTCTGCAACTTGAAGCCAGCGCCCACGACATACTTGGCTACCCCGATGTGCTGAAGGTGCAGTCGTGCATGACTCTCTTCGATATGGTTGCGCCAGATGATATCTTCGCCCAGGTGCTGGAAAAGTTCTACGATGGCGAGCGCTGCAAACAGACTCTCTTCCTACTTCTGCGCAAAGAGGAGGTGCAGAAGAATCGTAAGACCGTCAGCCGTATGCTCATTACGAGCGACTATCGCATACTGCTTACTGACTACGACAACGCTGAAGTACGTATGGAACCGCTCAACAAGGCGGTATACTTCCTCTTCCTTCGCCACCCCGAAGGCATAGCTTTTAAGTGCCTGACGGACTATCGAGCTGAACTAACCAGCATCTATCAGTTGCTGAAGCCCAATGGCTTGACAAGCAAAGTTCAGAAAAGCATCGACGACCTCACGGATCCTTTGCATAACTCCATCAACGAGAAGTGCTCACGCATCCGTCAGGCTTTCACAAATGTCGTCGGCGAGGAGCTGGCAGCAATCTATGTCGTCGACGGCAATCCGGGTGAACCGAGGCGGATTGCCTTGTCGCCGGCATTAGTGACGTGGGAGCAGAGCCCCTCTGAATTGTAGCCTCCACAAGGCTTGTGGACGCCTTAGCTCTTGCAGGCCAGAGTTTTTAGCCTTACCTTTGCAGCGCAATTTTGCAAAACAACTAAAACTCTGAACCTATGAAAATGTATTCCATCAATGACCTTGTAAATGGCGCAAGCAAGCTCGCAACCAGCGTTTTCGGCAAGCGCGAGAAGTACGTGCTGCAGTTCAACCACGAAGACGACGGCTGCTGGTACGTTGATTATCCCAACTGGCCCTTCGACCACCACAACCTGATGATGGTTTCAGGAGCCGACCGTCTCTGCGAGGTCCTTTCTGACGACAACCGCGTAGCCCGAGTCGAAGTCATCCCCTCCTCCAAGGAACTCGACCTGCCAGACTATGCCAAGCTCACCCAGCTCCAGTCCTCCCTCGCAGGCGGCAGCACTTACGAAGTCACCAACCTCCCAACCTTCTCCGGCACCATCTGGCTCTGCCCCGTGACCCTTTTCGTCCTGGGCGAGTACCCCAAGTATCTGTATGTGAGGAAGAATGAAAGCCAATAAACTTAAGAGAAAAGCGAGAACGGCTGGCCTAATATCAAAACTCGGCCGGCCAAATTTGCATGCGAACCTCACTTTTTTCTATCCTTCTTGCTTCCACGAACAAAACATTTTACTATATTTGTCCCGAAGGCCTATTGAAAGATGTAGGCAAAAGTTTTTTAATCATCAGATGTATGGCAACTTGGATTAAAGAAAACCTACCAAGAGAGAACGGTGAAGTGGTACCGATGCAGGTGCCAGTGATAGTCTCTGCGAGCAGGAGTACGGCTGCTCTCCAAGGGGGTGTATGAACTTGTTGAGGAGTGTGGCTACGGCCAGAACGCGCAACCGAAGAACATCTATGCCATTTCGGGCATGCATGCCGACGCCGTGGATGAGGCCTGCAAGGCCAATATGCCATAGAACATCGAGCGTAAGCCCCGTCCTGCAGCTGGCTCACTCCATTACTTAAGGCGCAAGCCTTGGCCGTAGCTAAGGCAGAAGATGCTGAGGTGGTGGATGTCATCATCACCAGCAGCCAGTGGGATGTGAAGATGAAGGGCCTCGTGCCTGTCTTCCGCAACGTCTATGGTTTCTACATCTATAAGGATGAGCAGGGCCTGCAGTGCTACCCCCGTATGTAGACCGAGGTGTCGCCTATTGCTGAGACGCAATGGAAGAGCAGCAACGAGGTCGTTGCCACCATATCGGCAGACGGCACGGTGACAGCCATCGCTGTAGGCACAGGGTGAAGTAGTTGGCTCACGTAAGGTGCTCGTTGACGGTCAACTGCTCATCGTAGCGCCCGACGGCCGAACATATAATCTGCAAGGCATTTCGCGCACGTTGACATATTAATTAAACTACGGTTTTTACGGATTTTACGGTTCTTGTCCTCTTGCATTCCCTCTCTAAGGCAGCGCTACAGGACGGGAACCGTAAAATCTGTAAAATCCGTAGTTTATAATAACAACGTAGTTTGTTACAGGTGAGACGAAGTGACCAAAACCAGTTTTTGATGTGCTTTAGTCGAAATAATGGCAGAAAACGTGCGGCTGTTAAAAAATAATGTTGTAACTTTGCGGCCGTGTTCTGAAATCCAAAAAGAAAAACAAGATAACAATCATGATTAAGATTACTCTTCCCGACGGCACAGTGCTCGAGCGTGAGGCTGGCGTGACGGGCTATGAAATTGCTGAAAGTATTTCACCGGCACTGGCCCGTAGCGTCGTAAGTTGTGGCGTGAACGGCGAGATTGTGGAGCTGAACCGCCCCATCAACGAGGACGCTGAGTTCGTGCTCTACAAGTTTGATGACGAACAGGGCAAGCACACCTTCTGGCACACCAGTGCTCACCTGTTGGCAGAGGCTCTGCAGGAGCTCTATCCTGGCGTTCAGTTCGGATTCGGCCCTGCTATTGAGAATGGTTTCTACTACGATGTAGTGCTACCCGACGGCAAGCAAATCAGCGAAAGCGACTTTGCCACCATTGAGAATAAGATGAAGGAGCTGGCAGGCAAGAAAGAGCCTGTCGTCCGCCGTGAAGTGTCGAAGGCCGACGCTATCAAGGAGTTTGCAGCTGCGGGGCAGACATTTAAGGTGGAGCATATTGACCAGGACCTTGAAGACGGCACCATCACAACCTACACACAGGGCAGCTTCACGGACCTCTGCCGTGGCCCGCACCTCGTGAATACGGGCGACATCAAGGTCGTAAAGCTGACCAGCGTTGCCGGCTGCTTCTGGCGCGGCGACGCTGAGCGCGAGAGTATGCAGCGTCTCTACGGCATCAGCTTCCCAAAGAAGAAGATGCTCGACGACTACCTACTCATGCTCGAAGAGGCTAAGAAGCGCGACCACCGCAAGATTGGCAAGGAGATGGAACTCTTCATGTTCAGCGACCGTGTGGGCAAGGGACTGCCCATCTGGCTGCCGAAGGGCACCGACCTGCGCCTGCGCCTGCAGGAGATGCTGCGCAAGATTCAGAAGCAGTATGGCTATCAAGAGGTGATTACGCCGAACATAGGTGGCAAGAACCTCTATCAGACCTCTGGCCACTGGGACCATTACGGCAAGGACAGCTTCCAGCCCATTCAGACTCCCGAGGAAGGCGAGGAGTACCTGCTCAAGCCGATGAACTGCCCCCACCACTGCGAGATATTTGCTAACCGTCCGCGTTCGTACAAGGAGCTGCCTTTCCGCTGCGCCGAGTTCGGCACAGTGTACCGCTACGAGATGAGCGGCGAGCTGCACGGCCTGACCCGCGTGCGCTGCTTTACTCAGGACGATGCCCACATCTTCTGCCGCCCCGATCAGGTGAAGAAGGAATTCACTAACGTGATAGACATCATACAGCGTGTATTCTCCACCTTCAACTTCAGTGAGGAGAACGTGGAGGTGCAGATATCGCTGCGTGATCCAAAAGATAAGAAAAAGTATATCGGTTCGGACGAGGACTGGGCAACAGCCGAGCAGGCAATTGTAGATGCTTGTGAAGAGAAGGGCATGAAGGCTCATAAGGAAATCGGCGAGGCTGCCTTCTATGGCCCCAAGCTCGACTTCATGGTGAAGGACGCCATCGGACGTCGCTGGCAGCTCGGAACCATTCAGGTCGACTATCAGCTGCCGCAGCGTTTCCAGCTCGAGTACACTGGTGAGGACAACCAGAAGCATCGCCCCGTCATGATTCACCGAGCCCCCTTCGGTTCCATGGAGCGCTTCGTGGCCGTGCTCATTGAGCACACCGCAGGACACTTCCCCCTCTGGCTCACACCCGACCAGGTGGCCATCCTGCCTATCTCTGACAAGTTCAACGAGTATGCCCAGCACGTTAAGGAAGTCCTCGAACAGAGCGATGTCCGTGCTATCCTCGACGACCGCTCTGAAAAGATTGGCCGTAAGATACGCGACAACGAGATAAAACACATCCCTTATCTGCTCATCGTAGGCGAAAAGGAATCAGCCGATGGACTTGTGAGCGTAAGAAAACAGGGTCAGGGCGACCAAGGAAGCATGAAAATCGAAGATTTTGCAAAGAAAATCAACGAAGAAGTGCGGAGTATGACAGAAAAGTATTAACTTTGCGCCCGCAATTTTAAGTTAATGAAGAAAAACAATCTCAAAAGCCAATATCGTGTCAACGAGCAGATTCGTGTGCACGAGGTGCGAATTGTCGGCGACGACATCGAATCCCAAGTCCTGCCAACACGTGACGCCATTCATCTGGCTGAACAGAAAGGCGTAGACCTCGTAGAGATTTCGCCTAACGCAGATCCCCCGGTGTGCCGACTGATTGACTACTCCAAGTTCATCTACCAGCAGAAGAAAAGGCAGAAGGAGATGAAAGCCAAGCAAGTGAAGGTGGAGGTCAAGGAAATACGTTTCGGTCCGCAGACCGACGACCACGACTACAACTTCAAGCTCAAGCACGCTCAAGGCTTCCTCTCCGACGGCGACAAGGTGAAAGCCTACGTCTTCTTCCGCGGCCGCTCGATTCTCTTCAAGGAGCAAGGTGAAGTTCTTCTGCTGCGTTTCGCGCAGGATCTGGAGGAATATGGTAAGGTTGAGTCCATGCCCGTGCTTGAAGGAAAGCGCATGACCATGTTCATAGCTCCGAAAAAGGTCGCTCCGAAGAAAGACGTCGCACTCGACGACGATGATGACGACGAACTCCCCGAGGAACCCATTCGCAAGAAGCCTCAGCAAAAGGAGCGCAAGGAGTACACAGGTCCCAAGGTTGAAGGTGAAGACTGGGACGACTGAAAGTGTGAACGATTAAAGAGTAAAAAGTGAAGCATAAGAGTAACCTTGAACTCTCAGACTTCGGAAAATAAGGATTGCGCGCTGCGCCCGGTATATGCGTTGCCGCGTCCGTTCATTAATAACAATTAAAAACAAACAAAAAATGCCAAAAGTAAAGACTAATTCCGGCGCAAAGAAGCGTTTTACGCTCACCGGAACGGGTAAGATTAAGCGTCACCACGCTTATCACAGCCACATCCTGACAAAGAAAACCAAGAAGCAGAAGCGTAATCTGCAGCACAGCGACCTCGTCGTTACTGCCAATCGCAAGCAGGTTCGCGAACTCCTCCTTCTCCGCTAATCTCCTGTTCAGGATAGAGAGTTAAACAAGTATTTCTTCTAAGAGAAATCACCCAAAGTCATTAACCGAACGCATGTGCATTAAAGAGATTATTGGTTAGAGATGATGGATTAGAGATTTTATCTTAAATCTTCAATTATCAATCTTCCACAGTTTAATCCGCCATCGTTCAAAAACAAACAAAATTATGCCAAGATCAGTTAATCACGTTGCTTCACGTGCAAAAAGAAAGAGAATCCTGAAGCTCACCCGCGGCTACTATGGTGCCCGCAAGAACGTCTGGACCGTTGCCAAGAACACTTGGGAGAAGGGCCTGACATATGCCTATCGCGACCGCAAGAACAAGAAGCGTTCGTTCCGCGCTCTGTGGATTCAGCGTATTAACGCTGCTGCCCGCATGGAAGGCATGAGCTACAGCCAGCTCATGGGCGCTCTGCACAAGGCTGGCATCGAGATCAACCGCAAGGTGCTCGCCGACCTGGCCATGAACCACTTCGAGGCTTTCAAGGCTATCGTAGCAAAGGTTAAGTAAGTCCGGCGCTCTTTCATCCGACTGAAAAGAAAAGCCTCTCACATCGCGTGAGAGGCTTTCACTTTATATTAGCCCCACTTCAGCTGGCCAATCATGGCGTGGCTAAAGTGGGGCTTTTTGTTTGATGAAGAGGAAATTTCCTTTATTGTCCGGGCATCTTGCCGTCAAGGGCACTGATAATCATCTCAAGGAGCTCGTCGGTGGGGCGTGAGAGCATCATATTGCCAACCTTTCTTTGTGCTTGGCGACGGCCCGCCTTTATTTCGTCGACGCGCTTTTGCAGTATGCCCTTCATCTGTTCCTTATAAGTATTGTCGGCATTTGGATCGGCGAAAGGCTTTGTCCAGTTTGCCAGCTGCATGTCGTCGGCATCGAGCTTAGGATTCGATAGGTATTCGCGGATGTAGTTGAGGTAGGCGTCGTAGTTCTTTTGCTTCTCTGTCAGCGTGATGAGTGTCGAGAGCCGATAGTGGTCAGCATTCTCCACTCCAAGCACAGCCAGCAGGGCGAGGAAACGCCCGAAAGCATCCTCGTCGAGGGTCGCGGTACCGTCTGCTTCGTTGATTATCTGGCGTTGGAAACCAGAAAGCACGCTCTGGATCTTCATCTTAACAGGGAACTCACCCGTGACTGCTGAGAGGGCTTCAGGGTGCTGTGCTGTGTAGACAAACGATTTTGCAAATGGGTTGTTAATGTTACGGAAGAAGATTGTGCGCAGTGTGCTGTCAGCTGAAAAGGTCTCTTCCTTGCCTTCGAGGATAGCTTCGGCAACGTCGTTAGCCTCGTCACCTTTGTAGGATGCGGTGAGCGTCTGCAGGTATTCCATGAGGAACTGCGGGTCGCGGTCGCCGTTCTTCCAACGTTGTTCGAGTGACGACGATGTGTTGTCGGCGCTCTTCTCCTTGACGACATCTATGAAAGCGTCGGTGGCATGGTAGCCGAGGAAGCGGGAGATCTCCTGAGCGTTGGCGTTGAAGATAACGAACGTCGGGTAGGCTTGAATCTGCAGCTTCTTTGCAAGCGGAGCACCATACTCGCTTTCCATGTCAATTTTAATGCTTACGAACTTGGGATTCATGAACTCTCCCACCTTTTCCTGCGGGAACACTTCCTTCGACATCTTCTTGCACGGGCCACACCACTGTGTGTAGCAGTCAAGGAAGATAAGCTTGTTCTCGGCTTTAGCCTTGGCAGAAGCCTGCTCAAGTGTTGTGCCTTCGGGCTCGAAAGCCACGCCCTGTGCCATCATAACCGCTGTGGTCATCATGCACATCATCCATGTAATCATTCTTTTCATTGCATACTTATTTTTATTAAACATATAAACCTTTAACCTATAAATCTTAAAAATGTCCATCCCCGCTATTGCATTGAGAATTTCCAGGCCATATCCTTTACACGCCCCGGTATGGGGTACTCGTAGTGTCTGTCGGTTGCAAGTATGCCGCTGGCAGGGTTGATGAGATATTGGTATACACGTCCTTCGCCTTTCGAAGCATTCCAAGTGGCTATGTGCACAAGGCGGTCAGACATCGGCACCATGCCGTAGCCATAGATAGTGCCGTGGTAGTACTTCATGATGCGCACGCAGGTGACTTCCTCGTCAGCCGATGGTGCTTCCCAAGCCACGCTGGCTGGTTGCTGGCTGTCGTAGGCAAAAGTGTAAACTTTGTTGCCTGCGCCGTAGTAGATGAAACTGCCGACGTGGCTGGCCGACATGGTTGTTGCTGTGGAGATGTCAGGGCAAAGGGCATCCATGGGGTAGAGGCCGACGCCGATGTTGAGGTCTGAAGGATAGGATGAGGAGAAGTTTGTGACGGCAAGGTAACGCGTGCCCGCGCGTTCCATAATAATATAATCATAGGGCCTTAGGCCTACGCCTTGGCTGGTGCCCTTGCCCCAGTCGGCCATTACGAAGGCCATGTCGGTA
Source organism: Bacteroidaceae bacterium (assembly GCA_017469685.1). GTDB lineage: Bacteria > Bacteroidota > Bacteroidia > Bacteroidales > Bacteroidaceae > Physcousia. Next base: position 65,029 of record JAFUFW010000001.1, on the reverse strand, counting down.
TTATTTATGTCGAAAGCCGCGATGGAAAGGTCCTGTTCGGCAAACTCCTCGAGCTGAGCCGCGTTGTATGCTGCATAGCGGAAGCGGTGGTAGGTGTTGTCGTAAACGACGATTCCATAGTTAAGCGTGTTGGGTACCTCAGCGTTCCATGGTGCAAGTTCTCCTATTCCGCTGGCAAACTTGGGCACGCCAAACTTAGTGGCACGTCCTTCGGTGGCGCTGAATGAGTATGTGTTGGTGTAGATAGCGTTGTCGTTGAGCAGCACTTCCGAGCTTTGTCCGCTCATGACGCCCGAGCCGTGTTGACCATACCATGTCGGATGCATCGTAGCAGGCGGCTCGTGGAAGAACTCATTGAACTCGAGAGCTTTCATTATCCCGTTCTCGCTTACGCCCACGAGGGTATAGTCGGTGCAAAGACCTACGTAGTTGTTGCCCGATGCGAGGGATACGGCAATGTCGAGGCTGCGTATGGGATGTCCTTGCAGCGGCTCGCCATTGGTTGTCTCGTAGAGGTTTGTGTAGTAACGATTGTAGTTAACGTTGAGCTTCGTCCATGGGTTGTAGATGAGGGCAAGGTCAGAGTAGCCTGGCTGGTCGGCACGTTCGTAAAACACCATCCACCCGCCGTCGAACACTTCGCTGATGGCTACGGGCACCCGCCAGAACTGACGTATGCCGTCGTTGCGGTTTTGCACAACAAGTTGCACGAAGTAATTGCCGCCCGTCCGGCTTATGACGGTGTTAAGCTTGCGCTCGGTGCCAATGGTGTCAATGGCGGCGCTGGCCCCAGAGCCGGATGTGGCGCTGAAGATTGTCCACGTGTAGTCGAGCGGAGCCTCGTCAGCCAGGACCTCTACGCCTCGGAAGAGCACTTTAGGCTCCAGCACGAGCGTGTCGAAGCGCATGATGGCATACTCAGCCTGTATGCCAGCGTCGGTGGTGTCGATCTCTACGGCATCGAGTTCGTGGTAGTCGTAGTTGCCAAGGTCGTCGTAGCAAGAGACCAAAGCGAAAATGAAAAGTGAAAGAGTGAAAAGTGAAAAATGAGATTTATTTTTCACTCGACCTTTCCACATTCTTATATTATATCGTTCTTGATGATTCATTGTTCTTTGCAATAGAAATTATTATTTTTCACTTTTCATTTTTCACTTTTCACTCTTTCATTTTTCACTAATCAGAACGTCACAGGATTCCCGAATTCATCGGTCAGAGGCTCGTCGTGAGTTTCGTTGTATTCGTTGAGGGCCCGCTGCATCACCTGTTGGAGATGTACGGCATAGACGGCAGAGATAATGTTGGTCTCCTCGTCGTAAGCCGTCTGAGTGTTATAGTTTATTTCGAAGTCTACGAGGCCGAGGTGCTCAATCATGAACTGATACTTCACACGGCTGTAGGTGCCGAAGTAGCGCGAGAGCGGGATGCGTGGGAAGTTGGCTGCGTCCCAGTTGTCGGGCTTGGCCAGATAGTTTTTCAGCACGACTGTGAACTGCTGATGATGTTCGGTGCCGAGGTCGAAGATGTCGTTAGGTACAACGCGGAAGTTGATGCGTCCGTCGCTCTTGGTGAAGAGGTCGGGCGAAGATAGTTGCTTGCTGTTGAAGTAGACCTGGTAGGTGCCTCCAATCTGCCCGGCAGGAATGACATAGTCCTCTGTGCGTACGGTCGGGGCCACGAGGACGGAGTCGTCGCCGAAAGGTTCTATGCGGAACGTGCGGTCGTAGTCGGCGGGCGTCCCGCTTATTTGCGCATAGAATGTTACGGCACCTTCTTCGTAGGCGTAGGAATAGTTGTAGGTGGTGGACTCAAAGACTACGCCGGCAGGGTTGCCAACCCAGATGTTCAGGCTTGTGTGGCTGGTGTCGTAGGTCGAAACTTCCTCATGGGAGCAGCCAGTCAGACAGGCAAAAGTGAAAAGTGAAAGAGTGAAAAGTGAAAAATAAGATATACTCTTCACTCGACCTTTCCACATTTTTATATTATATCGTTCTTGATGATTCATAGTTATTTGCTATAGAGATTATGATTTTTCATTTTTCACTTTTCATTTTTCACTTTTCATTTTTCACTTTTCATTTTTCACTTTTCATTTTTCACTTATTATCCTCCCTCTGAGCGGCCTCCGTCTCGGTGATGGGCAGTGGGAAGGTGTAGACCTTTTCGGCCACAGCATCAACGTCGGAGTAGAGTATTGTCTGGCGGTTCAAGCGTTTGTAGAGGAAGAAGAGCTGGCCCTCGCCGAGGAATTCGCGGCGATATTCACGTATGAGTTCGAGGTAGAAGTCTGATGGCAGCTCCGTCAAGGCGGGCAGGTTGCGTGCCACGCGTAGCTGGTTGAGTGCAGCGCGTGCGCCGTCTGTGTCGCCTTGGCGGTATAGAACTTCGGCACGAATGAGCACAGGCTCGGCGATGCGCAGTAGTGGCATCTTATAATTATAGTATGTTGTTGAGCCGGCCGGAGCGTCGTACTTCATCAGGTATCGGTTGTTGGCGTGGGTGGCCGAGCCGGACTTGAAGAGGAAGGTGTAGCGGTAGTCCTGTGTGGCGTTGTCGAAATAGTCGAGCAGGCGGTCGCGTGTGACGGCGAAGCTGTACTGCGAGCCATCGTCGAAGAAGCGGTCGGCGATGTCGGCCTGCATCGTCAGGTTGTTGAGCGCGAAGAGGTGCTCGGTCGCGAGCGAGCGGTCGTAGCCAGCCTGCAGGTTGGCTACGGTGGCCCAGGGGAAGAGGTCGGCGTTGATGACCACGTCGGCGGCCTCGAGCGCCAGGTCGTAATTGCCTGTCCACATGTAGACGCGTGCCTCGAGGGCCTTGACGGCATAGTAGTTGAGGTGCAGCTGTCGGTTGAGCATGTATCCGTTGTCGATGCTCTCGGTTATTTCGCGACCGGTGACAATCGGGTCGGCTTTTTCCAGCAGTGCCTCGGCTGTCTTGAGGTCGGCAAGCACGGCGTCGGCCACTTCCTGCACAGTGAGCTGTGGGAAGACGCGGTAGGAGAGTGCGGTGGAGTAGGGTATTGCAGGTTGTTCTGGGTTGACGGCAAAACTCACGCCAAAACAACGTAGGAGGTCGAAGTGGAGGAACGCGCGCAACGCCAGGGCTTCACCCTTGATAACGTCGTGGTTGTCGGTAGAAAACATGTTGGGGTTTTCGTCGATGTGCGCCAGCAGGTTGTTAGCGTTGGCAATGCCGCTGTAGCTGTTAGCCCATATCGAACGGATATATCCAGTGGGGTATGAGGCATCGTAGTTGAAGGCGGCAGCGTCGTCGTACTGGCTGGCATAGAAGAAATCCCATTCGTGAGCGAGAACACCAATGAAGCCGTAGGTCGCTTCCTTTGTATAGGTCGAGGTGCTCACCATGGATGAGTAGATGCCGGCCAGAGCCTCCTTGAAGCCGCTCTCGGTCTCGAAGAGCTCGGTGTCCTCGACCTGTGAGCGGGGCTGCACGTCGAGCCAGTCGTTGCAGCTCGCCATAGCGAGAGTGAAAAGTGAAAGAATGAAAAGTGAAAAATAAGAATTACTCTTCACTCTACCTTTCCACGTTCTTATATTATTATTACTATGTTCTTTATGATTCATCGTTATATGCAATAGAAATTTTTATTTTTCACTTTTCACTTTTCACTTTTCATTCTTAGAACGTCGCCGTGAGCGATAGTGAGAAGGTTCGGGCGTAGGGGTAGTTGAGACCGCGCTCAGCCTTTATGGTAGCGAGGTGGAAGACATCGTTCATGTAGGCCGTCAGGCGCAGGCGCTCGAGCTTGCTGCGCTGCAACCAGCCGCAGTATTTGAAGTCGTAGTAGGCTGAGAGCGTTGTGAGGTCAAGCATGTTGTTGCGCTGTATGAAGCGCGTGGAGGCATACGTCGTGGTAGGTGTGGCAGAGATGTGCTTGTAGAGCGCCACGTCGCCCGGCTGGCTCCATGTGTCGGAGAAGACGCGGCGGTCCACGTTGCCGGCTATGTTGACGTTCTCGACGCGGTCTACGAGTGTCTGGTTATAGTAGTCGCCACCCATCTGATAGCTGAAAAGTAGGCTGAGGCCTATGCCCTTCACTTCGCCGTTGAGGCCGAGCGTGCCGTGTACCTTGGGATTTGAGTCGCCACCTATGATGTAGTCGTCGGTGGTGTAGTCGTAGGTCGTGGTGCCATCCTTCTTAACGAACATCTCGCGTCCGGTGGCGGGGTCAATGCCGAGCGACTTCACGGCCCAGATGACGCTCATCGACTGCCCTTCTTCGTAGCGAATGATGGGCGATGTAGTGTTTTCGGCGTCCTGTTCGCGGTTGAAGGTCGAGAGTGCGTCGCTGATCTTTGTCACCTTGTTGACGTTGTGGGCGATGCTTCCCGTGAGGCTCATGTACGACTGCCCGCTCTGGTAGAAACGCCAGTTGGCCGTGGCCTCGACACCACGGTTCTGCACGTTGCCGAGGTTCTCCATGTAGGATGTGAAGCCTGTCGACGTGGGAATAGACATGGCAATGAGGGCGTCGCGCGTGCGGCTGTCGTAGTAGTCGAAGCGCACGTTAATGCGTTTCCACAGGCCCAGGTCGAGGCCAACGGTGAAGTCGCCCGTCTGCTGCCATTTGAGGTTCGGGTTGGGCATCCCCATGAGGTAGGCTCCTGAGATGTTGTCGTAGATGATGTTGTCGTAGAACTTATATGTCGCCTTGGCCTGATAGGGCGAGAAATTCTGGTTTCCTGTGAGGCCATAGGTGATTCGGAACTTGCAGAGGTTGAGCCACGTGACGCTGCTCATGAAATGTTCATTGTGGAGGTTCCATCCTGCACCTGCGCTCCAGAAGGTGCCCCAACGGTTGTCTGCGCCGAACACCGACGAGCCGTTGAAGCGCAGGCTTGCGTCGAAGAGGTAGCGTTCGTCGTAGCTGTAGTTTGCAGCGCCTGTGATACCGAGCGAGCGGGTCGTGCTCTCAGAGCCCGATGGCTTGCCGCCTTCGGCATATTGCTTGGCGAAAGTGATGTGGTCGACGTGGTTGTTGAGGAATCCCCAGGCCGTCATGCCCTCAGAGTCGCTGTCAGATTTCTGCATCGAATAGGCCGCGTTGGCCAGCAGGAGATGCTTGTCCCAAGTGTGAGAGTAGTTGCCAGTGATGTCCATGCTGAGGCTGTTTGTCTCGCCGTTGTTGATGTGGTAGCTTCCTCGTTGGAAGTAGCGGTCGCCCGTCCAGTCGTTGAAGCGCGTGTGGTCGCCGGGATAGAAGTCCTCGCGCTTGTTGTTCTGGTGGGTATAGCCCATTCGGGCCGTAAAGCGCAGGTCGTCAACGGGGCGGTACTCGAGGTAGAAATTCTCGACCATCTCCGTGTAGTTCGAGAAGTTCTTGGTGCCGATGGTGGCGTTGTAGAGCGGGTTGTAGTAGGTCGTAGTGCTGCCGTTAGCGCCCGGAGAGGTGTATGTGCCCAGCACTTTCTGCACGTTGCCGAAGGCATCCGTCGAGGTGAAATAAGGGTTAACCGTGACGTAGTCGGAGAATGTGCCGTAGGGGCTGTCGTCGGCCTTGTTGCCGTTGACCGAGAGAGAGTTGCGGAACATCCCTTGCTTGTAGCGGTAGCTCAGGTTTATGTTGCCGGAAAGTGTGCGTCGGCCGATCTCTTTCATTACGCCGGCGACGTTGTTGTACATCAGACTTGCTGCGTAGCGCATCTCCTCGGTGCCGCCCTCGATGTAGGCCGTGTGCTTGTTGCCTACTCCCGAGCGCAGGGGTTGAGAGAGCCAGTAGGTGTCCACGCCGCGTGCTATGTTTGCGGCTATGGCGTTGTACTGCTCGTCGAGCAGCGCCTGATAGTAGGGCGAAGTCGAAGTGTAGCGACCTGAGTTCTGCTCCACGCGCAGTTTCTCCTCGGCGTTACAAAGGTCGTAGCTTGTGAGGTCGGGCAGTTCGACGCTGACGTCGCCCGTGTAGGTTATGCGCAGGCGTCCGGCTTCGGGCAGGATAGTCTCAACTACAATCACACCGTTGCTGGCCTTTGAGCCGTAGATGGCTTTGGCGGCGCCGTCCTTGAGTATGGTGACGCTCTTGATGCGGTTCATGTCGAGGTCGAAAATCTGCTGCTGCGTGGCTTCGAAGCCGTCGAGTATGAAGAGCGGAGCGTTCGGGTTGCCGCTATACTCGCCCTGCAAGCCGCCGAACGACGCCTTGCCGCGGATGGTGATGTCGGCCATGTAGTTGGGGTTGGAGCCGTTGATGCTGTTCATGTCGACGATGAACGACGGGTCGATAGCCTGTATGACTTTCAGCACGTTGGAGTTGCCTACGAGCTTCAGATCCTCCTGCGTGTAGCTGACAGCCGAGCCGGTGAAGGTCGACGACTTGTAGTCGAACAATCCCGTGACCACCACCTCGTCCAGGTCGCCGCTCTCTTGCAGCACGATTATTTCTTTCGTGTAGGAGCGTTTGCCATCGTAGCGCTTCGATGTCGGTTTCATGCCAGCGTATGAGAAATCGAGCGTCACGGCCTGCCCGCGTGGCACGCCGATGACGAAGTTGCCGTCGGCATCGGCCACGGCGCCGGCTTTAGTCTCGCGAACGCGCACGCTGGCGCCGGGGAGCGTCTCGCCTTGAGTGTCCTTGACGGTGCCCTGCACCAGCAGTTCGCCTGCAGGCAGCTGGCCTTGCGGCCGTTGTGGCGACACCTGTTGCATGGGCACAGACTGTTGCTCCTTGCTCTTGTCGTCCTGTGCGAAGGCTGTTGTTGCTGTCAAAGACAATGCCGCAATCAATCCCATGGCGCGGGCGAACCGCGCCACGCGAACCATAGGCATTGCGCTTGCTATATAGTTATTCCCGTTATTTCTCATTCAGTCATGTTTTATGTTTTGTGCGCCAAAAGTACACATTAATTATAATATATAGGCCAACAATTTGTGTTTTTTTGAGCGCTCATTCGTGTTTTTTCTCCCTTACGAGGTGCGTTCTGAAAAAGACTCCTGTATTCCAGTTTGTGTCCCACCTGTGGATCTTGGTTATTGAGCCGTTCGGAAAACCTTGTACTACCCGTTCGTGTTGTTGCGTCAGGCTGTTTGCATTACTGCTTCAGCCTGCTAAAAAACCTTGAAAAGGCTGCATGAAAAATGGCTTTTTATCTTGTGGTTTGAGATTAATATAGTATTTTTGCAGGCAGAAACTTACTAACAACATTTTCAGTATGACAAGATTTCTCACATGCGTTTTTTCATTCGTTCTTGCCATTGGCGCCAGTGCGGCAGACATTCCAGGCAAGCAAATCTACATCCCAAGCGAACTGCGCTCGAATGATTTTGAGAGCGACTCGGCCCAGTGGAGCTATTCGCGTATGCGTCTCACGCCTAACTTCGCCATCTTCTGGCAGCGCGGTTTCGGGGCCGACCTCAGCAATCCCCCACAACTGGACGGCCACCCCACGCGTGTGGACATCGACAATCTGGCCGCCCGGTTGGAAGAGTTCTACGCTTTCTACCGCGACTCGCTGCGCTTCATCCATGAGGGTTCCGTGGCCGACCGCTATCGCATGATGGTGATGCTCAACTATTCGCTCGAAGGCACTGCCTATGGCGGCGACTACGACGAAGTCATAGGTGCCTTCTGGGTGGCGCCGAACCGCATTCAGGACCGCCGCCTCAACTGCGTAGCCCACGAGCTTGGGCACAGCTTCCAGATGCAAGTCCACTGCGACCGCCGTGCGCGCGCGGGCATTCTCCCCGACACGGAGCGGCAGGCGTCCGATGCTACATCGCAGTTTATTGATACTCAGGATAGTCAGCAGGAGGACGTTCCCCGCTGGTTTGGCGGCGGCTTCTTCGAGATGACGTCGCAATGGATGCTCTGGCATGTGAACCCCGACTGGATCCGCGACGAACTGTTCCACTGGCAAGCCTACCAGCGCCAGCCACACAAGGCGCTCTTCTCGTGGGAGAACGTCTACCATACGCCCTACGTTCTCGAGTGGTGGAGCCAGCAACGTGGGCTCGACATCATGGCCAAAATCTATCAGACAGCCGAGAATCCCGAGGACCCGGCTGACGCTTACATGCGTCTCACGGGGCTTACTACTGAGCAGTTCAACGACGAACTCTTCGAAGCTCATCGCCACACTGTCTTCCTCGATTTCCGCCACGCCTACGGAAACACCCGGCAGTACGCCGGACATTGGCCGCAGCTCAACGAGGCCGGGGCGCCCGAGGCCGGAGGTTTTGATGCCCGCCTGATGCCTACTCCCAAGCGTGGTGAGAGCGTTTCTGTTGACTTTGCCGCACGTCAGGCTCTCTCCACCGATGGCTGGCGTTATGGTTTCGTTGCTCAGCTGTCTGACGGCCGGTGTCTCTACTCGCAAGCCAGCAAGGCACTCAAGAGCAGGACTACGTTCACTGCTCCCCGCGATGCCGATGTGCGCGAGCTTTATTTTGTAGTCATGGGGGCGCCAACGCAGCGCCATGATCCGGCCGTGCAGAGCCGAAGAGGCCGACGTGGCGGCCAGGGTGCTCGCGAAAGCCAGGAGCCCGCTCCCGAGCGCACAGTCAGCGAACGTTTCCCCTACGAGATTGTGGTCACAAGCTCTGGTGCACTCACTTCGCCCAACGGGCGCCTCACCGCAGTGCCAAAGGTCGTCGACGGCGCTTTGGCCTTAGACATCACACTCGATGGCCAGAAGCTTATTGAGAGGGTAGGGGGCTGCCTGCTTACCGACGTCAGCCAAAGCAAGCCATCGCTCCGCCTTCTCAAGCGCGAGACTCTGCGCGAGCACATCGATGCCTTCGCCTATCGCCAGTCAGCATTCGATGTCGTATGTAATCTGGCCACTTATCGCTTTAACAATCTCTTCGACCTCGAGGTGCGCATCTACGACGAAGGACTCGCCTATCGCTTCGTCCAGACCGCTAAGCGCCCGCTACAGATTAACGACGAACGCTTTCAGCTCAGTCCTGCTGCCGATGCCTTGACTTATCTGGCCTACACTACCAACGAGAAAAAGCCGGAAGCTATGGCGTTCCAGAACATCTATACCTCTGCACCGCTATCGCAGCTCTCTGACCAATGGGCGTTCCTGCCCGTCACCCTCGACTTCAAATCAGCCAAAGTGACCATCATCGAAGCTGACCTTGAGGCTTATCCGGGCATGTTCGTGCGCCCGGCTGAAGGCAAGCTCAGCGGAGCGTTTGCCCGCTACCCGAGGACTATGGAGTACTACAACCACCGCGGCATGAGCCACGTGGCACAGACTGAAGAGTTCATAGCTAAGACCAGCGGCCGCCGCACATTCCCCTGGCGCATCTTCACCGTCACTACCGACGACCGCCAGATGCCGGTCAACAACCTCGTCTATGCCCTCGCCTCGCCCAATCGCATCGGGGCTACATCTTGGATCCGGGGTGGTAAGAGCGCATGGGACTGGTGGAATGCCTGGACACTGCGCGGAGTGCCTTTCAAGGCAGGCATAAACCAGGAGACGTATAAATACTACATAGATTATGCTCAGCGCTTTGGGCTTGAGTACGTTATCCTTGACGAAGGCTGGTACGAGCCAGCGAAGGCCGACATCATGAACTCCATTCCGGAGATCGACATCAAGGCGCTCGTTGACTATGCACGTGGCAAGGGTGTGAAAATCATCCTCTGGACGGTCTTCAACGTGCTGGACGAGCACCTCGAGGAGGCTTGTAAGAAATATTCAGATCTGGGCGTGGCTGGCTTCAAGGTCGACTTCCTCGACCGTGACGACCAGACAGCCGTGGAGATGGCCTACCGCATAGCAGAGGCTGCAGCCCGCCACCACCTCGTGCTCGACTACCACGGCTTCTACAAACCCACGGGCCTGAACCGTACCTACCCCAACATTATCAACTTCGAGAGCGTGTTCGGCATGGAGGAAGTGAAATGGAATTCCGACAAGAAGGACATGCCGCAGTATGATGTCACCTTCCCCTTCATCCGCGGCATGGCTGGCTCCGTGGACTACACACCAGGAGCCATGCGCAATGCCCAACTGAAGGACTTCAAGGATATTTACTATCACCCCATGTCGATGGGCACGCGTTGCCACCAGCTCGCCGCTTACGTCGTCCACGACTCGCCACTGACAATGCTTGCCGATGCTGCCACCAGTTATGAGGCAGAGCCAGACTACACCCGCTTCCTCGCCTCGATACCCAACGATGTCGACGAGACGCGCGTGCTGCTCGGTAGGCTCGGCGAGTACATCGTAGTAGCCCGCCGCAAGGGAGAGGTCTGGTGGATTGGCGGACAGACTAACTGGCAGGCGCGCGGGCTTAAGCTCCCCGACCTCTATGAAGCCCTTGGACTCGACCGCGGCAGAGAGAACAAAGCCGTGCTCTACGCCGACGGACCGAATGCCGAGAACTTCGCCGAGGACTACACCGTCAGCGAATTCCGCCTCGATGGCCGTAAGCCAGTGGAAGTCGTGATGGCTCCCGGCGGTGGCTTCGTGCTGAGAATAAACTGAAGAATTATACCCCCGTCAACAAACGGTCTGAGACTATCGTAGAAAAAGGGTCAAGGGTTCCGCTCAGAACCCTTGACCCTTTTGGCGATAACCCTTAAGGGTTTTGCCAATAACCCTTAAGGGTTTTGGGCATAACCCTTGGCCCTTTTTGTTAGACCCCTTTAGCATTTCAATCAATCCTCTCAAACGAAGAAAGCCCTAAGTATCCATTTCTGGACCCTTAGGGCTTTTTTTGTTGAAAAATAATGCTCTTAAAACTTTGCACCTTAACAGATAATCGCTAACTTTGCACCGAAATAAAATATCTTGAAATATTCACCATTATTTATACTGAAGAAAAATGGAAAAGATCAAAGGTCTTATTGACGCTCCATTCACACCGATGCACGCCGACGGCAGCATCAATCTCTCTGTCATTCCCGAATATGCAGCTCTGCTGAAGCGCAACGGGCTCAAGGGAGTGTTTATCAACGGTTCCAGCGGCGAGGGGTATATGCTTACCGAGGACGAACGCAAGCAGATTGCCGAAGCCTGGATGGATGCCACCAAGGATTTTGAGGACTTCAAGGTCATCGTGCACGTAGGTAGCACATGCGTCCGCTCTTCTCGTGCCCTGTCCGAGCACGCTCAGGCAATCGGTGCCTTCGGCATCGGAGCCATGGCACCTCCATTCCCCACGGTGGGTCGCATCGAAGAACTCGTGAAGTACTGCGAGGAAATCGCCTGCGGAGCTCCAGACCTCCCCTTCTACTTCTACCACATCCCCGCCTTCAACGGCGCCTTCCTCTCGATGTACGACTTCCTGCAGGCCGTTGATGGCCGCATCCCCAACTTCGCAGGCATCAAGTACACCTTCGAGAGCCTATATGAGTACAACCGCTGCCGCCGCTACAAGGACGGCAAGTTCGATATGCTCCACGGCCAGGACGAGACCATCCTTCCGTGCCTCGCAATGGGCGGCGCGCAGGGCGGCATCGGCGGCACCACCAACTACAACGGGCGCTGCCTCACCGGCATCATCAAGGCTTGGGAAGAGGGCGACCTTGAAAAAGCCCGCCAGCTCCAGAACTACGCTCAGGATGTCATCGACGTCATCTGCCACTTCCGCGGCAACATCGTGGGCGGCAAGCGCATCATGAAGCTCATCGGCCTCGACCTCGGCCCCAACCGCACCCCCTTCCAGAACGTCACAGACGAGGAAGAAGTGCAGCTGCGCAAGGAACTCGAAGCCATCGACTTCTTCAATCATTGCAATAAGTAAAAGTCAAACAATTAAATAATATCTATGATTATGAAAAAACTATTATTCGTAGTGCTTCTCTTCGTTGGCTTCTGTGCCAATGCAAGTGCCCAGTTCTTTGTATCGGGATCGGCAAGTTTTGTCTATCGGAACGAGAATTTCGGAATGACCATCCTTCCGGGCGTAGGTTATGAATTCAATGACCGCTGGGCCGTGGGCGCTGGTCTTGGCCTTACATACTTTGGCGAGGAAGCCAAAGGCCTTACCAATCCGTACGTTCGATTCAACTGTTGGAACAACAAGTTGGTATTCGTTGATTTGAAGGGTACTACGGAAATCAGTTTCGGCCAAGGCGACGCCAATGCATTCATCGGTCTGCGCCCTTCCCTGCGTCTTGCCGTTAATAATCATCTCCAATTGTCGGCTGACATGGGCCTCCTTGGCGTTGACATCGACAATGACCCTGCAACTCCTGCTTTTGGAGTAGGTATCTCAGGAATAGACCTGACATTAATCTATAGATTCTAATCATTTTTATCAACTTTCCTTAGCTGTATGAGAAAACTGACCTCGCTCCTCGCCTTAATATTTGTCTCATTAAGTCTCTCAATAGCTCAAGATACTACCTCCATCTCTTCGGTAAGAGGAGATGGGGGTGAGTCCCACCGCTTCAACACGGCTGCTTTCACGCCAGCCATTCCTCTTGGCGCTTTCGCAGAACAAGGCGTCAGCGGAGCCTTTGCCGGCATCGTAAAAGAACCACTTACAGGCGCGCCTTTCGTCGTGGTGGCTGGCGGCTGCAACTTTCCCGACACTCCTGCGTCCGAAGGCGGTCAGAAGACTTTCTACACAGATATTTACGTCATCAGTCTTGAAGCTTCTTCATTCTTTGACGCCACAAAAGGGCAGGCAGCCTGGCCTAAGGACAGTAAGCATGATGGGGAACCTCTGCCGGGATGGTCGCGTGATGGTTCTCTGCCTTGCGGACTCGCTTATGGTGCAAGCGTTACGGTGCCCGAGGGTGTCATCTGCCTTGGCGGAACGTCCGACGGACAGAAGAGCGAGGACTTTGCCGTACTGTTGTCGATGGGCACGAGCTCTGAGGTCACAGCCCAGGACATCCCCTTGCTGCCCATTGCTCTCGATAACTTTGCAGCCGCTTATGGCGACGGATATATTTATGTAGCAGGAGGTCTGCACAACGGAATGCCCAATCGTAAGGCTTTCCGCCTGCGTTGGCCGCTTGGCGCTGCCTGGGAAGAACTTCCCGACCTTATTGGCCCTGCTCGCGTGCAGCCCTCTGCCGCTGTCCAGAAAGGTGCCATTGGTTCCAACTTCTATCTCCTCGGAGGCTACGACCCACGCTATGGAAAAGCTGTAACTAACGGTGCTGTTTATGATCCAAGGAAAAAGGAGTGGGCAGCAACCAGCCTGATGCAAGAGGATATTTCTTTGGTCGGCGCCTCCGCCATCCCATCAGGTGCCGCTCACATCCTCTGCTTCGGCGGCGTCAACAAGGGCATCTTCGAGAGCGCTTTGGAGCGCAATGCCCTCATTGCCGACACCGCCACCACAGCCCAACGCCTTGAGGAACTCCGCGAAGAAGCCCGTTCCTATATGACACAGGAGCCCGCTTGGTACCAGTTCCGCCGAAGAATCCTCGTCTATCACACCGTCACCGATTCATGGGCAGAGCTCTTCGACTCGCCCCTCATAGCTCGCGCTGGTGCTGCCGTAGTGCCCGTCCCGTCAGCAATGGGCTCTGGTTCATTCTCCGCCCTCATAATCAATGGCGAGGAGAAGCCCGGCGTGCGTTCCTCCGACGTCACCCGCGTGGATATCTCCTACACAGCCCACTTCGGATGGCTGAACTGGACGGTCCTCATCCTCTACCTCCTCGGCATGGTCTATCTCGGCTACTACTTCATGAAGCGCGCCTCGAACTCCAGCGACGACTTTTTCAAGGGCGGCGGCCGCATCCCTTGGTGGGCAGCAGGCATCAGCATCTTCGCCACCATGCTCTCCGCCATCACCTACATGAGCATCCCCGCCAAGGCCTACGCCACCGACTGGACCTACTATCCGATGCAGATCTGCATCCTGCTGGTGTCGTTCCCCGTCATTAAGTACTACCTGCCTTTTTTCCGCCGTCTGAACGTCACCACCGCCTACGAGTACCTTGAGCGCCGCTTCAACTCGGCCACACGCCTCATGGCCTCCATCCTCTTCATCGTCTTCATGGTGGCCCGCACAGCCCTCGTCCTCTTCCTGCCATCGCTGACTATGACCGCCGTCACGGGCATCAATATCTATATCTGCATCGCCCTGATGGCCCTCATCACCATCCTCTACTGCACAATGGGCGGTGTCGAAGCCGTAGTCTGGGGCGACGTCATCCAGGGCATCATCCTCGTGGGCGGTGCCGTCCTTGCGGCCGTTTACCTTATTATTAATACGGGCGACAATGGTGCCAGCGACTTCTGGCAGATAGCCACCGACCACGACAAGTTCCGCCTCTTCCTCTTCGACCCGGAGCATCCGTTCGACTTTGTCAACGCCACCTGGTGGGTTGTAATCCTCGGAGGACTGGCCAACAACCTCATCAGCTACACTTCCGACCAGACCGTCATCCAGCGCTACCTCACCACTTCCGACGAGAAGAGCGCTGCCCGTGGCATCCTCACCAATGGCCTCATGTCCGTCATCGTGACCATTGCGTTCTTCACCATCGGCACTGGTCTCTACACCTTCTTCAAGACCCATCCCACCGAGCTCGACATCACCATGGCCAAGGGCGATGCCATCTTCCCCTTCTTCATGATGAGCCAGCTCCCCGCTGGTCTTGCCGGCCTGCTCATCGCTGCCGTCTTCGCCGCCACGATGTCCACCATCGCCTCCAACATCAACAGCATCAGCACGGCATTCACAGTGGACTTGTGGAGCAAAATTCGGCCCGCCAGTGGCTCTACAGTCCGCACCGCCCGCATCGCAGGCATCTGTGCCGGTCTCCTCGGCATGGCCATCGCCTGGCTCATGGCCACCGTTGACATCCAGTCGCTCCTCGACTATTTCAACACCATCCTTGGCCTCCTCAGCGGAGCCATTGGCGGTCTGTTCCTGATGGGCATCTTCTTCCCCCGCATTGGTTCAGGTGCAGCCATCATCGGCTTCCTCTGTGGCACCGCCACAGTCCTTTACATGAACTTCTTCACCCAGGCCAACTTCCTCCTATTCGGCTTCGTCTCCATGCTCGTCAGCGTCCTCGTCGCCCTTCTCCTCAGCATCTTCATGCCGCAGAAGCAGGAGCAGAAAGGGCTGACGTGGAAGACATTGAATACATGAAAAGGTTTTTTTACACGAATGGCCATGAATGGGGGACATATAATAACCATAAATATATTCATGACCATTACATGTATCCATTCATGACCATTCGTGTAAAGAATAAAATAGTTTAATGTTATTTTAGTTTATATGTTAGATTTCAAGCAATTAGCGGAACAATATCGTTCCGAACTCCTCGACCGCGTCGTCCCCTTCTGGCTCACGAAGTCCCAGGACCTCGACTTCGGCGGCTACTTCACCTGCCTTGACCGCGACGGCAGCGTCTATGACACCGACAAGTTCATCTGGCTGCAAGGCCGCGAAGTGTGGATGTTCGCCAAGCTCTACAACACCGTCGAACCCCGTCAGGAATGGCTCGAAGCCGCCGTCCAGGGTGCCGAGTTCCTGAAGCAGCACGGCCACGACGGCAACCTCAACTGGTACTTCGCCCTCGACCGCGAAGGCCACCCCCTCGTGGAGCCATACAACATCTTCTCCTACACCTTCGCCACCATCGCCTTCGGCCAGCTCTCCATCGCCCTCGCTGCTGCCGGACAACAGGAGAGGAGCGAGGAGTACGCCTCCATCGCCCGCCGCACCTTCGACATCGTCCTCTCCAAGACCGACAACCCCAAAGGCCGCTGGAACAAAGCCGCCGCGGGTGCCCGCTCCCTCAAAACCTTCGACCTTCCCATGATCCTTTGCAATGTCGCCCTCGAGATAGAATCCCTTCTCGACCCCGCTTTCCTGCAGAAAGCCATCGACGACTGCCTCCACGAAGTCATTGATGTCTTCTACCGTCCCGAGCTCGGCCTCATCGTCGAAGCCTTAGGTAAGGACGGCAACCTCGTTGACTGTTTCGACGGTCGCAAGCTCAACCCCGGCCACGCCATCGAAGCCATGTGGTTCGTCATGGATCTCGGCAAGCGTCTCGGCCGTCCCGAGCTCATCCAGCAGGCCGTGGACATCTGCCTCCAGGAAGTGGAGTACGGTTGGGACAAGGAGTTCGGCGGCATCTTCTACTTCATGGACCGCCTCGGCCATCCCCGCCACGAACTCGAGTGGGACCAGAAGCTCTGGTGGGTGCACCTCGAGACCCTCATCTCCCTCATCAAGGGCTACCAGCTCACCGGCTACCAGCGTTGCCTCGATTGGTTCCAGCGCGTCCACGACTACACCTGGAGCCACTTCCGCGATGCCGAATACCCCGAGTGGTACGGCTACCTCAACCGCCAGGGCGAAGTCCTCCTGCCCCTCAAGGGCGGCAAGTGGAAAGGCTGCTTCCACGTCCCCCGCGGCCTCCTCAACGTTTGGAAAATCCTCGAAGACCTCAGTAGCAAGCAAGATTAATAACCCTCTCATAGTGTGCCCGACGGTTTTGCCGACGGGACTTCTTACATCATAATATGAATAGACTGCAAGACAAGCTTTCAGCCCTCGGCCGCAAGACCGAATACAAGAGCGACTATGCCCCAGAAGTATTGGAGACATTTGAGAACAAGCATCCAGACAATGACTACTGGGTGCGCTTCAACTGCCCCGAATTCACTTCTCTATGCCCCATTACAGGACAGCCAGACTTCGCCGAGATTCGCATCAACTATCTGCCCGGAGAACGTATGGTGGAGTCAAAGTCACTGAAGCTATACCTCTTCAGCTTCCGCAACCACGGCGACTTCCACGAAGACTGCGTGAACACGATCATGAAGGATCTTATCAAGTTGATGGATCCTAAATACATTGAGGTCATAGGACTCTTTACACCCCGTGGTGGCATTAGTATCTATCCCTATGCCAACTATGGCCGTCCGGGCACAAAGTATGAGGAGATGGCCAACTATCGTCTTCTGCACCACGACCTTTAAAGATAGATGTAGGTTTTATTTTTCGCTCGAAAGCGGACTTTATGGAAGAGTCAATGTTTACAACCCTCCTGTCCTTGCCCCTGTTCCAGGGGTTAGGGTACGAAGATGTGACACGCATAGTTGAGTCCACACGCTTGGAATTCTCGACCCTGCACCCAGGCGAGCTGCTCTGTAAACAAGATGCGGTGTGCGATGCTGTCCATATCGGCATTAGCGGCCGTTTGGGCGTTCGCACGCTTTCGGCCGACCGCTCTTGGGCTGTTGAAGAAGATCTTCCTGAACATGGCGTCGTGGGGTTGGATGTGCTCTACGGCCGCCGCCGCACTTACGCCAATACATACACGGCGCTGGAACCCACTCGCCTTGTGACGATAGACAAGCATACGATTGGGGCGCTGTTTCGTTTTTTCGAGGTTATGCAGATGAGCGCTTTCAACATGCTTACGACTGAGATTGCGCAACGCGACCGTTTGCTGTGGCTACCGCCGGCCCAGACACTCGTCGACAGGATCAAGCATTTCATGCTCTGTCATGTTCTGCGCCCGGCTGGCCGCAAACGCTTCAAGATCTCGATGGCCTTGCTCGGTCAATATCTGAGCGAGGATCAGCGCCGGATTAGCAAGGCTCTGCACAGCATGGCCGACGAGGGCCTTGTGCAGCTGTATCGCAGAGCGGTGGCAATTGATTCCTTTGAAAGATTGCTGAATGGTTAAAAGAAAGTGGAACCCATAAGTTGTCAAAAGTTAAACAATTAAAAGTTTGGAACACATAAATCCCTTATTCAATAAAGATTACGGCACGCCTCACAATACGCCGCCGTTTGACCGCATCCGCTTCGAGGACTATGAACCTGCGATTATGGAGGCTCTCGAACGCGACAAGGCTTTCATAGACCGCATCGTCTCGAACCCAGAGGCTCCGACCTTCGAGAACACGATAGCCATAACAACGCCCGATGATATGCTCGAGCGCGTGACGAAGATTTTCTTCAATCTCCTCTCGGCCAACACCAACGATGCGATGGACGAACTGGCGCAGAAGCTCTCGCCGATACTGACTGAGCATGCCAACAACATCATGTTCAACCGCGCCTATTTTGAGCGCGTGAAGGCTGTTTATGAAAAGGAATTTGCCGCCGGGGAAGAGGCAGGTTCGTCGCAGGTCGAGGGTGTCAAGCCAGAGCGGAAGGCTGAGGATATGATGTTGCTCAGGAATGCTTACGAAGGCTTCCTGCGTGCCGGTGTGGCACTGCCGGAAGACCAGCAGAAGCGCCTTCGCGAGTTGAACATGCAGTTGAGTCTGCTCACGCTGCAATTCTCGCAAAATGTGCTGAAAGATACTAACGCCTACGAACTCCGTATCACCGATCGTGAGCAGCTCGCCGGACTTACAGAAACGGCCATAGAGGCTGCCGCTGCAGCTGCAGCAGAGAAGGGCTATGAGGGTTGGTTATTCACGCTGAAAGCCCCCTCATACGGGCCTTTCATGACTTATGCTGACAACCGTGAGCTACGCCGGCAGATGTATGAGGCAAAGAATACCATTTGCTGTAAGGGTGGAGAGCTGGACAACCGCGAAATAGTGCGCCAGATAGTGAACCTGCGAATGGAGCGCGCCCAGCTGTTGGGCTACAAGAGCTATGCCGACTACGTGCTCGTGCATCGAATGGCCGAGACTTCTGAGCACGTGTATGACCTACAGAACCAGCTGCTCGACGCATACCTCGAACCGGCACGGCGCGAGATTGAGGAAATAACAGCCCTGGCTCGCCGCATGGAAGGAGAGGCGTTTGAGATGGAGCCTTGGGATTTCTCATACTACGGGCACAAGCTTAAGATGGAGCGCTACAATATAGACTCTGAGATGCTGAGGCCTTACTTCGAACTCTCGCGCGTCAGCGAGGGTGTGTTTGGTTTGGCCACGCGCTTGTATGGTATCACCTTCAAGCGCAACAAGGACATCCCTGTCTATCACCCTGACGTGGAAGCCTACGAGGTCATTGACGCCGACGGCTCGTTCTTGGCCGTTCTCTTCACTGATTTCTATCCTCGCGAGGGCAAGCAGGGCGGTGCTTGGATGACATCTTTCAAGGAGCAATGGATAGGCCGCGAGGAGACTGCTGAACTCAAAGGTGACGCGGCCCCGATGGTGAACAGCCGCCCGCATGTCTCGTTGGTAATGAACTTCACCAAGCCTACGCCTACGAAGCCTGCGCTGCTGACACTCGGGGAAGTGGAGACTTTCCTGCACGAGTTCGGACATGCACTGCATGGCATGTTTGCCAACACTCGCTACGCATCCCTTTCGGGCACTAACGTTTACTGGGATTTTGTGGAACTTCCGTCGCAGCTGATGGAGAATTTCGCCGTGGAGCCTGAGTTCCTGGCTACTTTTGCGCGCCACTACGAGACTGGTGAGCCGCTGCCACAGGAACTTATTGACCGTATTATAGCGAGCCGCAACTTCAACGTAGCCTACGCTTGCGTGCGGCAGGTGAGCTTCTGCCTGCTTGATATGGCTTACTACACTCGCACAGAACCGCTCACTGAGGATATCGTGACTTTCGAGCGCGAGGCCTGGAAGGCTGCCACGCTCCTGCCCGAAAGCGAGGGCGCATGTATGTCTGTGCAGTTCTCTCACATTATGTCGGGCGGTTATGCCGCCGGTTACTATTCATATAAATGGGCCGAAGTGCTCGATGCCGACGCCTTTGCTGTGTTCAAGCGTGCCGGCATCTTCGACCGTGCCACGGCGCAGCGCTTCCGAGACGAAGTGCTCTCTCGCGGCGGCACGGAGCACCCCTCGGTGCTTTACGAGCGTTTCCGCCAAGGCAAACCAACAATAGAAGCTTTACTCATACGTAATGGAATCAAAAAATAAACCCCTTGACCTGCGCTATCTGCGCATGGCCCGCATCTGGAGCGAGAACAGCTACTGCCAGCGACGGCAGGTGGGCGCGCTCATCGTGAAGAACAAAATGATTATCAGCGACGGCTATAATGGCACGCCTTCAGGCTTCGAAAACGTTTGCGAAGAGGACGGCGTGACGAAGCCTTACGTGCTGCACGCCGAAGCAAACGCTATCACAAAGATAGCACGCTCGGGCAACAATTCGGAAGGCGCCACGCTTTATGTCACCGATTCGCCCTGTATAGAATGTTCGAAACTGATCATTCAGGCAGGCATTAAGCGCGTGGTGTATGCCCGCGACTACCGCCTTACAGACGGTATAGACCTGCTTAAACGTGCTGGCATAGAGGTCCTGCACCTGCCTATCCCAGAGCAATAGGCGCAACGATTTTCAGCGCAAGCAGCTCAACATAATGTTTTAATCAACACAATTTCTCATCAACACATGAAATCCAAGTCGCGACTCATGCCACTACTGCTGGCCGTGGCTGTTGTCATCGGTATAGTCATCGGTACATTCTATACAAGCCACTTCTCAGGCAAGCGTTTGAACATAATCAATACCGGCAGCAACAAGCTAAACTACTTGTTGCAGATTATTGACAACAACTATGTAGACACTGTCAATACGCAAGAACTCATCGAGAGTGCAATGCCTCAGATACTCTCAGAACTCGACCCTCACTCGAGCTATATCAGCTCTGACCAGGCCGAGGAGAGCACCGAAGAACTGAAAGGTTCATTCTCAGGCATAGGCGTGCGCTTTGCATTGCAAGACGACACTGTCAACGTCATCAGCACCATTAAGCGTGGTCCGGCAGAGAAGGTCGGTATTCTGGCTGGCGACCGTATTATCGCAGCCGACGATTCGACGCTCATAGGTCTGCCCAACCATGATATCATTAAGAAACTGCGCGGTCCTAAGCACTCGAAAGTGAGGCTTACGGTGGTACGTCCAGGCAGGAAGAACAACGGCTCGAAGGACGATGGCACGCTCAAGTTCACGGTCGACCGCGACGATGTGCCAGTAGAAAGCGTCGAAGCGGCTTTCATGCTATCTGACAACACAGGCTACCTGGCTATTGAAAGCTTCGGCGAGACCACCTACCCGCAGATGCTGGCGGCGCTGGCCGAACTCTCGGCGCACAACCTTCAGAACCTGATTATTGACCTTCGCGGTAACCGAGGCGGTTATATGCAGACGGCCATCCTCATTGCCAACGAGTTCCTGCCTTCGGGGCAGCTGATTCTCTATACCGAAGGGCGTAAGTCGCCTCGCCAGGAGTTTAATGCCGACGGCCATGGCTCGTTCCAGAAGATACCTCTCGTAGTGCTCGTTGACGAGGTTTCAGCGTCAGCCTCTGAGATTTTCGCGGGGGCGGTGCAGGACAATGACCGTGGCACAATCATTGGCCGGCGCACATTCGGCAAAGGTCTTGTGCAGCAGCCTATTGAGTTCAAGGACCACAGCATCGTACGTCTTACCATAGCCCGCTACTACACCCCTTCGGGCCGCTCAATACAGAAGCCTTACCAGAAGGGCCGCGGCGAGGAGTATGAGAATGAGCTGATACAGCGTTACGAGCGCGGCGAATTTTTCTCGCAAGACAGCATTCAGCACAGCGGTCCAGAGTTCAAGACGCGCTTGGGGCGGACAGTCTACGGCGGAGGTGGTATTGTCCCCGACATCTTTGTGCCGGAAGATACAACACTCTACACGTCATACTTCAAGGAAGCCATTTACATGGGTCTTACGATTCAGTTCGCGATGACTTATGCCGACCGCAATCGCCAGCAATTGCAGCAGTTCAAGACTCCGCAGCAGATTGCGCAGTACCTGAAGCAGCAGAATATTGTTGAGCAATTCGCCCAGTTCGCCGACGAACACGGCCTGAAGCGACGCAACCGAATGATTCAGCACAGCGCACCGCTTCTCGAGCGTAACCTCACGGCAAACATCATCTACAACACTCAGGAGCAGGAGTGGAGAATGCAATATCTATCAGCCTTTGACCCCGCAGTGCAGAAGGCCCTGGAAATCTTCCACCAAGGTGCCGCCTTCCCACAGAAGCCCAACGTGAAGTGAGGCTCAGGCGTCAGATCTTATGCCGACAATAGAAGAGAGGCTGTGTTATCGCTATTGGTAACACAGCCTCTCTTCTATAATACGTACTCTTACTTCACGAACTCCACCTTGCTGGCATCACGCGGGCGTGCGGCGGGTTGCTCGTCGGGGTAGCCTACGGCGATGATGTAGTTGAGGCGGTAGCCTTCGGGTATGTTGATGCGGTCGAGGAAAAAGCGGGCGTCGGGGTTGGAGGTCAGGAAGCGCACGGGACCGCCGAGGCAGCAGGTGCTGAGGCCCAGAGCTTGGGCGGCAAGCATCATGTTTTCGCCCAGCAGGCCAGCATCAAGGTCGCCGCCTTGGTTGGGGGAGCAGACGCAAATGATGTTGGGCGCATTGCGGAACATATTCTTGAAGCCTGACTCGCGGCTGACCTGCTCGGCATTGGCGCGCTTGTAGACGTCGGTGACGTCGGCAATTAGCTTCTGGTCTTCAACAACGCGCACTATCCAAGGCTGGCGGTTCATACCGTTTGGGGCGTTGATGCCGCAGCGTGCGATGAGGGCCAGCTTCTCGTGCTCTACGGGTTTGTCGAGGTAGTGTCGCACGCTTCTGCGGGCCATGATGGTGCTGAGTACGGGGTTCAGCTCCATTTGTATGTCGGCTTCAATGTTAGCAATCTTTTCCGTTGGCTCGTAGCGTTCTACGATTCGTCCGTCGCGGGCGACGAGGAACTTGGTGAAATTCCATTTCACGTCGGGATTCTTGTCGTAGTCGGGGTCGCGCTTGCGCATCATCCCGTCGAGGAGCTTGCCCATCTGCTCGCTGGTGTCGAAGCCTTTGAAGCCTTGTTGTTGCTTGAGGTAGGTGAAGAGAGGCGATGCCTCAGGGCCGTTGACGTCGATTTTGTCGAACTGCGGAAACTCGATATCGTAGTTTGCCGTGCAGAATTGGTGAATCTCCTCTATAGTGCCTGGTGCCTGCTCGCCAAACTGGTTGCAGGGGAAGTCGAGGATTTCGAGTCCGGCGGTGCGGTACTTCTTGTAGAGTGCTTCGAGTTCGGTGTACTGAGGTGTGAAGCCACAGCGCGTGGCGGTGTTTACGATGAGGAGCACGCGGCCTTTGTAGTCGGCGAGCGAGACGTCCTTTCCGTTGCCGTCCTTCACCGTGAAGTTGTAGATGCCTTGTGCCGAGGTGCTTACTACGGCTATGGCCAGGAATGCTATTGTGAGTAGGTGTTTCATTGCTGTACGCTTTTGCGGTTCATTAAATGGTCTGTGCGATGAACTGCTCAATGTCTGCTTCCATGTCCTCGGGCTTAGTGGTGGGGGCGTAGCGCTTGACGGTGAGTCCGTCGCGCGAGACGAGGAACTTGGTGAAATTCCAAAGGATGTCGCTCTCCTTCTCTACGCTCTTGCTCAGCTTCTTGAGCATCACGGCCGTGGCCTTTGCCTTGAGGCCGTGGAACTCCTCGGTGGGCGCCTGCGCTTTGAGGTATTCGAAGATGGGTTCGGCGGCTGGTCCGTTGACGTCGCACTTCTTCATAATTTGGAAGGTGACGCCGTAGTTGAGTTGGCAGAAGCCTTCAATCTCACTGTCGGTGCCTGGGTCCTGCTCCTTGAACTGGTTGCATGGGAAACCGATGACTACGAGTCCGCGGTCCTTGAACTTCTGATTGAGCGCTTCCAAAGCTTCGAACTGTGGCGTGAAGCCGCACTTGCTGGCGGTGTTTACGATAAGTAGTGCTTTGCCTTCAAACTGCTTGAAGTCAATCTCCTGCCCTCTGCTTGAGAGGGCTTTGAAGTTGAAAATTGTTTCCATCGTGTTGTTGTGTTTTAACGTTAATGTGAGTTAGGTTTATAGACGGCTGATAGTCTGCGGTATCGTAGATACTGGCTGTCTTCTTTCCAACGTTGCAAAGGTATGCATTTTTTTTTGATATAAGCATTAGGATTTGAAAAAAGAAGTATGTAATAAGCAAATAGCGATTCATACAGGAGAGATTAGTGTCATCAATGGGGTGCGTATGTACTTTGACTTGCACTTTGATAGCCTTCAACAAACATTTTGATGTGGTATGCCTATATGTTTTGGTCTCTCCCTTTTGCAATTCTATACGTTTGAAGCGGCAATACTTATAAAAAAAGCACATTCTTCGTTCATTCTTCATCATTTCTTCGTAACTTTGCGGCCAAAATTTAGAACTTATGTCAAGAAAGAAGAAAGAGCTGCCCTTGTTGGAGAGTGTAAGGATAGAAGCAGTGGCTGCCGAAGGTAAGTCGCTCGTGCGTGTCAATGATCTGGTGGTGTTCGTGCCCTTCGCCGTGCCGGGTGATGTGGTGGACCTGCAGGTGACGCGTAAGAAGCACTCTTATGCCGAGGCAGAAGTGGTGCGTATGGTCAGCCCCAGCCCCGACCGCACGGAGCCTTTCTGCCCTCACTTCGGCGTCTGCGGTGGCTGCAAATGGCAGATGTTACCCTACGAACTGCAGCTGGCTGCTAAACAGCAACAGGTGGTCGACGCGTTGAAGCGGATTGGGAAGGTAGAGCTGCCCGAGTGCACTCCTATCCTTGGATCCAAGAAGACGCTGGAGTACCGCAACAAACTGGAGTTCGGATTTGCCAATCGTCGCTGGCTCACGAAGGAACAGATCCGTTCGGGCGAGCAGTTTGAGCGCCAGGAGAGCGTCGGTTACCACGCTGGCGGCACGTGGGACAAGATCCTGCCCATCGAGGAGTGCCACTTGATGGACCCCGTAAACGACCGCCTGCGACTCGCCGTACGCGACTACGCCTATTCCCACGGACTCACCTTCTTCGATGCCCGCGAGCACACTGGGCTGCTGCGAGGGATGATGATAAGGCTTGGGAACGATGAACATGGATCGGGGAGCGACGAGAGTGGGGCTATTAATGGCGAACGAGGGCTGATGCTGCTCATGCAGTTCTGCATCACTACGCCAGAGGAGCAGCGGCAGGCCGAAGCGCTGATGGAGCACCTGCACGCGAGCTTCCCCGAAGTGACCTCCCTTCTCTACGTCAACAACACGAAGTTCAATGACACCTTTGGCGACCTGCCCGTTCATGTCTTTACCGGCGACGACCATATATTCCTTCACATGGAAGGCCTCCGCTTCAAAGTGGGGCCCAAGAGCTTCTATCAGACCAACACCGAGCAAGCCTACGAATTGTACAGCGTGGCAAGGGAGATGGCCTACAGCCCCCTCCCAGCCTCCCCTAAGGCGGAAGAGAAAGATGGCACGCAGCTTTCGAGCGGTAGCGAAGTTCTCCCTCTCACAGGGGATCGGAGAGAGGGTCTTCCTCTCGTCTACGACCTCTACACGGGCACTGGCACGATTGCCAACTTTGTCGCCCGCGGCGCACGTGAGGTCATAGGCATAGAATATGTCCCCGAAGCCATAGAGGACGCAAAGGTGAACAGCCAGATAAACGGCATCACCAACACAAAGTTCTTTGCCGGCGATATGAAAGATATACTCACAGAGGACTTCATCAGCGAGCATGGCCGCCCGGACATCATCATCACTGACCCCCCTCGTGCAGGTATGCACGCCGACGTGGTTGACGTAATCCTCAAGGCCGCTCCGCAGCGCATCGTATACGTCAGCTGCAATCCAGCCACGCAGGCTCGTGACCTCGCCCTGCTCGATGTTGACTACAAGGTCGAGAAGGTGCAGCCCGTGGATATGTTTCCTCACACACAGCACGTAGAGAATGTAGTGCTGCTAACACGCAAAAAGTGAGTTAATGAAGTTAAAGAAGTTAAGGAACTCATTTAACTTCTAAGCAAGCGGAACTTACGCAGAAAAAAGGGACTGTGTCATGACAAACGACACAGTCCCTTTTCTTTTTGCACATACGGGCCTACTCCTAAAAGTGAATTCTCAGGTCTATGCCCACTTGCAGGGGATTGCCACGCTGGGCGAAGTAAAGCGTCTCGCCGGCCATTCGGCTATCGGTGGCAAAAGTATTATATGTTGTGTTTGTGATGTTGCGTCCCCACAGGCTGAGCACCGCCTTGCCGAAGTCGGCGTCTATGCGAGCGCCCAGCAGAGCGTAGATGGGCTGTGAGTGGAGGTTGTCATTGTCCCAGTAGGTCTTGCCGCGCATCGTGAGGTTAGCGCCTATGGTCAAGCTGCGAAGCACGGGGCTGCTGAAGTCTATCTGATAGTCTACGTTCGCGGCCAGCGTGTGCTCGGGCACGAAGGGCACGCGCTTGTCCTTGTAGTCGACAGCCACCATGCCTTCGTCGCCGCTAATGCTGTCGGTGTACTCCTTGAACACGGCACGGGTGTAGCCGTAGTTGATGCCCCACGCCAAATGATTGTCGAGCGCACGGCCGCGCAGCGCAGCTTCTATTCCACAGCTGTAGCTCCTGCCCGCGTTCACCATCATGCGCCCGAAGCCATAGTTGCCGGCCATTACGCTAAGCTGTTGGTTGCGAATCTGCATATAGTAGCCAGCGAAGTCAAACTGCACTTTCGAGTCGAATAGGTTCAGGTGTGTACCGAACTCGTAGTTCCAGCTCTCCTCGGGCTTGAAAGCTATTGTATGGCGCATATTTTCGTAGTCGGCCTCGGTGTGCTCTATCTCCATATCCCCGCGTGCCGTCTGGGCTACGCCCTGCAGCTCGGTCTGAAGAATATCGCTGAACATCTGAATATTATAGCCTCCGGCGCGGTAGCCCTTGGCTACGAGGGCGTACAGGTTGCTGCCGGAGTCGCTGAGGCGGTAGGTTAGCCCCACCTTTGGCAGCAGCTGGTTAAAGGTAGCTTTTTCCTTGTGCTTAAGCTCAGAGCGTACGTTGGCTTTCACATTTACGCCCATGACGCTCTCGTCGAGACTGACGGCGCCTACGGTATTGTAGTCGATGGCTACGTGCGAGAGGTCGTAGCGCAGGCCAAGAGTGGCTGTGAGGTGCGGCGTGATGTCTATCTCCGACTGGTGGAAGAGGCCGAAGTTATGTGTCGGCGTGCGGAACATGCCGGGCGCTGTGGCCATGTCCATCCTAATGTGGCAGCCTCCCGCACGCTCTATCGTGGCCTTGGCCGCCTCCATGCCCATGCGCTTGGCCATGGAGTTTAACATCCCGTAGTAAGCGTAGTCCTCGATGGTCTGCGAGAGGTAGTCGTTCATGGCGCTGTCGAAGTAGACAGGAGCGTTGGTTTTCAGAGCCTGATAGGTATAAAAGGCACCGTTGGTCCATCGCCATATGCCGTCGGTCTTGCTCTTGGCTGTGAACTCCTGAGTAATGGCGTTCTGCAGCTGTGCCTGCGTCATGTGCATATAATCCAGTGGGCGGTAGTCGATGTCCATGAGCATATCGTCGTTGAGGTACTGCCATGAGGTCATACTCCCAAGCTCTGCTCGGTCTAAGGCGTAGTTCATGGCAAGCCCCGTGGTCAGCATGTGCCGCTTGTAGTTGCCTTGGCGGTTGGAGTAGGGGTCGAGCGTCTCGCTGGCAGTCATCTCGCCATAAGGGAAACCGTTCTGTGAGGTGTACTGGTAGTCGGCCGTCAGGTCGAGTCCGAAGCGCTTCGCCGGTTTCCACTGCAGGCGTGCGCGGCCACCAGCTTCGTCCATTTTGTCGGCATGTTCGCCGTTGGTGGTGTTGTCGAAAAAGCCCTGCTGCCCTTGATAGAATGCCGCCAGCGAGAAGCCCAACTGATCATTCACCTTATTGTAGTGAGCCACCTCGGCCTTGCGCTGCAGGCCCGTTCCGAACGAGAGGTTCACGTCGGTGCCCTGGTAGGTCAGCGGTTGGCGGGTATACATACGAATGAGGCCCCCCTCGGTGTTCTGCCCGTAGAGCGTGCCTTGAGGTCCGCGGAGCACGTCGGCGCGCTCCAGCTCGTAGAGGTGGAAGTTGAGCATCGACTTGCTAACGACGGGGATATTGTCTATGTACAGTCCCACGGCGGGGCTGTTCACGCGTGAGCCTATACCGCGCACGTATATAGAAGATGTGTAGCGCGAGCCGTAGGCCGGAACAGCGAAAGTAGGAACGAAGTCCGACAGCTGAGCCATCGTCTGGATATTCAGCTGGCTCAAATCCTCAGCAGCAAACAAGGTGCTGCTGAGCGGCTGCTGGCGCAGCAAGTGCAGATCCTTTGGCTGCGACACGATAATGAGTTCGTCGAGGTCAGCCACGCGGCTGGTGTCCGTAAGTTCTTCAGCAAAAGCTGATATACTCGTAAGTGTTAGTGCAATAGCTAATAATGTTTTCTTCATTGTATTATGGTTTGTGTTAAGTCTCTGCTTTGGTGCTTTTTTTCGGCGACAAAGGTACTGTTTTCCCTTTGTTCCTGCAATCCTCATTTATTAGGAATTTTATGCTTCGTAGCCTTATGAATATCGAAAAGAAGCGCATTGCACTCAAAAAAAACATGATTTCTAATCTTTTATATCTAATCTTTCTTATCTTTGCCCCGCATTTTGAGATTTATGATGGTAAGTCAGTCCCCCGCCTTAGCCATTGCTATTGTTGATTCTAACATCCTTTCCGCGCTCGGCCTGCAGCAAATACTGACAGACATGATGCCTGCGTTAGAGACCAAGATATTCGTCACTTTCAGCGATCTGGAAGCGTCGGAGGATTGTTTTGTGCACTATTTCGTGGCTTCTCGTATCTATTTTGAACATACAGCCTTCTTCCGCGCACAACCTCGCAGGACCATAGTGCTTGTCAATGGTGAGCTTCAGATTCAGGGAGTACCGACAATTAACGTGTGCCAAGATGAGAAAATGATCGTCAAATCCATTATGGCCCTCCATCGTCAGGCCCATCCCAAAGGTCATCCCCAAAGCCATCACAATGGTCAATTAGATACAACTCCCCTCCCTTCAGAGGGTGGGGCAGGGGGGAGGTCCTTGACGGCTCGCGAGATTGAAGTCACTGTGCTGCTTGCCAAGGGGCTTATCAATAAGGAGATAGCCGACCGTCTGTTCATCAGCACCACGACCGTCATCACTCACCGCAAGAATATCATGGAAAAGCTTCACGCCCGTTCCCTCGTAGACATAATTGTTTACGCCGTAATGAACGGACTTGTGGATTTGGGAGAACTATGATGCTTTGCCACAGACGTTTTTTCATGGACTTTGCCCATAGCTGAACGTTGAAAACTGAAAGTTGGAAGAAGGCTTTGCACTATTATGAATGCTTGCCTTTTCTTCCAACTTTCAGCTTTTTATAATCATAGACCAAGGTAATGCCCTTGGGCTTCGAGGCGGTGCACGACTATTAGTACGCAAACAATGGATAGTCCTTCATCGTGGCATTAACCTCGGCGCGTACGGTGGCGATAACCTGTTCGTTCTCCGGGTCGTTCAGGACGCGCTCAATGAGCTCGGCAATCTTCACCATCAGGTCCTCCTTTGCGCCGCGCGTGGTGATGGCGGGCGTGCCGAGGCGTATGCCAGAGGTTTGGAAGGCGCTGCGGCTGTCGAAGGGCACCATGTTCTTGTTGACGGTGATGTCTGCTGCCACGAGGGCATTCTCGGCGACCTTGCCGGTGAGGTCGGGGTATTTCGAGCGGAGGTCGACGAGCATGGAGTGGTTGTCGGTGCCGCCGCTGACGATGTCGAAGCCGCGCTTAGTGAGTTCGGCTGCGAGGCAGGCGGCGTTCTTCTTCACTTGTGCCTGATACTCGCGGAACTCGGGCGTGAGGGCTTCGCCGAAGGCAACGGCTTTGGCGGCGATGACGTGCTCGAGCGGTCCGCCCTGTATGCCGGGGAAGACGGCAGAGTTCAGGAGGGCCGACATCTTCTTGACGACGCCCTTCGGGGTGGTCTTGCCCCACGGATTGTCGAAGTCCTTGCCCATGAGGATGATGCCGCCGCGCGGGCCGCGGAGGGTCTTGTGGGTTGTGGAGGTGACGATGTGGGCGTACTTCAACGGGTTGTCCAGGAGGCTGGCAGCTATGAGACCTGCGGGGTGAGCCATATCCACCATGAATATGGCACCGACCTTGTCGGCTATCTCGCGCATACGCTTATAATCCCACTCGCGGCTATAGGCCGAGCCGCCGCCGATGATGAGGCGGGGCTTGTGCTCGATGGCGAGGCGCTCCATCTCGTCATAGTCGACGCGGCCTGTCTCCTTGTTCAGATTGTAGCCTATGGGGCGATAGATGATACCGGAGGTGTTGACGAGGGAGCCGTGGGAGAGGTGACCGCCGTGGTCGAGGTTCAGACCCATGAACGTGTCGCCGGGATTCAGTACGGCCAGAAAGACGGCAGCGTTAGCCTGTGCGCCAGAGTGGGGCTGCACGTTGGCATATTCGGCGCCGAAGAGCTCGCATACGCGGTCAATGGCAAGTTGTTCCACTTGGTCGACAATCTGGCATCCGCCGTAATAGCGATGGCCTGGATAGCCCTCGGCGTATTTATTCGTGAGTGGCGACCCCATGGCTTCCATCACCTGCGGGCTGACGAAGTTCTCAGATGCTATGAGCTCGATGCCGCGCTCCTGGCGTGCACGTTCCTGCTGGATGAGCTCGAAAATTTTTGAGTCTCTGTTCATTGTATTTTCACTTTACGGATTTCCTGTTCGTGGTTGCAATAGTGGCAACGGATTGTACCTTTCTGCCTGTCTTTCAAGTGGAAGACGGTCTTCATAGGCTCGTTGTTGGTTATGCACTTGGGATTGTTGCAGCGCACAAGCCCGTGCAGCTCTTCTGGGAGAGTCACGGAGCGCTTCTCAACGACCTCGTAGTCGCGTATGATGGCGAGCGTTACGTTCGGGGCTACTACGGAGAGTTGGTTCAGCTCTTCATCGGTGAAGAAGCGGTCGGCTATCTTTATGATGCTCTTGGTGCCCATCTTGGCCGACTTAAGGTTGAAGCCTATGGTTACCTTGCTGGTCATGTCCTGCAGGTGAAGCAGATTGATGACTTCGAAGAGACGGTCGCAGGGGATATGGTCGATGACTGTTCCGTGGTCGAGTGCGGAAACGATCAATTCTTGTCGTTTCATAGGATTATGGTTTTGTCGTTTTGTACTTGTTCGAGCCCGATGCCCAGTGCGTCGCAGATGAGTGCCTCGCGGGCGAAGAGGCCATTGCGGGCCTGTTGGAAATAGTAAGCATGAGGGTCATCGTCGATAGAATATTCTATCTCGTTTACGCGTGGAAGGGGATGAAGGATTCGCATGTTCGGGCGCGCCTTTGCGAGCATGTCGAGCTTGAGCAGGTAGCGGTCCTTGACGCGTTCGTATTCCATCAGGTCGGTGAAGCGCTCGCGTTGCACGCGCGTCATATATAATATGTCAGCGCCTGCGATGACGTCGGCATCGAAGTCCTGATGTTCAATGTACCGTATGTCGTTGTCGCGACAGTATTGCTTGTAACTCTCAGGCATTGCCAACTCGTCTGGTGCTATGAAGTGGAATGTCGGGTTGAAGTGTCGCATGGCTGTGAGTAGGGAGTGAACAGTTCGGCCATATTTGAGATCGCCCACGAGATAGATATTGAGGTTGTCCAGCGTGCCTTGCGTCTGATAGATGGTGTAGAGGTCGAGCATCGTCTGTGAAGGGTGCTGGTTGGCTCCGTCGCCGGCATTGATGATGGGCACAGGAGAGACCTCGCTGGCATACTGTGCAGCGCCCTCGAGGTGATGGCGCATTACGATTATGTCAGCGTAGTTAGAGACCATCATGATTGTGTCCTTGAGTGTTTCGCCCTTGGTGCCGCTGGTCACCTTAGGGTCGGCGAAGCCAATGACGCGGGCTCCGAGGCGGTTGGCGGCCGTTTCAAAACTCAGGCGTGTGCGGGTTGATGGTTCGAAGAAAAGAGTTGCGACGACGCGCCCCTGCAGCAGTAGCCGGTTGGGGTGCTTCTCAAACTCCTGCGCCATGCGGATCAGATACTCTATTTTTTCGCGCGAATGGCCTGCAATAGAAACCAAGCTTTGATTCATAGTTGTGGGCTGATAATCGAGTTGAGCTGTGTGAGAGTTTTTATTTCCTCGCGCAAATATAGGCTAAAGTTTTTATTCTTCACCATTGAAGGGCATAAAGAATACGAAACAAATATTTTTTTCACACTTTTCTCTGTTTCTTTGAATCCTTTTTCGAAAAAGGGCGTATATTTGCAACCTAATTCCCCCGCTCGTTAAATGCAAGGCGCGTGAAGCCGCCTCGCTCATGACAGGACTATGAGAAAGAAGATAATCATATTGCTTTGGGTGCTGCTCTTCCTGGCCTTGGCCGGCGGCGTTGCTGCTTTCTGGGCTATAGCAAAAGGCTATATCGGATATATGCCAGACCTTCAGCAGTTGGAGAACCCTGTGAATAAGTTTGCCTCGCAGGTTATCTCGGCTGACGGGCATGTCCTTGGCACGTGGAGCTACACGCGTGCCAACCGTGTGTTCGTGAGCTACGACGATATAGCGCCATCGACCGTTCAGGCTCTTGTGGCTACCGAGGACGTTCGTTTCTATGACCATTCAGGCGTAGACCTCCGTGCGCTTTTGCGCGCCATCTTCAAGCGTGGCTTACTGAGGCAGAAGAATGCGGGCGGCGGTTCCACAATCACTCAGCAGCTGGCAAAGCAGGTTTATTCGGCCCAGGCTACCAGTGTTGAAGAACGTCTTTCGCAGAAGCCCATTGAGTGGGTCATCGCCGTGCAGCTCGAGCGCCTTTATACGAAGGAGGAAATCCTGACAATGTACCTCAACTACTTTGATTTCCTGCACAACGCCGTGGGCCTTAAGTCGGCAGCTAAGACTTATTTCAATAAGGAGCCTAAAGCGTTGACGGTGAACGAGAGTGCCCTGCTAATAGGTCTTTGCAAGAATCCCTCTTACTACAATCCTGTGCGCTTCCCCGAACGTGCGCTGGCCCGCCGCAACACGGTGCTTTCGCAGATGCAGAAGGCTGGTTATCTCACTCAGGCTGAAGTTGATTCGCTGCAACCTCAGCCTATCGAGCTCGACTTCCACCGAGTGGACCACAAGGAGGGCGAAGCCACCTACTTGCGCGAGCACCTCCGCACGATGCTTATGGCAAAGCGCCCGGAGCGTTCGAACTATGCCTCGTGGCAGCGCCAGAAGTATTTCGAGGACAGCCTGGCATGGGAGACAGACCCGCTCTACGGATGGTGCAACAAGAACCGCAAGAAGGACGGCACGGCCTACAATATTTACACTGACGGTCTGAAGGTGTACACAACCATCGACAGTCGCATGCAGCGCTATGCTGAGGAGGCTATGGCAAACCATGTCGTAGGTTACCTGCAGCCGCTCTTCAACGCCGAGCGCCGTGGCAAGGCTAATGCACCCTATGGCTCAAACATCAGTGCCGAGAAGGCCCGTCAGGACCTCGACCGCGCCATGCGTCAGAGCGAGCGCTATGTGATGATGAAGAGCGATGGCGCCAGCTCCTCTGAGATTGAAAAGGCTTTCAATACGCCCGTTGAGATGACCCTCTATTCGCCCAATGGCGATGTGGACACCACCATGACGCCAATGGACAGCATAAAGTACACTAAAGGCTTCCTGCGCTCGGGCTTCGTGTGCATGGACACGCACACAGGAGCTGTCAAAGCTTACGTGGGCGGCATCAATTTCCGCCACTTTCAATATGACATGGCAGGCGTGGGACGCCGCCAAGTAGGTTCTACTATCAAACCTTACCTCTACACGCTTGCGATGGAGAACGGCTGGAGCCCCTGCGACGTGGCGCCCAACGTGCAGCAGACATATCAGATTCCTGGCGGGCAGACATGGACGCCCCGCAACGGCAGCCGTGCCCGCTACGGCGAGATGGTGACACTCAAGTGGGGGCTGGCACAGTCCAACAACTGGATCTCTGCCTACCTGATGAGCCAGCTCAGCCCCTCAGCCTTCGTGCGCCTGCTCCATGAGTTCGGAATCCTGAATCAGGACATTCATCCGTCGATGTCATTGTGTCTCGGCCCCTGCGACATATCCGTTCTCGAGATGGTCTCTGCCTACACAGCCTTCCCTAATAAGGGTATTCGTCTGTCGCCTATGTATGTGACGCGCATTGAGGACGCCGACGGGAACGTCCTTGCCGAGTTCGCACCACGCATGAATGAGGTCATCAGCGAGGAGAGCGCTTCGAAGATGATTGTGCTGATGCGCGGTGTCGTAGACGGAGGTACGGGCCAGCGTATGCGCAGCCGCTATGGCATCACCGCTCCAATGGGCGGCAAGACAGGTACAACCAACGACAATTCCGACGGCTGGTTCGTCGGCTACACGCCTTCGCTGGCGTTCGGGGCCTGGGTCGGCGGCGACGAGCGCGACATTCACTTCAACAACATGTCCTACGGACAGGGCGCTGCAGCCTCACTGCCAATATGTGCGCAATTCCTCCAGAAAGTGTTTGCCGACGCAAGCCTGAGCTATACCCAGAGCGAGCAGTTCGACCTGCCTCCTGGTTTCGACCCCTGTGCAGTGACCGACGATGTTAGCGAGTACGAGGAAGTGGACGAAGCCGTTGGCCTCGACGATTTGTTCAGCGACGAATAAAATGGTGGGTTAGCGCCTGCGGCTCTTCATCGCATTAATCTCAGCCACTCCTTCCTGGACGTAAGACCGTTGCCAGTCGTCGGGGCGCAGCACCTCGCCGTCAAAAGCCAGCAGGTCGATGTCTATGATCCTCCGTCCTTCTTCTGTGACGGACTTGCGAGCCATCATCTCCTCCTCCAGGGTCTTGAGCAGAACTCTCAGCACTGCCAGTGGCCGCTCGGTAGTGATTTCAACGACTTGATTCAGGAAGAGGAAAGGGTAGGGGTAGTCAATAGGCTCCGTCCAGACAGGCTTGCTTGCCCTGAGCAGCCCGAACATGGCGCGCATCTTCCGCCGCGCCCATTCAAGCACGCGCGGAGCTGTCAGCATATTGCTGCCCAATGCGATATAAAGGGTGTGACTACTCATTTCGCTTGCAAAAATAAATAGAATTCAGCATATAGCAGAAAAATGACAAAAGAATTAACGTCATTTCACAATTTCATAAACTGTAAACTATAATCTCTAATCCATAATCCAAGAATGCCTTCAGATAATTCACGCCGTCCGCGCTCGCGCACTAAGCAGGTCAATGTCCCGGCCGAGGATGCTTTCGGGCGCCAGCAACCACAGAATATAGAGATGGAGCAGGCTGTGCTTGGCGCTCTGCTTATCGAGCAGGACGCTTTTGCTCGTGTAAGCGAAGTGCTCCAGCCCGACTCGTTCTACGACCACCGCCATAAGGTAATCTTCGACGCCATTCGCTCCCTCGTTGTTCAGCAGAGGCCTGTCGACATACTTACCGTGCGCGATTACCTTGATTCCCAAGGCTTGCTTGAGGAGGCCGGCGGACCGGTTTATCTCGTGCAGCTCTCATCTAACCTGACATCGTCAGCCCACATCGAGTACCACGCGCGCATCATCGCTCAGAAGGCCCTTGCCCGTCAGCTAATCACTTTCTCCAGCGAGATTTCACGTGATGCCTTCGATTCGACTATTGATGTAGAGGACTTGATGCAATCTGCTGAGGATAAGCTTTTTAAAATCTCGCAGCAAAACCTTAAGAAAGACTTCGTGCAGATTAATCCGGTGATCCATGAGGCCTATGCTGAGCTACAGAAAGCTGCCGCACGACAGGACGGCCTTTCAGGGCTTGCCAGTGGCTTCTCTCATCTCGACAAGATCACCAGCGGCTGGCAGAATTCCGACCTCATAATCATTGCCGCACGCCCGTCAATGGGTAAGACTGCCTTCGTGCTCTCGATGGCAAAGAAGATAGCTGTTGACATGCGCGAACCTGTAGCCATGTTCTCGCTCGAGATGAGCAACGTACAGTTGGTCAAGCGTCTGATGGTCAACGTCTGCGAGATCACCGGCGACAAGATTAAGAACGGGCAGTTGCTGCCTTATGAGTGGGGACAGCTTGGCAATCGCATACGCACGCTCTACGATGCTCCATTCTTTATCGACGACACCCCTTCGCTTTCTATCTTCGAGTTGCGCACTAAGGCTCGCCGACTGGTGCGGGAACATGGCGTGAAGCTTATCCTCATCGACTATCTGCAACTCATGAACGCTTCTGGAACCAGCTTCGGCTCGCGACAGGAGGAAGTCTCCAACATCTCACGCGCTCTCAAGGGACTTGCTAAGGACTTGAACATTCCCATCATTGCTCTCTCCCAGCTCAACCGTGGTGTTGAAGGCCGCGAAGGCTACGAAGGAAAGAGGCCACAGCTCAGCGACCTCCGCGAGTCAGGAGCAATCGAGCAGGATGCTGACATGGTGTGCTTCATTCACCGACCTGAGTACTATCATCTCTACAACGACGAGCAGGGACACAACATGCGCGGTATGGCTGAATTCATCATTGCAAAGCATCGCAACGGCGCAGTAGACACAATCCTCATGCGCTTTCGCAACGAATACGCTCGCTTCCAGGACCTCGACGAGGATGATTATATACCTATGCCAGGCGAGAGCAGACCTATGGACTCAAAGCTCAATGAACCTGCGCCAGACGGACCTGAGCTGCCTGCGAGCGAGGCTCCGGACCGGGCGCCCCTCGGACCCGCCAGCAATGCCGACTCACCTTTTGGTCCGCCGCCATCGATGAACGATGTTCCCTTCTAAGCTAAGTGCATAAAGCCTCCGCAATGTGAGCCTCAACATTGCGGAGGCTTTTTTTGTTCCCGTTAATTCTTAGGCCTCACACGAACCTGCCTCACAACCCTTCATAAGGATCTCTCAGACCCTTCGTCAGAAACCCTTAAGCCTTTTTGCAAAAACCCTTAAGGGTTATCGGCAAAACCCTTAAGGGTTCAGGCCATAACCCTTAAGGGTTTATTTAACATTTTTAAACGCTGCAGTTCTGTGTGCCTGCCCCCTTATTTTTAACCGGCAGGGCTGCCGATGCAGAATATTTCGCGCGCGCACGAAAAAAAATATGTATATTGGCTACCTTTTTCTGAAATATTTTGTACCTTTGCGCGCAATTGTGGGCATGAACGCTCAAAAGTAATTTCAACACACATGAATATTTCCTATAAATGGCTCCGAGAGTACGTCGAGACAGACCTGACGGCTCAAGAGATAGCTGCCGCCCTCACTTCCTCTGGCCTGGAGGTGGACGGCGTGGAAGAAGTGCAGGCCATACGTGGTGGCCTCGAAGGCCTCGTCGTGGGTGAAGTGCTCACCTGCGAGCCACACCCAGATAGCGACCACATGCACGTATGCACAGTGGATGTCGGTTCAGCGGACATCGCTCAAATAGTATGCGGCGCCCCCAACGTAGCTGCAGGCCAAAAGGTCATCGTGGCAACGCTCGGCACCAAACTCTACGATGGCGACAAGGAGTTTGTCATCAAGCGTTCGAAGCTGCGTGGCATAGAGAGCAACGGCATGATATGTGCTGAGGACGAGATAGGCATCGGCTCCAGCCACGACGGAATCATCGTGCTCCCCGCCGACGCTGTTGTTGGCACGCCAGCAGCCGAGTACTACGGCCTTGAGAGCGACTGGCTCATTGAAGTGGACATAACGGCCAACCGCGCCGATGCATGCTCTCACTACGGTGTAGCTCGCGACCTCTACGCATGGCTCGTACAGAACGGCAAGCAGACAGCCTTGCACCGTCCGTCCGTCGATGACTTCAAAGTTGACAATCACGACCTCCAGATTCCAATCCGCGTCGAGAACTCGGAGGCTTGCCCGCGCTACGCCGCCGTCACCGTGACTGGGTGTGAAGTGAAGGAGAGCCCCAAGTGGCTCAAGGATCACCTGACCACCATCGGCCTGCGCCCCATCAACAATATCGTAGACATAACTAACTACGTCATGATGGCCTTCGGGCTGCCCCTCCACTGCTTTGACGCAGACATGATCACGGGCGGAGAAATCATCGTGAAGACTATGCCCGAGGGTACGCCGTTCCAGACCCTCGACGGCATCGACCGTAAGCTCTGCGACCATGACCTGATGATCTGCAACGCCGAGGAGCCAATGTGCATCGGCGGCGTCTATGGCGGCAAAGGCAGCGGCACTTACGAGACGACGAAGAACGTGTTGCTCGAGAGTGCCTACTTCAATCCCACTTGGATCCGCAAGAGCGCACGTCGCCACGGCCTGCAGACCGATGCCTCGTTCCGCTTCGAACGCGGAATCGACCCCAACGGCCAGATCTACGCCCTGAAGCTCGCGGCCAAGATGTGTCAGGAACTGGCCGGAGGCAAGGTTTCGATGGAGATCGTCGATGTCTATCCCGAGCCTATCAAGGACTTCCCCGTCGACCTGAAGTACGACTATGTCGACAACCTCATAGGCAAGCACATACCTGCAGAGACGGTCAAGAGCATCGTCACCTCCTTAGAGATGCGTATCGACGAGGAGACGGCTGAGGGACTCAAGCTCACCGTGCCTGCCTACCGCGTCGACGTGCAGCGCCCATGCGACGTTGTCGAGGACATCCTTCGCATCTACGGCTACAACAACGTTGAGATACCTTCAAGCATCAACAGCGCCCTCTCCGTGAAGGGTGAAGCAGACAAGAGCTACAAGTTGCAGAACCTCGTGGGCGAGCAGCTCGTCGGAGCCGGCTTCAACGAAATCCTCAACAACTCGCTGACGAAGGCTGCCTACTACGACAATGAGCACTCCTACAAGGCAGAGAACTGTGTGCGCCTGCTCAACCCGCTCTCACAAGACCTCGCTGTGCTGCGCCAGACGCTGCTCTTCGGGGGCCTCGAGAGCATCAGCCGCAACGTCAACCGCCGTCGTGCAGACCTCCAGCTCTTCGAGTTCGGAAACTGCTACTACTACCATGCCGAGAAGAAGTGCGCCGACATCATTCCGGGCGTCAGTTCAAGTCGCGATCCCGAGGTCATCAAGCACGTGCTTGATGCCTACAGCGAGGACTACCACCTCGGCCTCTGGACAACCGGCAGGCGCGTCAGCGGCTCGTGGGCACACGCCGACGAGGACCAGACGTTCTACGGCCTGAAGGCGCAGGTGCTGAACATCTTCCGGCGCCTCGGCGTGCCCTTCGGTGCGCTCGTCTTTAAGGAAGGAACTAATGACATCTTCTCCAAGAGCATCCTCATCGAGAACCGCGGAGGCAAGACCATAGCCCAGCTCGGCATCGTGGCCAAGCGCCTGCAGGTGACTTTCGACATCCCCACGGAGGTTTACTTCGCCGACATCGCCTGGCAGCAGGTGATGAAGCTCATCCGCAAAGAGAAGGTCAGCTACACCGAGCTGCCCAAGTTCCCCGCCGTGAGCCGCGATCTGGCCCTGCTCGTCGACAAGAGCGTGGAGTTTGCCCGCATCGAGGCCATCGCCTATCAGTCCGAGCGCAAGCTGCTGAAGGAAGTCCGCCTCTTCGATGTCTACGAAGGCAAGAACCTGCCCGCAGGCAAGAAGTCCTACGCCGTCAACTTCATCCTTCAGGACGAATCCAAGACGCTGAACGACAAGGCTATCGACGCCATCATGCAGAAGCTGATTCAGAACCTGACGAAGCAACTGGGAGCAGAGCTTCGGTGATACCCTCGCAGTGCAGAAATAATTTAATAATGTAATAGCGTAATACAGAAATAACGTAATAACAAATAATTAAGAACACTATGGGAAGAGCATTTGAATACCGTAAGGCCGCCAAACTGAAGCGCTGGGGCCACATGGCAAAGACTTTCACCAAGTTGGGCAAGCAAATCGCCATTGCCGTCAAGGCTGGCGGCCCAGACCCGGACATGAACCCCACGCTGCGTGGTATCATCGCCACCTGCAAGCGCGAGAACATGCCCAAGGACAACATCGACCGTGCCATCAAGAATGCGATGGGAAAGGACCAGAGCGACTACAAAGGCATGACATACGAGGGCTACGGCCCACACGGCGTCGCTGTCTTCGTAGATACGCTTACCGACAACCCCACCCGCACCGTGGCTGACGTACGCTCCGTCTTCAATAAGTTCGGCGGCAACCTCGGCACTATGGGCTCGCTGGCTTTCCTCTTCGACCACAAGTGCGTGTTCACCTTCAAGAAGAAGGATGGCATCGATATGGACGACCTCATTATGGACCTCATCGACTACGGAGTAGAAGACGAGTACGATGAGGACGAGGAAGAAGGCACGCTGACCATCTACGGCGACCCCAAGAGCTACGGCGCCATACAGAAACATCTGGAAGAGAGCGGCTTCGAAGATGTGGGTGGTGAGTTCACCTATATCCCCAACGACCTGAAGGACGTCACCCCCGAGCAGCGCGAAAGCATCGACAAGATGGTGGAGCGTCTCGAAGAGTTCGACGATGTGCAGACCGTCTACACCAACATGAAGCCCGAAGCATAAATGGGATTTATAGAGAGCAATCTAATGAAGGATGAGCAGGTAACCTTCGAGGCGCAGTTTCATCCTGTCGTCTACTGGGGACCTATACTGCTCTTTATTCTCGGTTTCGCTTCTCTGTTACTGCCGATAGAACAGCTCCAGAATCAGTGGCTGACTGAGCATGCGTGGGCAACCCGCATAGGGCTGATGTCGTTTATATGGATCATCGCCCTCATACGTGCCATAGAGGTACACGGCGGCAAGCGCTATGTTGTCACCAACCGCCGGCTCATCTTCAAGCGAGGCATTGTGCGTCGTCGCAGCCACGAACTGCTTCTACGTAAGTGTGAAGGCGTGCAGACCGAGCAGAGTATCTTAGGACGTATCCTCGGTTACGGATCCGTGTCAGTAACCACAGGCGAAGTCACCAACACCTACGATTACATCCGCAATCCAATGCGCTTCAGCACCATGATCAATCAGATGATCGATGGCCTCACGCGCGACAAAGCTGAATGACGGCGCTCTCAGGAGGGGGCTACGACTTTCAGCTGCTCATCCTCAAGGCTTAGTGAGAACAAAAAAGGCGCAAGGAGTCAGATCCTTGCGCCTTTGCTTATTAATTCGTCCTAACCCAAATAGGTTTTTCTGCAGCCTTTTCTCAAAAAAAAGCTACTATGCTTTGGTCTGCCTACAACTTTTTAATATCTTTGCAGCACTATAAGACTATTTACCAAACAACTTACACTCACCCAAACCAATGAAACGAATCCTTTCTTCAGCCGCACTAGTTGCCGCTGCATTGCTAATGGCCTTGCCAGCGGTAGCCAAAGACGTGTTCGTCAACACTCCCAAGACATCACTGATGCTTTCAGTGAACGAAGGTTCCACGCCCCGCATACATTATTATGGTTCGCGCGTTAAGCCATCGCAAGCTCAGGAAATCTATGATGCCATGAGCATCAACTACGATGCCTATCCTGCTTTCGGGCGCGACAGCTATGACGAGACGGCGCTCAGCGTGACCCACGCCGATGGCAATATGTCCACAGAGCTTGCCATCACAGGTACACGCACCGAAGGAGACCTGACCATCATTTCGATGAAGGACAAGAAATATGACTTCTTCGTTGACCTCTACTATAAAGCCAACGACAAGAGCGATGTAATCGAGACATGGACTGTCATCCGCAACGGCGAGAAAAAGCCCATCAAGTTGGAGCAGTATGCCAGCGGCGTAATGACCCTTCGGCAAGAAGGCGCTTGGATTACACACTTCCATGGTACGTGGGGCGCTGAAGGACAGATGACTGAGGAGCCTCTTGCACCAGGCTTAAAGGCTATTGTAAGCCACGATGGCGTCCGCAATGGTATGAATGACCGCGCAGAGGTGATGATCTCGCTCGACGGCAAACCGCAGGAAAACAGCGGGCGCGTCATAGGTGCAGCCCTCTGCTGGACTGGCAACTACAAACTTCGCCTGGAGACACGCGGCAAGTACCGCCACACTCTTATTGCCGGCATCGACGACCTGCACACAGCATATACCCTGAAGCCCGGTCAGTCGTTCCAGACTCCCGAACTGGCACTCACCTACAGCGAGGAAGGCAAGGGGGGCGTCAGCCGTGCTTTCCATCGTTGGGGACGCAACGGTAAACTCCACAACGGAAAAGCCCTCCGCGACATCCTCCTCAACTCCTGGGAAGGCGTCTACATGAATGTCAATCAGGAAGTGTGCGAGAAGATGATGGATGGCATCAAGGAACTCGGCGGTGAGCTCTTCGTAGTCGACGACGGGTGGTTTGGCCGCAAATACCGCCGCACTAATGATTCCCAGTCTCTGGGCGACTGGATTACCGACACCGAGAAACTGCCCAACGGCATCCCTGCACTGCTTAAGGCTGCAGAGGATCGTGGCCTCAAGTTCGGTATTTGGATTGAACCGGCGATGACAAACAGCAAGAGCGAGCTCTACGAAGCGCACCCTGACTGGGTCGTGGCTCATCCAACGCGTGAACTCTCAATGGGTCGTGGTGGCACACAGCTCGTCCTGGATATGTCAAACCCCAAGGTTCAAGACTTTGTTGTAGGTGTTGTTGACAATCTTGTCAAGGAGAATCCACACCTTTACTACATCAAATGGGACTGCAATATGTCGATGAACAACTTCGGAAGCAGCTATCTCAGCGCCGATCGTCAGAGTCACCTTTATATTGACTATCACCTCGGCCTTCGTAGTGCCCTCGAGCGCATCCGTAAGGCTCATCCGAACCTTGTCATTCAGCTGTGCGCCAGTGGCGGAGGTCGCGTCAATTGGGGCTTCATGCCTTACTTCGACGAGTTCTGGGTGTCTGATGACACTGACGCCCAGCAGCGTCTATTCATACAGTGGGGCACGAGTCATTTTTTCCCGACCATGGCTATGGCCCAGCACGTCAGCGCTTCGCCGAACCATCAGACAGGGCGCGTCATCCCGCTCAAGTTCCGCTTTGACGTTGCAATGACCGGTCGCTTCGGCATGGAGATGAAGCCCAGCGACCTCAACGATAAGGAGCGCGAGTATGCCAAGAAGGCTGTGGCGTTCTATAAGGAGATCCGTCCCATAGTCCAACTCGGCGACCAGTATCGCCTCCTTTCGCCTTACGAGGGTAATGGCTTCTGTAGCGAGATGTTCGTGACTGAGGATAAGAGCGAGGCGGTCTTCTTCTGCTACAAGTTTGAGAACTACGTAGACCTTCACACGCCCCGCTGGCGCATGGCCGGCCTCGACCCTGACGCCACTTATCGCCTCAACGAATTCGCTTGCACAGAACGCACTCATTATTTTGAAGGCAAGACCTTCAGCGGCCGCTTCCTCATGGAAATGGGCATCGATGCCTACCTCAGCCGCCAATTCGCAAGCCGAGTTATACGCCTGACAAAGATTTAAAGGCCTACCATTATATAATAAGAAAAGCGCAAACAGCCCTTGAACAAGCTGTTTGCGCTTTTTTGTATACTTGCAGGGTAACTTTACTGGATGAACTTACGCCCATTGGAAACGAAAATGGTACGCTTATGCAGCCGTAGAGGGTCTGCCTGCAGGCCGTTGAGGGTATAGAAGCTTTTCTGCTGACTGTTGTCGTCGGAAGCATCCATCCTTGGTGAGTCAATAGCTGTAGCATTAGGATTAGAGAATGTGTAGGCGTAGAATATCTGCTCCTCGTCTGCCACGTTCATCCAGTCCTGCACGGCGGCGTCTACGGGCACCTCGCGCTGCAGGGCGGTACGGATGCCGAAGATGCCTCCGGCGATGTTGCCTGGCTCTGCTTGCAGGCGGATTGTGACGTGCGTCTTGCCCTTGGTCATCTCGAATGGGATGGGGTGCACGCGCTCATAATATTCGTTGGGAGCATTGTTGTTCACGTGGTCGCCAGAGAACTGCTTGCCGTCGCATAGTATCTGAAAACGGCGATTGCCGCCGTCGCTGCCCCAGTGAGTGAGGATTAGCTCGCAGGGGCGGTCGGGATCAACGGTCATGTGGTACTGAATGTAGCCGCCGTCGGTGGCATCGCGCCAGCCAAGATCGTTGCCTGTACGCATGTTCTTCCCGCTGAGGCTGTGGGCTCGTTCTGAGGTTGTGTTGGTGACATAGACTTCATCCAGCAGACGTGCGTCCTCAACAACTTCAGGCTTCACCGTGGGAATCCATATCTTCATCTCGCCGTCGCCCCGATATGAGCGTGCGAAATAGGGGATGAGAGTAACTTCTCCCGCGCGTAGCGTGCGTACTTTATTAAATATATGGCTGCTCAGCTCTCCCAGTTCGAAGGTTGTGCCTTCAGGCAGGAATGTGGTTGCCAACGTGCCTCCGTTGTCGGCAAACTCGGCGCAGTAGACCAGCGGCCCGCGCTCCACGGCCAGTTTGCCCTGGTTGGTGGTGACGCCTTCGTGGCAGCGCACTTGATGTGCCTTCATGGGTAGCGTGAGTTCCACGACGTCGCCAGCCTGCCAGGTGCGGGCTATAGTGGCGTAGCCCCTGTCGAGGGTGATGTCCACGGGCTGTCCATTCACGCTTAAGGTGGCATGCTCAGTGGGTTGGTCGAGGTAAGTGTAGAGGTCGCTGTCAACGGGTCGGCCCTGCGCCCAGCCGGGGATGCGCACCTTCAAGGGGAAGCTGCCGGCTTCGTTGGCGTCCACGCGGATGCTAACTTTACCCTCCCAAGGGTAGTCGGTAGTCTGCGTCAGCTTCACCTGCTTGCCGCCCAGCAGGAAATCGCTGGTTGAGCCGATGAATAGGTTGACATAGAGCTCGCCCTCGGGACTGACGGCATAGACGTAGCCAGGCACGGAAGGGATGAGACGGCAGAGGTTGGTGGGGCAGCAGGAGGTGCCGAACCACTCGCTGCGTTCCTGTCCGCGCTTACTGGTCTCGAGACGGTTGGGGTAGTAGAAGCGGTCGCCCTCGAGCGAGAGACCGTCGAGCACGGTGTTGTAGAGCGAGCGCTCGAGCACGTCGATGTAGCGGGCGTTGCCGGTGAGGCGGAACATGCGGAGATTGAAGAAGCAGTTG
Organism: Bacteroidaceae bacterium; assembly: GCA_017469685.1. Taxonomy (GTDB): domain Bacteria; phylum Bacteroidota; class Bacteroidia; order Bacteroidales; family Bacteroidaceae; genus Physcousia. The sequence goes on along the minus strand of JAFUFW010000001.1, from coordinate 20,297 downwards.
GCAACACTGGCGCAGGTCTCGCAGTAGGCAGAGGCGTTGGGCAGTTCGTAGTTCTCACCGAATGCTTCGTTGATGTCGCGTGCACCCAGTCCGCCGGTAATATAGAGTTTCTTGGAGGCGATGTTGTCCCATATGGCGTTCACGGCTGTGCGGTAGGCGGCATCGCCAGAGTAGCGTACCCAGTCGGCCATGCCGGCGTAGAAGTAGAGGGCACGCACGGCGTGTCCCACGGCTTCGCGCTGCTGTGTGGCGGGCAGATGGTCCTGCCAGTACTTTCCGTTGACGCGCAGGTCGTTGCTCGAGGCATCGAACTGGCGGATGCCTCGGCAGTCGAGGAAGAATTTGCACTCGTCGAGATAGCGGCGGTCGCCCGTCAGCTCGTAGAGGCGTACAAGGGCCATTTCCACTACGGCGTGGCCGGGAGCCATGCGGATTCCGCCGGCGTTGAACTTGTCGCATAGGTTGTCGGCGGCGCGGATGGCGCATTTCAGCAGCTTGTCCTTACCTGTGGCGGCGTAGTAGGCAATCGCGCACTCGACGAGCTCTCCGACGTTGAAGGTCTCGTGGCTGAGATTCCAGTCGTTCATCCACTGCTGTCCGCCGTACCACTCGTGCAGCGGGCTGTGGATTGTCCAGTTGGTCTGGAGGTAGCCGTCGGGCTCCTGGGCGGAGCAGATCTTGTCGATGACGCCGTCGATGTAGGCTTCCAGCTCAGGATCGGGGCTCACTGTGAGGACGTAGGAGGCTCCTTCGAGCACTTTATAGACTTCTGCGTCGTCGTAAGGGTTGTCGCTTTGGAAACGTAGGTTGCCCACATTGGCTTCGCCGGAGAGGATTTTGCCCGCATACTCGAAGTTACGGATCTGCCCGGCGGCGTCTACTTTGGAGAAGGCGTAGCGGATGGTGCGATGCTGCATCGTGTCAAGTCGTTGGCGCCAGAAGGCGTCGCTGACATGTACGCTGGTAAACGGCACGGCATCGATGACGCCTTGTGCGAAAGCTTCCACTGTAATAAGGCATAATAATGCTATGCCAACAAGCATGTTCTTTCTCATAAATATTTGTGTTTGTTATACCGCTACAAAGATAAGTATTATCAATTAAATCAAAGCATAATGCATATAAAACTTTAAACAAAGCAGCATAATGCTAAATAATTGTTGACTAAATACAAAAAACGTGCACATTGGACTGATAATCCATGTGCACGTTCAAACTAAAGTACCTTGTTTAATCCTTCAGCGTGGCTTCGTAGCCGATGGCTTTTACACGCTCAATGAGGGCTGATGAGTCATGCTTGCCAGCGACTGTGGCCGTAGCTTCGTGCAGACTGACCTCAACCTCCTCAACGCCTTCTACGCTGCGAATGGCGCGCTCGACGTTGGCTTTGCAGTGGTTGCAGTTCATGCCTTGGATAGAGTAGCTGGTGATATCCTCGTCATGGTCGTGATGCTTGTCCTCATGATGATGCTCATGATGCTCGTGGTTGTGGTGGTGTCCGTGGCCAAACCATTGGCGTGCGAATGCGTTGACAAGAAGAATAATGAGGAGGGCTATCCATATCCAATCCATCGTGGTGAGGCAGTGTGTGCAGTGCTCACCTGTAGCAGCTATGGCGCTTTGCACCGAGAACCAGTCTTGCGGCAGCAGGTAGTCGATGCCGAGACCGAAGAGCATGGCTCCTATGACTATGGAAAGGATATAGAGCCACAGAGTGCGACGGCCGAATACTTTTCCAATGACGAGCATCGAGGCAGAGTTGACAGCCGGACCGGCCATGAGCAGGACCAGGGCGGCCCCAGGCGTAAGGCCCTTGGCCATTAGCGACACCGCAATGGGGATACTGCCTGTGGCGCAGACGTACATAGGAATGGCTACGGCTAAGACGATGAGCATGTTCAACAGCTTATAGTCGTGTAGCGCGGCGAGCCATTCGTTTGGTACGGCCACGGTTATGAGGGCGGCGATGAGTAGGCCTATGACGAGCCACTTGCCAACGTCCTGCATCATGTCAACGAAGGCGTAGTCGAGCGCTCCGTAGAGTTTGCCCATGAAGGTCGTGGGCTGTGCCTCATCGTGGTGGCAGTGGCCATCGTCGCAGTCGCAGTGATCGTGATCGCCATCCTTGGCAGCTTGTGCAGATATTGCTTCGTCCTCGCGTGCGTACTTGTTTACCATCCATCCTCCGAACATTGCAGTGAAGAGGGCTGCTATGGGGCGAACGATAGCGAAAGGGAGGCCCATCAGCGAGTAAGTGGCGGCGATGGAGTCGACACCTGTCTGCGGTGTGGCTATGAGGAAGCTGGTGCATGCCCCGTGGCTGGCTCCTTCCTTGCGGAGGCCTACGGCTGTGGGGATGACTCCGCAGGAGCAGAGGGGAAGGGGAATTCCTATGGCTGCAGCTTTTACGACGCTCTTCATGTTGCGAGGAGCGAGGTGCTTGGAATAGATGCTGCGTGGCACGAACATACGCAGCAGTCCGGCAATGAGGAAACCTAAAAGCAGGTAGGGAGCCATCTCGGCGGTCATCGTGACGAGAGCGTTCCAGTAGTGTTCAATGAATTGGAGTAACATAATATTATTTATTAGTCTTTTGCTTTTGTCGCTGCAAAGATACGTCTGGAAGCGTGCAACTCAGTTGCAAAGTGCTATTCTGGAGTGAAAAAGTGGGAAAAAAGTGCTTCGCGAGCAAAAAAAACTCAAATCTTTAATCTTTAATCCCTAATCTTTTATTACCTTTGCAATCGCAATCGCAAGACAGCGCTTGAGGAGAGATGCCAGAGTGACCGATTGGGCCGGACTCGAAATCCGGTGAACGGCTTGTCCGTTCCGGGGGTTTGAATCCCTCTCTCTCCGCAAAGAAAAGGCAGCCTACGGGCTGCCTTTTTTGCTTAGATATATGTTGTCATCACCTCGGCCCCGCTTATTCCTCACTCTCTTAATCCTCGACTGCTAAGGCTAATTAGGGGTTGCCTTTCGTTCGAGGAGCGCTTTACTCTGTGAGGCATGGCTAAGAGGCTTGAAAGTTTTAAACTTCTTCGTTCTCCGTCCGGGCAATGATTTCGTTTTGCAGTTGTTCTGTCATGTCGTTGAAGTAGTCGGAGTAGCCGGCAACACGCACGAGCAGGTCGCGGTACTGGTCGGGATGCTTCTGGGCGTCGAGCAATGTGGCGGTGTCGACGATGTTGAACTGGATGTGGTGGCCGCCGAACTTGAAGTAAGTCCGGATTAGTGTGCCGAGTTTGCGCATGTCCTCCTCGCGTTTGAGCAGTGCCGGCACGAAGCGCACGTTGAGCAGTGTGCCGCCGCTCTTCGTCTGGTCGAGCTTGCCGAGGCTTTTGATTACTGCCGTGGGGCCGTGGCTGTCGCTGCCGTGGGCAGGGGAGGTGCCATCCGAGATTGCGAAGTGAGCTAAACGTCCGTTGGGCGTGGCGCCGCAGACGCTTCCGAAGTAGTTGTGGCAGGTTGTGGATAGCATGTTCAGGTGTGTCTGTCCGCCACGTGTGTTAGGCCGTCCTTCTATGGCTTTCACAAGGTCGTCATATACGCGTACTGCGATGTCGTCGGCATACTTGTCGTCGTTGCCGAAGAAAGGTGTATGGTTGCGGATGTATTGTCGCATGACTTCCTTGTCCTGCCAATTCAGCTTGCACGCCTCCAATATCTCGTCCATCGTATACCTTTTGTCCTCGTAGACGTGCTTTTTGAGCGTCGTGAAGCAGTCGGTAATGGTGCCGAGTCCGGTGCATTGTATGTAGGTGGTGTTGTAGCGAGCGCCGCCGCTGTAGTAGTCTTTTCCTTTCTCAATGCAGTCGTCGATGAAGAGGCTGAGGAAGGTGGCTGGAGCATAGAGCGAGAACATGCGCTCGATGTAGTTGTTTACAGCGAGCTTGAGGTTGACGAAATAGGCCATCTGTCGGTGCCATGCGTCATAGAGTTCTTCGAAAGTCTTGAACGAACGTGGGTCTCCGGTCTCGGGCCCGAGTTTCTTGCCCGTCTCAGGGTCAACGCCGTTGTTGAGGGTTATCTCCAGGATTTTTGGGGTGTTGAGATAGCCTGTCAGAAGGTATGCTTCCTTGCCAAAGGCTCCAACCTCGATGCACCCGGAACAACCGCCTTCGCGGGCATCCTCGAGCGTCTTTCCCGCGCGCGTTAGTTCTTTAATATATGTGTCTGGGTTGAACACAGAGGGGTAGCCGTGGCCCTGCCGAATCACTTTAATGCCTTCGAGCAGGAAGTCGTCGGGCGTGTTTTCGGCTATGTGTATGCTGAGGCCTGGCTGCAGCTCGTGGAGCTCTTCCTGGATTTCGAGAATCATGAATGAGATCTCGTTGGCAGCACTGTTGCCGTCGCGGTCTACGCCTCCGATGTTTATGTTGGTGAAGTCGTTGTAGGTTCCGCTCTCGAGTGCCGTGATGCCAACCTTTGGGGGGGCGGGCTGATTGTTGAATTTTATCCAGAGGCATGAGATGAGTTCCTTGGCCTGGTCGCGTGTGAGTGTGCCCTCTTCCACGCCTTTCTTGTAGAAGGGATAGAGGTGCTGGTCGATGTGTCCGGGATTCATCGAGTCCCATCCGTTGAGTTCGGTGACGGTGCCGAGGTGTACGAACCAGTACATCTGAATGGCTTCCCAGAGGTCTCGTGGGGCGTGGGCGGGCACATGCTGGCAAACGTCAGCTATCTTCAGCAGCTCTTTCTTTCTCTGCGGGTCCTTTTCCTGTGCGGCCATCTTTCCTGCAAGCTGCGAATGTCGCTCGGCGAAGAGAATGGCTGCGTCGCATGAGATGGCCATAGCCTCGAGTTCCTGTTGCTTGTCGGTAGCCTCAGGGTCGTAGATGAAGTCGAGGCTGTCAATTTTCTTCTGGATGCGTTCTTTCAGTTCGGTGAGCCCGATGTTGTACATCTTTCCGTCCATGGCAGTGTGTCCTGCGGCTCTCTGCTCCATGAATTCGGTGAAAACGCCGGCGTGGTAAGCTTCTTCCCACTCCTTCGATACGTGGTTGAAGATTCGCTCTCGCTGCGTCTTGCCGGCCCAGTAGGGTATCACCTCGCGCTCGTAGGTGTCAATGTCCTGCTGCGAGATGTGGTAGCTCTGGAGTTCGCGGGTGTCGAGTGTATGGAGGTCTTCCACGGAGTGGCATGTCAGTTCCGGGAATGTGGGTACAGCCTTGGGCACTGGCCCACGCTCGCCAACAATGAGCTCGTCCTTGCCGATATAGATGGTCTTGCGTTTGCAGATTTCGTAGAAGTTTTTGGCACGCAGCACAGCGATGGGCATGGTGCCGTAGTTCTTCTTGTAGAATTCTGTCTCGATGAGTGCTCTCTCGATTGAGAGGGTCGTGGGCGTATCGAAATTCTCTTGGCGCAGGCGCTTGATGCGCTCGTTCATTCCGCCTTCATTTTCAGGATGTTTGATGCAGAAGTTCATAGTATTCGTTTATTTGCGTTGCAAAGGTATGCGAAAAAGTGCTGTTATGAAATTTTTAAGCGTTAATTGTAGTTAATATGTGTTTCACTTCGTCGGCCGAGGTCACTCTCAGCCCTGACGGCAGCGTGGTTGCGCACGAGCCGTGGATTTCCCTGGCGCCCGTATGGTCGAGAATGAGTCGTGCGTTGTTGCTGTTGACTCCTCCGCCCGGCAGTATGCTTATTCTTCCGGCGGCCTGTTGGTTAAGCTTTCGCAGCTGTTCTTTCCCATGAAGTGCTGTGGGCGCGCCGCCCGATGTGAGCACGCGAGCGGCACCGAGTTCCGCAAGTTGTTCGAGGGCTTCGTGCTGGTCGTTCACGGCATCGAAAGCTCTGTGGAAGGTGAATGGCAGGGGGCCGGCTGCCTCGATGAGGCGTCTTGTGGCATTAATGTCGATGTCGCCTGCAGGTGTGAGCGCCCCGGCGACAATGGCTGTTGCGCCAGCTGCGGCTGCGAGTTCTATGTCGTGAAGCATGGCGCACAGCTCGGCATCGCTGTAGACGAAGTTGCCCTCTCGCGGGCGTATGAGCACGTGGATACGCAGAGCGGGGTATAGCAGGCGCAGTTCGCGTGTGAGGCCTATGGACGGGGTGAGTCCGTCGAGCGCGAGGGCTGAGCATAGTTCTATTCTCCCGGCACCGCCTTCGACGGCGTTCAAGGCGCTTAGCATCGATCCGCAGCACACTTCGAGCTCGCGGTCTTGTCTGTTATTCATATCGTCATTGGTATCTTATCTCTTTGTTTTATCATGCTAAAGCACACTCTTAACTTGTGTTAAAATAACCCTTAAGGGTTCGGGGCATAACCCTTAAGGGTTTCGGCCATAACCCTTAAGGGTTTTCCGCGAAAGCCTTGGGCTTGTTTGTCGCAGGGGCTGGGCAGAGGGCTTCAATGTGCTTAGAGTGGTATGGTCACGACATAGTCGTCAGTATGTCTGCCCGCGGGGAGGCTGATGTTCAGGCGCTTCTCCTTGCCTTGTCTGACTATCTTGGCTGTCAGCGGCTGGCCGTCGGCCAGCGCGGTGACGCTCTTGGGTGCTTTGCCATCCCATGGCAGGCTTATGTCAGTGGCCTCATCGTCGAGCACGTGTAGGAAGAGTCGCTTGGCGTTGCGCGTAGTCACTCCCCAGCTCTGCTCTGCAATGTCAGTGGCGCGTGTGGCGTAGATGCTTTCCCCGTTTGTGCGCATCCACTGGCCTATGCCTCGCAGGCGGTCGAGAGCCGCAGCTGGCAGTTCGCCGTTTGGCTGGGGGCCTATGTTGAGCAGCAGGTTTGAGCCCTTGGCGGCTGAGCGCGCTATGAGGCGAATGAGTTCGGCCGTCGATTTGTAGTTCTGGTCGGCCACCTTGTAGCCCCACATGCCGTTCATTGTCTGGCACATCTCCAGCGGCAGGTGGCTTATATCCTGCCCAGAGAGTCCTGCGGTGTTCTCTCCTGGCAGGTCGCGCTCAAACATTTGGAAGTCCTCGCCCGTGATGGGAGTGATGTGGTGGTTGTTGCCTATGAGGCATGCGGGCTTGAGTTTGTGGACGTAGCTATATAATTCAGGCATGCGCCAGTCGAAAGGAATGCTGTCGGAGTCGTGGTCCCAGTAGCCGTCGAGCCAGATGCCGCCGATGTCACCGTAGCGTGTGAGCAGTTCGTGGACCTGTGCCTGCATGAATCTGAAGTACGAGTCGTAGCTTGGCTGCAGGCTCTGTCGCGTCTTAAGCCCTGTGCGGCCAAGCGGATAGTCGGGGCGCATCCAGTCGAGGATAGAGTAGTAGAGGTGCAGGCGTATGCTCTCGGCGGCACAGGCGTCGGAGAGCTCTTTGAGCACGTCGCGCTTGAATGGTGTGGCGTCGACGACATTGTAGCGGCTCTGGCGCGTGTGGAACATCGAGAATCCGTCGTGGTGGCGGCTGGTGAAGGTAATGTACTTGGCTCCGGAGTCCTTTATAGCCTTCACCCATGCTGAAGCGTCAAAGCGGATAGGGTAGAAGCATGATGCCGCCTTGGAGTACTCTTCGTGGGTGAGCCCTCCGCTGTTGAGGTACCACTCGCCTTGTGCGAACTCGCTGTAGATGCCCCAGTGGATGAAGATCCCGAAGCGGAAGCCTTCGAATGTGCGACGTGCCTCGAGGTTGTCAGCCGAAGGTTCGTAAGTCTGCGCCGCAGCCGGTATCAGAGCTGCCAGGCAGATGATGATGGTTAAGATATTTCGTTTCATGCTCGCAAAGATAATAAAGATTAAAGTTTAGAGTCTAAAGTTTGAGGTTTTTCTATGCTTTCTTTTGTTTTTCTTCATTTCTCTTGCGCTTTTTCGTCATTTTGCAATGCCGCATAAATCTTTTTACCTACCTTTGTGCTCACAAAAAATTCAATTATCAACTCCCAGCTTCGGCCACGGGCCGTGATAAATAATGGCAAAGGCAAAATGGATAGGCGGTTTCCTGGGCTTGCTCTCAGGCGGACCGATAGGAGCGCTCGCTGGCTTTGTGCTCGGCGCATTGTTTGACATGATGTCTGCCGACGATGGCTCCACCACTACAGGTTATTATGATGACGCCACTGGCGGCAGCTACTATGGTGGCAGCTATTCTTCGGGTAGCTCAAGTTCTGGCTATCAGCGCAGCGAGCGCGTCGACACGGGCACTCGCAACGGTTTCCTCTTCTCTATGCTCACCCTCGCGAGCTATATTATCCGTGCCGACGGCAAGATCATGCACTCTGAGATGGAGACTATGCGCTCGTTCCTGCGTCAGAACTTCGGGCAGACCGCTGTCGACGAGGGCAACGCCATAATGCTCAAGCTCTTCGAGCAGCAGAAGCAGATGGAGGATCAGCAGCCTGGCTCCTACCGCCAGGTGATCATCGAAGCGTGCGAGCAGCTACGCCGTGTGCTCAACCGTCCGCAACGCCTGCAGCTGCTCTCGCTGCTGGCAATGGTAGCCAAAGCTGACGGCCACTTGGCATCGGCAGAGGTAGTGGCCCTGCGCGAGGTGACGGCCCACCTCGGCCTTGAGGAGAGCGAGCTGAATTCCATGCTCAACCTCGGCTCCACGACACTCAGCAACGCCTATGCTGTGCTCGAAATCGACGAGACAGCAACCGACGATGAGGTGAGAGCCGCCTACAAGCGCATGGTCGTTAAGCACCACCCCGACCGCGTTGCTTCGCTCGGCGAGGACATCAAGGCTGCTGCCGAGAAGAAAATGCGTGAGATTAACGAGGCTAAGGAGTTGATATACAAAGCAAGAGGACTGTGAGAAGGTGAATAATAGAGGGAATCATTTTATAATTACTTTTAACTTCTATATATATAATAAATGTGTAGGCTTATGAGAAGATGTGTAATAATGATTGTGGCGTTGCTCTCTGGTTTAGTAGTCAACGCTCAAAACGAGCAATTATATGGCGTTTACAACGGCTCTGGCACTCTGGCTGGCATCGGAACCCAGAAGGCAGAGACCTACGATGTGGCCTTGCACCTTACGGCACCAGAGTTGGCAGGGCTCGAAATCAGAGGTCTGGATATCCCAATCAACACCAGTGCAACGGGCCTTACCGAATATAAAGCATGGATAACAAAGGAGCTGACACTCAGTGGGGGCAAAAACGTTGCCGACGTGGCAAGCGTAGACTTTACGCCCAACGGCAAATGGACAAGCGTGCGCTTCGCCGAACCTTACGTGCTAACCGAGAAAGGCATCTACGTCGGCTACTCGTTCACTGTTCCGAGCGTCGACGTCAACAACAGCTCCGACCCTGCCAAGACGCCGCTCATGTGCTTCCCAAGCACCGAGACGGACGACATGCAGGTGCACACCTCGCGCAGCTATCGCAAATGGACACCCCTTGCCGAGACGACGCTCACAGCCGGCCGTGCACTTGCTTTCGTTGTCCGTCTGGGTGGCGACCGCGTGAAGCAGTATGCCGCCAACTTCTCTGCTCCCGATGAGCTCGACACTTACTCGCTCACCGGCAAGCAGAAGACATACAAGTTGACCCTCAACAACCATGGCGTGGCCAACATCACGCGCATAGAGTACGACGTTGAAATCGACGGCGAAGTGGCTGCTAACTACAGCAAGGCCGTCAACCTTAAGGGTACCTACTATGGCCAGCACACGACCCACAGCGTCGTTGTTCCCGCTCAGGAGATGGCTGGCTCGAAAACGGTTAGCATTCGCATCACTAAGATAAATAATGAAGACAACGAGGACCTCCAGCCTGCCACCACTTTTGACATGGCTTTCCTGGCCGAGATGCCCAAGCACAAACCTCTGATGGAAGAGTACACCGGCGGGTGGTGTGGCAACTGTCCACGCGGCACAGCAGCTATGGAAGCCCTTACGAAGAAGTATGGCGACGATTTCGTGGGGGTGGCCTACCACAATGGTGATCCGATGCAGCTCGCAATGGCCACACCCGACAACCCTTCAGGCTACCCGCACGCATACGTGGACAGAGTCATCGACACCGATCCTTTCTTTGGCACCAGCGGTGGCAGCCTCGGCATAGAGAACGACTGGAAGACCCGCCAGGCAATCCTCACGCCAGCCACCATAGAGCTGCAAGCCGACTGGACTGACGAGGCGCAGACGGCAATCAAGGTGACCAGCACTACGCGCTTCATTCGCAACCTGGCGAATAGCCCTTACAGTCTTTCGTATATACTCGTGGCTGACGACCTCCACAGCCAAAGTTCACGCTGGAACCAGAGCAACTACTATGGCGGCACAAACGAAAGAGACCCCTATCTGAAACCATGGGCTGATTTGCCAGCGACTATACGCGATTTACACTTCAAGGATGTTGCCATACAGCTGTCGTCTGCCGGCAAGACAACGATAGCCGGAAGCCTGCCTGCACAGGTGCAGGCGCTGCAACCTTACGAGCACACCTACACTTTCGACATCTCAAGCAATTCGCTGGTTCAGGACAAAACGAAACTGCGTGTTGTGGCCGTAATCTCAAACACACTGACTGGCGAAGTGGCTAACGCCGAAAAAGCATCTGTGCCGTCGACGCCACTGACGGGTATCAATAGCGCCGCTGAAGCTGCCCCCGTTGCCAGGATAATCTACACCGACCTCTCAGGTCGCCGGCTTACGAATGCAAGTTCTGGTGTCTGCCTGCAAACCATTGTCCGCACTGATGGTACACGTGAGACTCAAAAGGTAATCCGAAAATAAGAACAACGAACAATAATAAATATGAAACACACATTATCCTTTATTGCTGCAGCTCTCCTTGCAGCTACAAGCCTTTCGGCTCAGACACGCGACAGCCACGGAATTATCTCTCAGCAACCTGAGGGCCAACTGTACGCTTACACTAGAAGCGGAGGAGCTACCTACGCTACAATCTATTTCCGCGGTGACGAACGTCAGGAGGGCATCGCTACACAAATCGTGTTTTCAGCTGACGGCACTAAAGCCTACATAATGAACATACTTTCACACGCAGCCACAGCCACATGGGTCGAGGGCAATGTCGAGGGCGATAAAATCGAAGTACCCTTAGGGCAGATGGTTTATTGGTTCGACAGTGGCAATTATGGTATGCAACTCGCACGTGTGAAGGTGAACGGCGGCATAGAGCAGTATACCGTGCAGACGAGCGGCTCTGTGACATTCAAGATTCAAGGCGAACAACTCGTGCTTGAGGACACCAGCGGCGACCCCGCCAACAACATTTTCGACGGTTTGGGTCTCGTCTACACGGGCGATGCTTCTAATGAGTGGAGCTACTATCTCGACTATACAACAGTATTCACTCGCAAGGATGTCAGTCCGGTCGTGCCTCCTGCGGACCTCGAGACGGAGCAATACTCCATGGAGTATGAGAACTCGGGCCATCTCGTCAACGTGGGCATGCAGGGTGGCAATGTCTATGTTCAGGGTGTGTCACAGACGCGCTTGCCGGAGAGCTGGATGCAAGGCAAGATTCAAGGGCGCAGCATTGTGTTCCCTGTCACTTATGCCGGTTTCTTCTCTTCCTATCTGCTCTTCTTCAACGGTGCAAATGGTGAGTACCGCCAGGGCGACGACGGCTACTACGATTGGTTCTACAACTGGACTGACGGCGCCACAACCTATGATTACGATCCATCCGACGGCTCTTTCTCGACTACGCAGACAATCTTTGCCAGCAACTCCGATACAGGAGTAGGGCAGGGAGAAGCCTACCACTCGCCGCGCTTCCGTCGCTATCAAGAGTATGCTGCCACGCCTTCAGACCCGAATGTCTCCTACTATCAGGACATGGGACGCTTCACTATCCTCATGCTCAATGTCCCTCTGCAGGACACCGAAGGGCGCTTCATGGACCCCTCAAAGGTTAGCTACCAGCTCTACGTCGACGACGATGAGCCTTACACGCTCTACACTGATGAGTACACCCGCTTGCCTGAGGACATCGACGAGGTGCCATACCTCTTCACAGATGAGAACCGCGAAGCATTCTCCCGTTCCTACATCTACGAGAAGGCCTACGCCATCTACCTTTTCCAGAAAGGCTTCGATCGTATCGGCGTACAGACCATATACAGGGGCGGTGGCGAGGAGCACCGCTCACGCATCAACTACTATGCTATCACGCCCGACCGTGTGGCTGATATTAGCGAAGCTGCAAGCCCCGAAGTGAACTACGATCTTGCAGGACGTCGCGTTTCAGCATCACATAAAGGACTGACAATAAGCCGTAAGGCAGACGGCACGGTAGTAAAAAGCCTCAAGCGGTAGGAATATTCCCCGTGAGCTTTAGGAAAAGCCTCTTGCACTTCACACCAAAAGCACCTACCTTTGCAGCGTCAAACAATTAAAAACTCTACGACTATGAAGACTTTTGCTACCCACTTTCAGAAGCTCCTTTGGATGCTCGCAATACTCTTCTCCGCATCCGTCGCGCTCACCAGCTGCCTCGATGAGGATCAGGAAATAGGAAATGCTGTCAGCGGGCATTGGTTCGGCGACATGGATATGTACTACGACGGCGAGCCCGCCCGTGGCACAGAGATTGAGTTCTACACTGGATGGGGCTACGACCACGGCCGAGGCGTCGAGATTGACTACTACGCTCGTCATGCCGTAACGACGCGTTTCAACTGGGAGGTAAACAACCGCATCCTGTACCTTACATTTGAAGATCCCGCTCTCGATTGCGCCATCGTGGACTATCGCATCTCCAACGATTATTTCACTGGCTATATCGCCGACTTCTACACCCTCGAGAACCTGACGCGTTTCAACCTGCGCAACTACGACCGCTACTGGGATCGCTATGGCTACTATGGCTACTACGATTACTATGGCTACTACGTCAAAGGAACGCGCGCTGCAGCCGATAGCGTCGACGTCAGCTCTGCCTCAGAGGCGCGCGAGGGTTATCATGGTGTGCGTGGAGTGAATATGAAAGATTGAAGATTGAAGATTGAAAAATTGAAGATTGATGATAATTACTGTTTTACAGGAAATAAGAGAGCGGTGCCCCGAGTTTGTGGGCGCCGCTGTCGTTGCTGATGTCAGAGGCAGCGAATACAATGCTGAGTTATGGCAGGAGATTGATGCCTTCCTCATCGACTATCGCACCCGTTACACTGCCGACAGCATCAAGGCCATGCCGCCGATAGAAGCCACTCGAGAGGCATATCGCCGCTGCGGGAAAGACCCCAGCCGCTATCGACCATCGGGCGAAGCGCTTATCCGCCGCACACTCAAAGGTCACGAACTATATAAAGTATCTACGCTCGTTGACCTCATAAACTTAGCCTCCATAGCCTACGGCTACAGCATTGGCGGCTTCGATGCCGACAAAATACAAATGCCCCCGCACTCAGCGTCAGATGACGCGGAATGCAGGGGCATTGTCTTAGGTATTGGTCGCGAAGGCGAGCCTTACGAAGGTATAGGGAGAGGGCCGCTAAACATAGCAGGGCTGCCGGTCTACCGCGATGCACTCGGAGGCATAGGAACGCCAACCAGCGACCACGAGCGTACTAAACTCTCGCTTTCAACGCGGCACCTTCTCGCCATTGTCAACGGCTACGACGGCAACCGCTCCAACGTTCTCGCCTGTGCCCGCTTCATACAAACGCTTTTGCGGAAGTATGCTGCGAGCGACGGTGGCCGAATCATAGAGTTTGGGGCTTAGGCTTGCGAGGTGAAGTAGTCGTTCAGTTCGGCTATTGCAGAGCCGTTGGTGTTGTCGAGATCCTTTATCAGCAGGCCTTTCTCGAGCAAGAGGATTCGTGTTGAGATGTCGGAGACAAACGAAAGATTGTGGCTCGAGATGATAGTCGTGGTTCCGAACTGGGTGTTCATTTCCGCTATCATGCGGGCCACGATAATCTGCGACGAGGGGTCGAGATAGTTGAAAGGTTCGTCAAGCAGCAACACCTTAGGCCGGATTATCATAGCGCCAATGATACCTATCTTCTGGCGGTTGCCCTCAGAGAAATCGCGCAGATACTTTCGAGTGCCCAGAATTTCGTCGTGCATGAGCGGGCGGAAGGCTTCCAAGCGCTCCATGACGGTCTCCTGCGAGATGTTGTACAGGCGTCCGATGAACGTGAAGTACTCTTCAGGCGTGTAGAAATCAATCAGGAAACGCCCGTCGATGAACGAACCGGTGTAACGCTTCCACGCGATGTTGTCTGCCGAGGTGCAATCTGTCGGCCGACCGTCTGTGGCACCCGTTACGTCGATGCCATCAGAGAGAACTCGCCCTTCGGTAGCTTTTATGAGGTCGAGGATGAGGCGTAGCAGTGTCGTCTTGCCTGCGCCGTTGTTACCTACCAGGCCCACAAGCTCGCCACTGCGAATCTCCAATGCGGGGATGTCTAAGGCCACCTTGTCGCCATAGACCTTCTTGAGTTTATCTATTACAATATTCATTTTTCAATAGTTTAATTTTTCGCTCGGCTTTGCCGCTTCTATGAGCGACAGCGAATCTAAAGAATCTTCAATCTTCAATTTTCAATCTTCAATATATTCACTCCGTAAGCCATCTTTCCATTATTTCATAGCGGCGACGGAACCATAGACTGGCAACCCAATGGATGTAGACCCTGTGCAGGGCCAGCCCTATAATACCCAAACCGCCGATGATCACGTGAGCCCACACAGATGGTAGCAGGAAGTAAGCTGCGAAGTATATACCCATTGGGATGAACATGACGAACGAGAATATGTTGAGCTGCTTGTTGCCGCCCTGATAGTTGAAGAACGCTGAAGCGAAGAGATCCATACGGCTACTATAGAGGCAGGTGGCCATGAACGGAAGCACGAAAACGCCGCAACCGAAGAGCAACGTCGAGAGCCACATCCAGAAGTTCATACCCATAAACACTACGCAGGGCAGTATGAGCAAGGCCATCAGGACGCACAGGCCGCAGAGAAATACGAACTTACGTCTGAGAATACCCTCTAAGGGCCAGGGCTTTGTCCAGATGCCTGAGAAATAGTTGGCCTCAATGCCCAACACCCATTGCGCCACAATGATGCTGGGGAAGGCGATGCCGAAGAGCAACATCAGGTTAACGCCGTTGAAGTCGTCCTGTATCTCAGGATTCTGCTGCAAATATGTATTGATAAGGAATACCACGGCAATAGTTATCACACTCACACGCAGTCGCTTGCTGCGCATCAGTTGCACCCATTCGATGCTCCAAACTGACACTTCGCCCAACGACTTCGCCGAGACGTGCACTGGCGTGTGCTCCTCCTCGTTGTGGTTGCGCAGGCGTGTGAAATAAGCCATCAGTGCTGCGCAGGTGCATACATTAATTATTAGAAGGGCTGCGGAGGAAACCACAACGCCACAGTTGGTGGCCGAAGCACTTACGGGTGTTGAAGGGTCGTCGGCAGCTAAACCTACGACCAACAGACATGCTATGGACCCGGCGTAGGTCACGACCATCCACACTATGTAGGCTGCTACTAATGGTAGCGTCCATTGGTTGCCAGGCGCACGACGCCAGCAGTTTTGGAAGAAGGCGTTCACCACGGTGTACGAGAGTGTCAGCACCAGCACTACCGGAGCTGTCCACAGCGGCATGAACAGCCCTGCGATGAAAGCCATTATTGCAGGCATAATCCACTGCATGAAGCCCAGGCACGTGTCAATGAGTATGAAACGGCTCCAAGTGCGCTGGCTGATGGGGCGAGTGCGAAGGTAATCGTCCATTTCCACGGGCGAGCGTCGCCAGAACAACTTCAGCATAAGATCGGCTGGGACTGAAGCTACGGCAAACAGCGGAGCAAGCGAAGCCAGAGCGAATGTCGCGCCCATCTGGTCAAGTCGCTCGCGCATGCCGAAGTACAAGACGAGCACTAAGCCTGCGAAATAAAGCGCCAGCACCAGGCCTACAATAAACGTGCGCCACGAGAACGTGCGCCGCTTCTGCATCAGCCATAATCGAAACAATTCTTTCAGCATAAATAGATGAACATAATTATTTTATAGAGGACCACAGATTACGCAAATTACACGGATTTGCGACTGAAAAGTATCTGATTAATCTGTGAAATCTGTGGTGAGTTCCAAGCATTTGTCGAGCTCTGCGGAGATGGCCTCGTGGTCGAGGTGTTGACCTATGAATACGAGTTTCTGCATACGGTCGCCGTAGCGCTCGTCCCAGTCGCGTTGTAGGTCAGGGTGCTCGGCCTTGAAAGCCTCCAGCTCGTCGGCAGGCATTGTAGCATACCAGGCCCCAGCATTGCGCAGCGACACTTGTCGGCCAGCCTGCTCGAAGACGTAGCACGTCTCCGGTTCGTCTGCAAACCAGCAAATGCCTTTGGCGCGTATGATGCTCTTTGGCCAGTGGCGTGCCACGAACTCGTCGAACTGCCCGAGGCGTAGGGGCTCGCGACGGTAGTACACGAAAGTACCAATGCCATATTCCTCTGCCTCGCCCTCATCGTCGTGGTGATGATGGTGGTGGTGCTCATGATGTTCATGATGATGTTCATGCTCGTCGTCATCATCTTCATCGTGGTGATGGTGCTCATATTCATGTTCATGCTCATGCTCATGTTCTTCATCATCATCATCATCGTGTCTATTTTCAATCTCATCAATCCACGCCGCAGATGTCGCTACCTTGTCGAAGTCAAACATGTGTGTGTCTATGAGCTCGTTGAGGTCCACGTCGCAGTAGTCACATTCAATGATCTTGGCCTTTGGCTGAATGGCCCGGATGATCTCGCGTATGCGTCCCAGCTCGTGCGCCGTCACCTCCGATGCCTTGTTCAGGAGTATGATGTTGCAGAACTCAATCTGCTGTATTACGAGGTTCTCTATGTCGTCCTCCTCGAGGTTGGGCTTGAGCAGGTCGCCTCCGCCTCCGAACTCGTCGCGCATACGCAGGGCATCCACGACGGTGGCTATGCAGTCCACCACGGGCAGTCCGTCGCGCACATATTCGAGTCCCATCGTCGGTATTGAGCAGATAGTCTGAGCTATTGGAGCCGGCTCGCAGATGCCGCTGGCTTCTATCACGATATAATCGAAGCGCCCGATGCGCGTGATGTCGCGCAGCTGCTCCACGAGGTCCATCTTCAGAGTGCAGCAAATGCAGCCATTCTGCAGGGCAACCAGACTATCATCCTTCTGTCCAACGATGCCCCCTCGCTCTATCAAGTCCGCGTCAATGTTCACCTCGCCAATATCATTGACTATTACGGCGAATTTTATGCCACGGCGGTTGTTGAGAATACGGTTGAGAAGCGTTGTCTTGCCGCTGCCGAGGTAACCAGTGAGCAGTAGCACGGGAATAGATTTAATTGTCATATTGTTCTTTGATTGTTACGTTGTCTGTACTTAATGCCTGGAAATCTTGTCTGTAACCCTCCCTTTCTTGGAAAGCCGCTGCAAAGTTAGCGCCTTTCATCCGAACCTCCAATCTTTTCCGCCCTTTTCTTCAAGCTATGGCAAAAAGAATCAATATGAAATGAATCATAGTTCGTTGCCAGTTTCATTTCACCTCAAACGACACTTAAGTAAGGCCGAAAGCGTGTAGTAAGGACTAATTAGCTGCAAATACTTGCTTTGATATTTGAAAACCATACTTTTCCAGATTTATGCATTCAGGGCAAATAATCGCCAATGGCTTTCAATATGAACATAGTTGCGAGCGAACATCCACGACAAGTCTCCTCATGAATCATTATGGGGATGACATGTTGCAGATGTTGGGGGCGAGAACCAATACTTGAAAAGCGGAAGCCCATCTGCACCAGCAGGCGGGCTTCGGCTTTTCAAGTATTGGTCTACAAAATGATATACCCAGGCTTAATCGTTCATCAACGAGCCACCGCCGAGGGCTTGGTAGAGTTCGATGGTGGCGGAGATGATGGCGTAGCGGTTGGCGAGCTGTCCGAGCTGTGCGCTGAGGAGGCCCGTCTGGGCGGTCAGGACGTTGAGGTAGTTGACCTGGCGGCTGACGTTGTCCTTGTAGAGGGCTTCAGTAGCCTGCACGGCGTCGGTGAGAGCCTGGATCTGACCGTCGATGAGGGCTTGCTTCTGCGATGCCGTCTGCAGCTTTACGAGGGCGGTGTTGACTTCGTTGCCTGCTGCTATGAGGCTCTGCTGGAAGGCCATCTTAGCTTCCTCCTGCTGCATCTCGGCGACGCGCTTCTGTGCACGCAGACGTCCGTTCTGGAAGATGGGCTGTGCGAGCTGTCCGAGGGCGTTCCATATCCACTTGCCGGGGCTGAGCTCGACGCTGCTGCCGTTGTTGGTGAAGCCGAGCGTGCCGCTGAGCGTAAGGGCAGGGTAGAAGGCTGCCTTGGCGCTGTTGACGGCATAGAACTTGCTGGCGAGCTGGAGCTCGGCCTGCCGAACGTCGGGACGGTTCTGAAGGAGTGCGAGTGGCACGCCAGTCTCGACGGCTGCGGGTGCCTGGAAGGAGGCGAGTGAGGCGCGCTCAATGTGGTGGGGAGCCTCGCCGAGGATGGTGCAGAGTGCGTTCTCGGCTTCGATGACGGCTTCCTTCATGTCGAGCAGATTAGCTTCCACGCTGAGGCAGTTGGCCTCGCTCTGTGCTACGGCTGCCTTGTTTGAGCGTCCGGCTGCCATGAGCTTCTTGGTCAGCTCCACGCTCTCGCGCCAGTTCTTGGCGGTCTGCTCGCTGATGGCCACTTCGGCGTCGAGCATGCAGAGTGAGTAGTAGATGTTGGCGATGTTGGCCACGAGCGCCTGCTGCACGGCCTGACGGGCTACCTTGACTTGCTCTACGCCTACTTCAGCACTCTTCTTGGCATTGCGGAGGCTGCCGATGCTGCCTATCTGCCACGAGGCGGAGAGGGGCACGGTGTAGAACTTGAGGGGCTTGGACCAGTCAAAGCTGGAGAGCTGTCCCTGCGGCGCAATGGCGAGGCTGGGTACATAGGCGAGCTTGGAGCACTTGAGGTATTCCTGTGCCTCCTGGATCTGGAGGTCGAGCTGGCGGGTTGAGACGCTTTGTGCGAGGCCGCGCTCAATCAGGCTCTGCAGCTGCGGGTCGGTGAAGAACTCGCGCCATGCCTTGGCGCCGAGGCTCTGTTCGGAGTTGCCTACCTGTGCGTTACCGTATAGGCCGTCGGTCTGCAGGTCAGAGGGACGATCGTAGTTGCGATAGACGCCGCAGGAGGTAACCATCATCATCGCTGTGATGATGCAAGAAAAGTGAAAAAAGAAAAGTGAAAAATGGCGGATGCTATGCTTTTTCATTGCTTTCTGAATAGTTTGGTTAATTATCTTCCTGGGCTTCAGCTTTCTCTCGTTCGCTACGTGCTTTCTCCTTGAGGAACTGCTGGTCGGCCTCAACCTTCATGGCGGGACGGATCTTCTCCTGCAGCCACTCAAAGAAGATGAAGAAGACGGGAACGGTGAAGAGGATGGCAAAGGTGCCGACAATCATACCTCCGACAACACCGATACCGATAGTGCGATTACCATTGGCGCCAGCTCCGGATGCAAATACTAACGGGAGCATACCCAGTACACAGGTGAGGACGGTCATCAGAATCGGGCGCAGACGAGCCTCGGCAGCAGCGTAGGCAGCTTCTACGATGCCCATACCCTTGCGACGACGTTCGAGGGCGAACTCCGTGATCAGGATGGCAGTCTTGGCAAGC
This sequence comes from Bacteroidaceae bacterium, assembly GCA_017469685.1. Taxonomy (GTDB): domain Bacteria; phylum Bacteroidota; class Bacteroidia; order Bacteroidales; family Bacteroidaceae; genus Physcousia. Next base: position 729 of record JAFUFW010000001.1, on the reverse strand, counting down.
AGGCCGATGAGCATGATGACACCCGTCTGGAGGTATATATTGTTTTCCACCTGGCCGAAGATGTACATATCGGCTCCAGTGAACAGACGGCCGAGCCCCACGCTGACCTGATTCCAAAGCCAAGCCAGTCCGAACGAACCCATCAGACCTGCGGGCACGGAGAGGATGACGGCGAAGGGCACGAGGAAGGACTCGTACAGGCAGGAGAGGATGAGGAATATGAGGACGACGCAGATGGCGTAGATGAGGATGGTCTGGTTGGAACCCATCTGCTCATACTCTTCGCGAGAGATGCTGCCGTACTCATAAGTGATGTGGTCGGGCAGTTTCTCGGCGCGCACCTCGTCGATGGCCTGCATGGCATCAGAGGTGGTGTAGCCCTGGGCAGGCTGGACCATACACGAGATCTCGGAGAAGAGGTTGAAGTGGGTGTCGATCTCTGGACCAAGGACGGGCGTCAGCTTGGCAAACTGCGAGATTGGCGCCATGCCTGTGGTGCTACGGACGTACATATTAGAAAGGTCGGCCTCGGAGGTGCGGTACTTCGGGTCGGTCTGGAGCATGACACGATAGACCTTACCGAACTGGTTGAAGTTTGAGACATAGGCGCCACCGAGATAACCACTCATGGCCGAGAGGACTGCCGAGGGCGAGATGCCCGCCAGCTTTCACTGGGCTTCATCCACTTCGACCTGATATTGCGGGAAGTTGCGGGCGTATGAGGTCATG